>CAYYDZ010000091.1:2112-7567 GCA_964470715.1 uncultured Microthrixaceae bacterium | reverse complement strand
TTCTTCGACCACATGCTCAGCCAGCTCGGCCGCCACGGCGGCTTCGACCTGCGGGTGCGGGCCGAGGGCGACCTCGAGATCGACCACCACCACACCGTCGAGGACGTCGGCATCGCCCTCGGCGAGGTGCTGGCCGCGGCGCTGGGCGACAAGGCCGGCGTGCGGCGTTTCGCCTCGTCCTCGGTGCCCCTCGACGAGGCCCTTGTGGAGGTCGCCCTCGACCTCTCCGGTCGCCCGTACCTGCACTACGAGGTCGACTTCCCGGGCGAGAAGATCCTGAGCGACCCGCCCTTCGACCCGCAGCTCATCGAGGAGTTCTGGCGCGCCTTCGTGGTCGCCTCAGCCATCACGCTGCACATCACCAAGACGCGGGGCAAGAACACCCACCACATCATCGAGGCCACCTTCAAGGGCGTGGCCCACGCGCTGCGCAACGCCGTGCGCATCGAGGGCGCGGGGGTGCCGTCCACCAAGGGGACGTTGTGAGCGGCCCCGTCATCGCCGTCGTCGACTACGGCATCGGCAACCTGCGCTCGGCCCAGAAGGCCCTCGAGCACGTCGGTGCGGAAGCGCACCTCACGGCCGACCGGGGGCTCATCGCGGCCGCCGACGGGGTGGTGCTGGCGGGCGTCGGCAACTTCGGTCGCTGCATGGAAGCGCTCCACGAGGCCGGCCTCGCCGAGCCCACCCTCGACGCGGTGGCCTCGGGCCGCCCCGTCATGGGCATCTGCGTCGGCATGCAGCTGCTCTACGAGGCCTCCGAGGAGGCGCCCGACACCGCCGGCCTCGGGGTGCTGCCCGGCACCGTGCGCCTCCTGCCCGACACCGAGAAGCGCCCGCAGATGCAGTGGAACCTGCTCCAGCGCCAGGGCCCGTCGGCGCTGCTCGACGGCATCGACGACCCGCTCTGGATGTACTTCGTCCACTCCTACGCCCCGCCCCCCGGCGACGCCGTCGTCGCGACCTGTGACTACGGCGGCCCCGTGACTGCGGTGGTCGAGCGGGGCAACGTCTGGGCCACCCAGTTCCACCCCGAGAAGTCGAGCGCCAAGGGCCTCGCCGTGCTGGCGAACTTCGCCAAGGCTGCGGCCCGCCAGGCGAGCGCTCTGGGACAGCAGGCCTGACCGTGGACCTCTACCCGGCCATCGACCTGCGGGGCGGACGGTGCGTGCGCCTCTACCAGGGCGATTACGCCCAGGAGACGGTCTACGCCGACGACCCCGTCGCCCAGGCCCGCGCCTTCGCCGATGCGGGGGCGCCGTGGATCCACGTGGTCGACCTCGACGGCGCCCGCTCCGGCGTACCGGCCCACACCGAGGTCATCAGCGCCATCGCCGCGGCGGTGGACGTGCCCGTCCAGACCGGCGGCGGCATCCGCGACGAGGCCACGGCCGAGCGCCTCTTCGCCGGCGGCGTGGCCCGGGTCGTGCTCGGCACGGTCGCCCTCGAGCAGCCCGAGCTGGTCGCCCGCCTCGCCGCCCGCCACCCGGTGGCGGTCGGGCTCGACGCCCGGGCCGGCGACGTGGCCGTGCGGGGCTGGGAGGAGGCATCCGGTCGGTCGGTCCTCGACGTCGCCCGCGAGTTCGAGGCCGCCGGCATCGCCGCCCTCATCGTCACCGACATCGGCCGGGACGGCACCCTCGAAGGCCCGGACGTCGACGGGCTGGGCGCCGTCCTCGCGGCCACGAGCGTGGACGTCATCGCCTCCGGCGGCGTGGGCGCGCTGGCCGACCTCGAACGCCTGCGCGGCCTCGAGGCCGGGGGCCGTCGCCTCAGCGGCGCCATCGTCGGCCGCGCCCTCTACGAGGGGGCCTTCACCCTCGACGCCGCCCTCGTGGCGTCGGTGGGGGGCTGAGGTGCGCACCGCCCGGATCATCCCGTGCCTCGACGTCGACAACGGCCGCGTGGTCAAGGGCGTGAACTTCGTGGACCTGGTCGATGCCGGCGACCCGGTCGAGCTGGCCGCCCGCTACGACCGTGAAGGGGCCGACGAGGTGGTCTTCCTCGACATCACGGCATCCTCCGATGCCCGCGACACCATCGTCGACGTGGCCCGGCGCACGGCCGAGGAGGTGTTCATCCCCTTCACCATCGGGGGCGGCATCCGCTCGGTGGACGACGCCCGCCGCCTCCTGCGCGCCGGCGCCGACAAGGTGTCCATCAACACCGCCGCCATCGACCGGCCCGAGCTCATCACCGAGCTCGCCACCGAGTTCGGGACGCAGTGCGTCGTGGTGGCCATCGACGCCCGTCGGCGGCCTCCCGGCGCGCACGGCCCCGCCTTCGGCGTCTACACCCACGGCGGCCGCAACCCCACCGGTCTCGACGCGGTGGCGTGGGCGGCCGAGTGCGAGCGGCGGGGCGCCGGCGAGATCCTCCTCACCTCCATGGACCGCGACGGCACCCGGGACGGCTTCGACCTCGAGCTCACCCGGGCCGTGTCCGACGCGTGCGGCATCCCGGTCATCGCCAGCGGCGGCGTCGGCTCGCTCGACCACCTGGCCGACGGCGTGCTGGAAGGGGGCGCCGACGCCGTCCTCGCCGCCTCCATCTTCCATTTCGGCGAGCACACCGTGGCCGAGGCCAAGCAGCACCTGGCGGCGCGGGGGATCACGGTCCGGCCGCAGTGAGCACTCCGCGGCTCCGAGGTGCGCTGCTGGTGGCGCTGCTCGTCGTCGTGGGCCCGTCGGCGGCGTGCAGCAGCGGCGATTCGTCCGGCGCCGACGATCCGGCCCACCCGGCGGCCGACAGCGGCGACGAGGGAGCGACGGGCACGACCCTCGACGCCGGCGACGCCGTGCTGATCCCGCCCTCGGACGCCACCAGCCCGACCAGCGGGCCGCCGAACACCGACCCGCTCGCAGCCGCGGCCCCGCCGGCGGCGGCCACGTGCGAGGGCCGCTCCGCCGGCCCGGACCGGGTCGCCGACGACCTGGACCTTCGGGTGCAGCTCGGCGTCACCCTCGAGACGGGCCGGGTGCGCTGGGGGCTCACCGTCACCAACCGGGGTGACGCCCCCGTGACCCTCGTGTACCCGACGAGCCAGGACGGGGACGTCGTCCTGCGGCGCGACGGCGCCGTGGCCTACCGGTGGAGCGCGGGCCAGGCCTTCGCCGAAGGCGTGCGCTGCCAGGTGCTCGGCGCCGCCCAGCAGTACCGGGTCGAGCTCGGCGGGGTGCCCCTCGACGTCGAGCCCGGGGACTACACCCTCGTGGCCTCCCTGGCCGCCTCGCCCACGCCGGCGCCGGCCCGGGTCGAGGTGACGATTGTCGGGCCGGGCGCCGGGTGACGGCCGGTACCGTGACCGCCATGGCAGCGAACGGTTCGGCGGGGCCCGACAAGGACGACGACGACAAGCTCCCCATCAAGATGCTGAACGATCGCATCCTGGTGCAGACCTCCTCCGAGGGTGAGCGGCGGTCCAGCGGCGGCATCGTCATCCCCGCCACCGCCCAGGTGGGCAAGCGCCTCGTGTGGGCCGAGGCCGTGGCGGCCGGCCCGAACGTCCGCAGCATCGAGCCCGGCGACCACGTGCTGTTCAACCCCGAGGACCGCTTCGAGGTCGAGGTGCGGGGCCAGGACTACGTGATCCTGCGCGAGCGCGACATCCACGCCGTCGCCGCCCCCCGCCTCGACGAGGGCAGCACGGGCCTCTACCTGTGAGCGGGGAGGCGGGGGCCGCCACCTTCGAGGCCGAGCCCATCGAGGTGACCGCCGAGGAGCTCGGGCGCGTGGCGTACAACGCCGACGGCCTCGTGCCCGCCATCGTGCAGGACGCCGAGAACGGCCAGGTGCTGATGCTGGCGTGGATGAACGCCGAGTCGCTGTCCACGACCCTCGCCACCGGCCGCACGTGGTTCTGGAGCCGCTCACGCCAGGAGCTGTGGGGCAAGGGCGAGACCTCCGGCGACCGCCAGTACGTGCGGGCCGCCTTCTACGACTGCGACGGGGACACGTTGTTGTTCATCGTCGACCAGGAGGGCCGCGGCGCCTGCCACACCGGCGAGCGCTCGTGCTTCTTCCGGGCCTTCGGGCACCCCGAGGACGCGGGGAACGACCCCGATCCCGCCCCCGCCACCACCACCTGAAGGACGACGACCGCCGTGTACCAGCCCTCCCGTGATGACTTCCACGCCCTGGCCCGCGACCACAGCGTCGTGCCGGTGTGGCGGGAGCTGGTGGCCGACATGACCACGCCGGTGGCGGCCTTCGCCCGCCTGGTGGGGGAGCGGCCCGGCTTCCTGCTCGAGTCCGTCGAGCACGCCGAGCGCTGGAGCCGCTGGTCCTTCGTCGGGCGCAACCCCCTCACCACCATCGTTGCCCGGGGCGGGCGCCTCGACGTCGACGGCGAGCTGCCCCTCGGCGTGCCCACCGACCGGGGCGTGCTGGCGACGCTCGAGCACCTTCTCGAGCACTACCGGTCGCCGCAGCTGCCCGAGCTGCCACCTCTCCACGGCGGGGTGATCGGCTACCTGGGCTACGACGTCGTGCGCGAGGTCGAGCACCTGCCCGATGTACCCCACGACGACCTCGGCCGTCCGGACGCCGTCCTCTCGGTCATCGGTCAGCTCGCCGCCTTCGACCACTGGCGCCAACGGGTCACCCTCATCGACAACGTGCTCGTCGAGCCCGACGCCACGGTGGACGACCTCGACGCCGCCTACGAGGCTGCCGTCGCCCGCCTCGAACAGCTGGCCGAGGATGGTGCCCGCCCGCTCGGCGAGCCCCTGGTCGATCCGCCCGACCCAAGCGACCCGCTGCCCGAGGTCACCTCCACGATGGGTGCCGAGATGTACTGCGCCGCCGTCGACGTGGCCAAGGAGCACATCCTCGCGGGCGACATCTTCCAGGTCGTGCTGGCCCAGCGCTTCGACCTCGAGCTGAACGCCGACCCCTTCGACGTGTACCGGGTGCTGCGCCAGGTGAACCCGAGCCCGTACATGTACTTCCTGCGCCACCCAGAGGTGACCCTCGTCGGTTCGTCCCCCGAGCCGATGGTGCAGCTGCTCGACGGCCGGGTCGTGTCGCGGCCCATCGCCGGCACGCGACCCCGGGGCGCCACCGACGAGGAGGACCGCCGCCTCGGTGCCGAGCTGGCCGAGCACCCCAAGGAGGTCGCCGAGCACGTGATGCTGATCGATCTCGCCCGCAACGACGTGGGCCGCGTCGTCGAGTTCGGCACCGAGCAGGTGGACGAGATGATGACCCTCGAGCGGTACAGCCACGTGATGCACCTGACTTCGCAGGTGTCCGGGAAGCTGGCCGAGGGCCGCACGCCCATCGACGTCCTGCGGGCCACGCTGCCTGCGGGCACCGTGTCGGGGGCGCCCAAGGTGCGGGCCATGGAGATCATCGACGCCCTCGAGCCCACCAAGCGGGGGCCCTACGCCGGCGTGGTCGGCTACCTCGACTTCTCGGGCAACATCGACACGGCCATCGCCATCCGCACCATGGT
>CAYYDZ010000091.1:0-2012 GCA_964470715.1 uncultured Microthrixaceae bacterium | reverse complement strand
GAGCCGCAAGGGGACCCCATGAGCCACGACCGTGACCTGATGGCCGACGAGCAGGCCCTGCGGGCCTCGGTGGGGGCGGTGCGCACCGACCGGGAGGTGGTCGAGGTCGCCGGCCCGGACGCCGCCACCTTCCTCCAGGGCCAGCTCAGCCAGGACGTGGCCGCGCTGGCCGAAGGCGCCTCGGCGTGGACCTTCGTCCTGCACCCGGACGGCAAGGTGGCCGTCTGGGCCCGCATCACCCGGCTCGGCGCCGACCGTTTCGTGTTCGACGTCGATGCCGGAGCCGGCGCCGCCCTCGTGGCTCGCCTCGAGCGCTTCAAGCTCCGGGTCGACGCCACCATCATCCCGCTGGACTGGCAGGTCGTGGCCCTGCGCGGCCCCGACGCCGCCGCGGTGGAGGTGGGCGACGTCGTCACCGCCGACCCCGAGTGGCCCGGCGCCGTCGGCGTGGACCTGCTGGGCCCAGCGCCGTCCGTCCCCGACGGCGTGCGCTGGTGCGATCCTGCTGCCCTCGAGGGGCTGCGCATCGAAGCCGGCGTGCCGGCCATGGGCGCCGAGCTCGACGAGCACACCATCCCCGCCGAGGCGGGCGTCGTGGAGCGCTCGGTCAGCTTCACCAAGGGCTGCTACACGGGCCAGGAGCTGACCGCCCGCATCGACAGCCGGGGCGGCAACGTGCCCCGCCACCTGCGCGGCCTCCTGGTCGAGGGGTCGGTGCCTCCCGTCGGTGCCGAGGTCGTGGTGGGCGACGACGTGGTCGGCACCGTCACCAGCGCGGCCCCGGGTGCCGCCGGCCACGGAGGGGGCGTCGCCCTCGCCTACGTGAAGCGGTCCGTCGAGCCGCCGGCCGCCGCCACCGTGCGCTGGGACGGCGGCGAGGCTCGAGGCGAGGTGCGTCCGCTGCCCCTCCTACCATTGGCGGGGTGACCCACTACGAGGTGCTCGGTGTGGCGCCCACGGCCGACGCGGCCACGGTGCGTCGCGCCTACTTGGCCCTCGCCCGCACCCACCACCCCGACTACCACACGGGGGACGACGTGGGCCGGCGCCGGGCCGAGCGCCAGATGCAGCGGGTGAACGAGGCGTGGTCCGTGCTCGGCAACGAGGAGGCGCGCCGCGCCTACGACCGCACCATCGGCCAGCCGACGGCACCCCGACCGGGCTTCGAGCCCAAGCCCGGCCCGTCCTGGCACCCCGGAGGCGGAGGGATCCCCCACGAGCGCGCCGACCTGGCCGCCGACCTGGCCGACGACACGCCCATCAGCGACGCCCACGTGCGCGGGTCGTGGACCCTCGTCCCAGTGGCCCTCTTTGCCTCGGCGGTGGTGCTCTTCTCGGTGGCCATGGTGCTCCAGGCCGCCCCCCTCCTGGCCCTCGCCTTCATGTGCTTCGCCTTCTCGCTGCTGGGCTTCGTGCTGCTGCCCTTCATGGCCATGGGGTCCAGCCGCAGCGACGACCTGGCCGACGGGGGCCGCGCGTGAGCACGACGCCGGAGGGCGCGGGCGCCGGCCTGCGTGGCCCGAACGCACGACGAGGGGCCCGGCGAGGTACGACCCAGGAGCGGGACGAGTGAGCGCGACCTACCTCGACAAGATCCTCGCCGCCCATCGCGTCGACGCCCTCGCCGACGACCGTCCCCTCGACGAGCTCATCGAGCGGGCGCGGGCGCTGCCTCCGACCCGAGGGTTCACCGAGGCGCTCTGTGGCGACGACCTGGGGGTCATCGCCGAGGTCAAGCGGCGTTCACCGTCCAAGGGCGACCTGTTCCCCGACCTCGTGCCGGCGGACGTCGCCCGCGCGTACGAGCGCGGCGGCGCCTCGTGCCTGTCGGTGCTCACCGACGTCGAGTTCTTCGGCGGCTCGCCCGCCGATCTCGCCGAGGCCCGGGCCGCGGTCTCGCTGCCCGTCCTGCGCAAGGACTTCACGGTCTCGGCCCGTGACGTGTGCGACGCCCGCCTCATGGGCGCCGACGCGGTCCTTCTCATCGTGGCCGCCCTCGATGACGAGCACCT
>CAYYDZ010000090.1:0-11196 GCA_964470715.1 uncultured Microthrixaceae bacterium | reverse complement strand
ATCACCTACGGCAGCCTCACCGCCGGCTGACCTGCGGCCCGGGTGCGGGCGCTCAGGCGGTGTCGACCGAGGCGAAGAAGGCCTCGGCGTAGTGGTGCGTGGGGCGCACCATGAGGTCGACGGCCTCGATGACCGCGTTCTGCGCCCCGTGGGCCCGCAGGAGGCGCAGCACCTCGTGCACGTCCGCCACCGCCAGGTGACCGTCGAGCTCGGTGCCGTGGTCAGCCACGATCCACGCGCTGTCGAGCAGGACCGCGTCGAGGGCGCCGCGCGCCGCCGACCCGTCGGGGGCATCGGCGAAGTGGGCGCGCACGACGCGCGTCTCGTCGGCGGCGAGCGCCGACTCGATCAGGTCGATCACCTGGGTGAAGGCTTGGCGCCGGCCGGCGGTCCAGATCGCCGGATCGCCGCTGGCGACGAGGCATGCCTGCGAGCGCAGGGCCCGACCACCGTCGATCTGCTTCAGGCCGTTGGCGGCGAGGGTGGTGCCGGTGGAGGTGAGGTCAACGATGATGTCGGCCGTGCCCGCCTTGGGAGCGCCCTCGGTGGCCCCGAGTGAGGGCACGATGCGGAAGTCGGTGAAGCCGGCGCCACTGAAGTAGGACCGGGTGAGGTTGGGGAACTTGGTGGCCACCCGAAGCACCCGGCCGTGGTCGTGGCGGATGTCGGCGGCGACCTCGATGAGATCGTCGAGGGTGGTGACGTCGAGCCACACGGCCGGAACGCCGAGGACGAGGTCGGCCCGCCCGAAGCGCAGGTCGTCGATGACGATGCTGACGCGGGGCTGGGCGCCGGGCTCGGCGTTGGCTTCGCTGACGAGGTCGAGACCGGTGATGCCGGCGTGGGCCTGGCCCGACGCGATGAGCTCGGGGATCTCGTCGGCGCGCGAGAGCAGCACCTCGACGTCGGGCAGCCCCGCCATGCGCGCCGCGTACGAGCGGCCGCCCCGCTTGATGGGCAGGAAGCAGCGATCGAGCAGGTCGAGGGTGCCGTCGTGCAGCGACCCCTTGGCCACCACCGTCAGGACGAGGGGATCGGTGGCCATCAGGGCGCCTCCTCGGCGAGGCGGAGCTGCACCCGCTCGAGGCCGAGCGAGAAGCCCACCGCGGGGACGGGCTCGGTGCCGCCGACGGACTCGACGAGGTCGTCGTAGCGCCCGCCGCCGCAGAGCTGGCTCTCGGCCGAGTCGGTGCCGTCGTGGATCTCGAAGACGAAGCCCGTGTAGTAGTGGATGCCGCGACCCATGCGGGGCCGGAGGCGCACGCCGGCGGGGTCGACCCCGCGCTCGGCGAGGAGCGCCACCCGACGGTCCCAGCCGTCGGCGAGGGCCGCCAGCGCCGCCGAACCAGCCGCATCGGCGATGCCGCGCACCTCGGCGAGGCCCTCGTCGAGGGGAAGGTCCACGGCCAGGAGGGACGTGAGGGCGGTGGCGATGGCCGGCTCGATGGGGCCCCGGGCCTCGGCCCGGTTGAGGAGGCGTCGGGCGATCTGCTCGGGGGTGCGCACCCCGAAGTGCTCGGGGCCGACCGTCGTGAGCACGTGGCCGAGCAGCGCGTCGCGCTGGGCCGCCGGCGTCTGGTCGAGGAGTGCGCCGATCTCGCTGTCGCCCTCCGGGCTCGCCGGGGTGGTGGCGCGGCGCTCGGCGTCCTGCGCCAGCTCGCGCTCGAGGGTGGCGAAGTCCGGGGCGGCCCGGGCCAGGCGCATCCGCCACGCGGGGGCCAGGCGTTCGTCGGCGAGGAGGGCGGCGAAGAAGGCGACGTCGCCCACCTGCACGTGCAGGTCCGACAGCCCGTAGGACTGGAGCAGCCCGTGGGCCAGGGCCAGCACCTCGACGTCGGCGTCGGCCGCGTCCGCCCCGCCGAAGAACTCGGCACCGGCCTGGGTGAACTGGCGGTAGCGGCCCTCGCGGGGCCAGTCGAAGCGGAAGACGCTGCCGACGTAGTAGCAGCGGAACGGCCCGCCCCGCTCGTGGATGCTGTCGGCGTAGAGGCGGGCGGTGGGGATGGTCATCTCGGGCCGCAGGCAGACCTCGTGGCCGCCCGGGTCGGTGAAGATGTACATGCGGCTGCGGATCTCCTCGCCGAGGCGGTCGAGGAAGGGCGCGGCGCGCTCGAGGATGGGGGGCTTCACGGGGCCGTAGCCCTTGCTGCGGAACCAGGCCCGGGAGGCCTCCGCCAGCGCCTCGGCGCGGGCGGCCTGCTCCTCGGCCAGGTCGAACGCGCCCGAGACGGGCTGGGTGTCGGCCACGGTCAGACCACCCTCACGCCGGCCCCGGCGCCGGACGCCCGAGGATCTCGGCCACGGCCGCCACGAGCTCGGCCCGCGGGACCGAGCGCTGCGCGGGCTGGCCCGTGCGCCACTCGTCACGGTCGGTGATGCCCTTGGCCAGCTGCTCGCCGAGGGCGAGGTCCTTGACCTGCACCTCCCCGGCGTCGAACTCCTGGCCGCCGGCGATGATGGCCGCAGGCGAGTGGCGGCGGTCGGCGTACTTGAGCTGGGCCTTGAAGGACCGGTCGTCGGGGTAGAGCTCGGCGGCGATGCCGGCGGCCCGCAGCTCGGTGACCATGGCCTGGTACTCGCCGAGTCGGTCGCGGTCCATCACCGTGACCACCACCGGGCCGCGGGGCGCGGCCTGCTCGCCCTGGAGGGCGCGGAGGGCGGCGAGGAGGCGGTCGATGCCGATGCTGGCGCCGCAGGCGGGCACCTTCTCGCCCGTGAAGCGCTCGACGAGGTCGTCGTAGCGCCCGCCGCCGGCCACGGAACCGAAGCTGCGGGTGCGGCCCTTCTCGTCGACGATCTCAGCGGTCAGCTCGGCCTCGAAGACCGGGCCGGTGTAGTAGGCGAGGCCGCGCACGACGGTGGGATCGAACACGACCTGGTCGTCACCGAGCCCGCTGACGTCGAGCAGCTCGGCCATGCGGGCCAGCTCGTCGACGCCGGTGCGGCCGACCTCGTCGTCGGCCACCAACTCGCTCAGGCGGCCGAGGACGTCGGCGCGCGTGCCGCCACCGGCGCGCACGAAGCCGAGCACGGCATCGACCTGGGGGGGCGCGAGGCCGGCACCCTCGGTGCGGTCGCCGGAGGCGTCCGTGCGACCCTCGCCGAGCAGTTCGCCCACGGCGTCGAGCCCGAGGCGATCGAGCTTGTCCACCGCGCGCAGGACGGTGAGCTGGGCCCGCGGCTCGGTGATCCCGGTGCCGTGCAGGACCCCGGTCAGGATGCGGCGGTCGTTGACCCGTACGACGTAGTCGCCACGGTCGATGCCGATGGCCTCGAGGGCGGCGGCGAGCACGGTGCAGACCTCGGCGTCGACGCCCACCGACGCGCTGCCGACGGTGTCGAAGTCGCACTGGTGGAACTGTCGGAAGCGGCCGGGGCCGGGCTTCTCGCGGCGCCACACCGGTCCGACCTGGTAGCGCCGGAACGGGCGCACGAGGTTCTGGCCGGCCTGGGCCACGAAGCGGGCCAGGGGCGCGGTGAGGTCGTAGCGGAGCGCGATCCACTGCTCGTCGTCGTCACGCAGGGCGAAGACGCCCTCGTCGGGGGCGTCCTCGTCGGGCAGGTGCTTGCCCAGCGCGTCCAGGTACTCGATGGCCGGGGTCTCGAGGGCCTCGAAGCCGTGCAGGCGGTACACGCCGACGACCTGCTCGATGAGGGCCTGGCGGGCCGACAAGTCGTCGGCGCGCGCGTCGGTGAAACCGCTCGGGAGGCGGGCGCTGGGGCGGTCGGTGGACACGTGGGCGAGGCTCCGTCTGCCGGCGACGTACGTGTCGCGTGGGCCGTCAGTACTGCCGATGGGGCTTGAACCCATGACCTCCTGGTCCACAACCAGGCGCTCTGGCCAACTGAGCTACGGCAGCGTGCACGCCCGGAGGCGCACAAGAGTGTGTACCGGTCGACTCCCCTTCGCGCAACTGGATACGACCGGGTGCGAGGTCCGGCGGGGCCGCTCGCCGGCGGACGTCAGCGAGGGCGGTACAGGTACCCGACGACCTCGTCGGGGCCGATGCCGGCGTGCACCATCAGCACCTGGAGCCAGTAGACGAGCTGGCTCATCTCCTCGGCCAGGTCCTCGCGCTCACCCTGCTCGGCCGCCAGCCAGACCTCGCCGGCCTCCTCGAGCACCTTCTTGCCGATCCCGTGGACGCCGGCGTCGAGCGCGGCCACCGTGGACGAACCCTCCGGACGGGCCGTGGCGCGCTCGAGCAGGAGGCGGAAGTGGGCCTCGAAGGACTCGTCGGCCGGTTCCGGCCCGGCGGCGGGGGTCATCACCCTGCACCTTAGGCTGGGCCCCGTGGACCGCCCCGAGCCAGATCCCGTGCTGCCCCCGACCATCGACGCGGAGGAGGGCGACCCACCCACCCCCGAGCTCGACGTTCCCGACCAGCCCGACGACCACGGGGTGGCCCCGACCCTCGTGGGCATCTCCTTCGACGACGACTATCGGGCCCAGGAGTTCTTCACCGCCGCTCAGGGCCTCTCCGCCCACCATGGCTTCACCCTCAAGGACGCGGTCATCGTCACGAAGACCTCCGAGGGGCGCACCCACGTGACCGAGACGATGGACCTCTCCCCGGGCCGAACGGCCTTGTCCGGGGCGTTGTGGGCGGGGCTCTTCGGCCTCATCCTCGGCGGCCCGGTGGGCTGGGCCGCGGGCCTGGCCGTCGGTGCCGGAACGGGTGCGGTCACGGCCAAGCTCGTCGACCTCGGCATCCCCGACGACTGGGTGGGCTGGTTCAAGCAGGCGGTGGAGCCGGGCCGCACCATCGTCGCGCTGCTGGTCGAAGACCTGGACCCGGACGCACTGGTGGCCGAGGTCGAGCGCTTCGCCGGTGCCGAACTGGTCTACGCCAACCTCGACGAGGGCACCATCGGACGCATCAAGGACGCCCTCGGGGACTGATCCGGCAAACGCCGACCAGCACACCGGGGTAGACACCAGCGATGACCGCGCCCACCTCCGCGCCCCCAGCGCCGCCCCCCGCCGCTCCCGGGCCCGCGCTCCCGGCCGTGTCCGCGCAGGCCGAGCGCAAGCGCCGCCTCGCGGTGATGAAGCGTCGCGCCTCTGCGCTGCTGGGCCTGGCGACGGCCGCCTTCCTGGCCGTCACGATCTGGGGCGGGGATTCCACGGCGGCCGGGTACGTACAGGCCACCGCAGAGGCAGCCATGGTCGGCGGCCTGGCCGACTGGTTCGCGGTGACGGCGCTGTTCCGCCACCCGTTGGGGATCCCGATCCCCCACACCGCCATCATCGTGGCCAAGAAGGACCAGTTCGCGGAGACCCTCGGCGAGTTCATCCAGGACGCCTTCCTCACGCCCGAGGCGGTCACGGAGCGCATCCGAGCCGCCAACGTCGGCATCCGGGTGGCGGGCTGGCTACGCACTCCTGACAACGCGGCGCGGGTGGCCGCCGAGGTGATGGACGGCGCCGTGCAGGTGAGCGACCTGGTGCGAGACGAGGACGTCCACCGGGTGCTCCAGGGGGTCGTGCGCGACCGCCTCGAGTCGGTGCCGGTGGCGCCGATGGCGGGCCGCGCCCTGGACTTCATGATCCGGGACGGTCGCCACCAGCAGGCCCTCTCGGTGGGGATCCGAGAGCTCGACCGCTACCTCGCCGAAAATGGGGACGACCTGCGCGCACAGCTCGGCACGAAGTCCCCGTGGTGGCTGCCCGGCGCCGCCGAGGACCGGCTCTTCGAGCGCCTCATGGAGGGCGCCCACACGCTGCTGAACGCGATGCTCGTCGACGAGGGCCACCACCTTCGCCTGCGCTTCGAGCAGCGCCTCGTGCAACTGGCCGACGACCTGCAGCACTCCGAGGCCTACCGGCTGCGCGGCGAGGAGCTGAAGTCCGAGCTGCTGGCCCAGCCCCAGGTGAGCGAGTGGGTGGCCGCGCTCTGGCAGGACGCCAAGACCCAACTGCGCACCCAGGCCGAGGACCCCGGCTCGGACCTGCGCCGGCGCCTCACCGACGTGGTGGTGGCCACGGGCGAGCGCCTCGACACCGACCCCGCGCTGGCCGCCCGGCTCGACGACGCCGTGGCCACCGGGGCGGCGTACCTCGTCGAGCACTTCCACGGCGAGATCGTCGGTCTCGTGAGCGGCACCATCGCCCGTTGGGACGCCGAGGAGACCGCCGAGCGCCTCGAGCTGCTCCTCGGCCCCGACCTCCAGTTCATCCGGATCAACGGCACCGTGGTCGGCGCCCTCGCCGGCCTCGTCCTGCACACCGTGGCGCACGTGCTCGCCTGATCACGGCAGCGGCAAACCACCCGCCGGCAGATCGAGCATCCCGCCGTTCAGGAGAAGTCGAGGTCCGTTCGGAGGTCGGTCCCGTCGAGGGTGAACTGCTTCCAATCGAGCCAATGCCATGCCAGGAGCGCGGGGTAGGCCAGGAAGAAGCTGCGCAAGGGCTCGGCCAATCCGGGCTCGCGTCGGAGAAGCAGCCACCCGCAACGCGGGTCCGCCCCCGGCCACCCGGCCATCTCACTCGACGGCCATTTCGGGGCGTGGTTCACGACCAAGCCGAGAGGAGTGCCCTCTGCGTCGCTGAGCGAGCCGAACTCGCAGTGCTGGTGGATGCCGGTTCGATTCTGGGTGACCCCCATCCCGCAGACGCCGGCAGGCGTCGAGAACCCGATCCGGTGCTGCTGCGGATGGAACTCACCGACCGGACGACCCAGCCCGTCGAGGAGCGCTCGCTTCCTCTTGCCGAGCAAGCGGGCAGAACCCACGGTGAGGACCAGGCGGCCGTCAGAGGCCACCACCCGGATGCTCCTCATCGGACCGAATGGACGAGAGGCCCACACCGTGGCGAGCTGCCGTCCCGAGCGATCGATGACCGGCCAATGACCCGAGATAGCCTGCCACTGCGTCAACCCGAGCCCGTACCCGAACGCCAGCTCGGCCGCCTCGACCACTTCCGGCACCTCGGGCACCGTTGCTCCCGCCACTGACGTCACCTCCGGGACGACGACTGGCATCGGTGGGTCGGACGAGGTGCGATCGCCCGTAGTGACGTGCTGGGTCCATCGTGCACCATCCCAGTACCGTTTCTGATGCCGACCGTACGGGTCCGGGTACCAGCCGGGCGGCGCGTCCCTCATCGCCGGACACCGCCGAGGCGTGTTCGACCGTGTTGCCCCGGTCCACCGAGTCCGCTCATGCGCCTCCCGTCTCGACGAGCGCCTCCCGTCTCGACGACGGTTCGGATGGTAGCCACCCGGACCGTCGAGGAAAGCCGGTGGGGTCGCCCGACCCTGCGCTCACCTAGCCTCGGGCTCGTGACCGAGGACCGGACACCGCCGCTCAGCGACCAGGACGTCGAGGCCTTCTGGCGGGACGGGGTGGTCTGCCTACGGGGGGCGGTGCCTCCCGAGTGGCTCCGCCGCATCGAGGGCCCCGTGGAGGCGACCCTCACCTCGGGTGAGTCGGCCGACCTCGGCGTGCTGGCCGGCCCGGGCGCCGGCGGCACGGGCCGCTTCGTGGCCGGCACCGACCACTGGCGCACCAGCGAGGACCTGCGGGCCTTCGCCGCCAGGTCACCCCTGCCCGCCATCGCCGCCGAACTGCTGCGGAGCGAGCACGTGTGGCTCTACGAGGACAGCGTCCTCGTGAAGGAGCCCGGCTCCGCCCTGCGCACCGAGTTCCACACCGACGCGGCCTACTTCCACGCCGCCGGCGACGCCATGTGCACCTTCTGGGTGCCGCTGGACCCGACCGACCAGGCCAACGGCACCCTCACCTTCGTGGCCGGGAGCCACCGCTGGGAGCGCGACTTCCGTCCCAACCTCTTCGTGACGACCGATCCCATCCCCGGCACGGAGGGCGAGGTCGTCCCCGACGTGCTCGCCGACCCCGCGCTGGCCGACCAGCTCCTGAGCTTCGACCTCCAGCCCGGCGACCTCACCGTGCACCACGCCCGCACCCTCCACGGCGCCCCCGCCAACGGCTCGGCCGACCGACGCCGCCGGGCCCTCTCGGTGCGCTACTGCGGCGACGGCGTCACGTGGGCCCCCCGCCCCGGCGTCCCCCTCAACGAGCACCACGCCGCCCTGGCCCCCGGCGCCCCCCTGGGGATGCCCGCCTGCCTCCCCGTCTGGCCGCCGACGCCCTGAGTCGCCCCGGGGGGCCGGTGCAGTTCAGAAGTCGTCGACGCAGACGCGGAGCTCGCCGAAGGCGCGCAGCGGGAGGTCGGGGACCTTGGCCAGGTGGGCGAGGACGAGGCACTGGCCGAGGAAGCGGTGGAGCACCTCGTCGTTGACCGCGTCGCGGATGCGCAGCCAGACCCGCTCGCTGGCACTCGGGTCGCGGGGGTCCTCCTCGATCTCGCGGATGGCCTCGATCACCTGGCGCACCGCACCGGTGACGAGGCGGCGCTCACGGCCGCCCTTGAGGTGGAAGGGGTACGCCTTGCGCTTGGCGAGGGTCCACTCCGCCAGCTCGAGGTAGGTGACGAGCTGGGCGCCGATGCCCCGCAGCACCCGCTCGAGGTTGGCGGGGTGGCCCTGGAAGCGGCGGTGGTCCTCGAGGAGGGCGGCGAGGGACTCGTAGCTCTTCCAGGGCGCGTCCGGCCCGTCGGACCCGGAGGAGGCCGGCACCGCCGACAGGTCGGCGCCGTCTTCGCGCAGGGCCTCGACGAGCGAGCGCCGGATGGCCTGCGGGGCGTGGAAGGCCTGGCGCACCCGGGCGCGCTGGTCACGGTCACCCCGGTGCCAGGAACGGCGCTTCGGACGAAGGTCGCGCGGCGGGTCGAGCACGTGCTCGTCACCGACGTGGACGCCGAAGCGCTCGACCCGGTCGGTGACCACGGGATCGCCGGCGATCAGGTAGCGATCCGCGGTCACCGAGTACTCGAGGGCGGCGCGGAACGAGGCGTCACCCACCGTCGGCGCGCCGTAGGTGCTGAGGTGGACGTTGTCCCACGGCCACGACCGCCAGCCGGCGTCGCCCGCGGACTGGGCCCGCGCCGAGCCCTCGGGAGCGGCCAGCACCATTGCCGCGGTGAAGTGGGTGGCGAGGGCGCCGCCCAGGCTGTGGCCGCTCACGTGGATGGCCCGAGGGGGCCCGGGACGATCGATGGCGTCGAGGCATCGAGCGATGTTCGGGAGCGTCTCGGCCATGCTGCGGGCGAAGCCGCGGCTCGACCGTCCGGTGCCGGAGATGGACGGGTCCTCGACCTGGCGCCACAGGTCCATGGCCGTGGTCCAGTCGGGGTTCCCCTGGCCGGCGACGAAGCCCCGCACGGCCGAGCGCACCACCCAGCCGCTGCGGCTGCCCCGGAACACGACGTGCACGTCGTAGTCATCCTCCTCCGCGCCCGCGGTGCGGAGGTCGCGGACGAGCACGTAGCCCAGGAAGCTGCCGTGGCCGCCCCGCTTCCAGACCTGGCCGGTCAGGCCCTCGAAGCAGTGGAGGACGTCAGGCCGGCCGCTGCGCTCTCCGGCAGCGCGCCACACGAGGACGGGCTCGGCCGACCGGTGGGTCGACAGCCACACCTCGCCGATGCGGTCGGCGATCGCGGCCGGCGCGTCGAACGCCTCCCACGTGCCGAGTCGTTCGGGCTTCACGAAGCAGGGGTGCACCGGGCCGAGGCGGCGTAGGTCGGTCAGGATCGGGTCGAGATGTGCGGGCACCCGGCGCTCGGCGAAGCGCTTCCGAGCCCGGTTCAGGAAGGCGTCACGTCGCCGGGTCCACGGACGGCCCATCTGCTCGCTGTAGGGGTCCATGGGCCACAGCAGCGTCTGGGTGTAGAGCTGGTAGGCCAGGATGCACAGGTCGAGGTGGTAGATGCTCTCGTCGTAGGGAGCCGCCACGCCGCCGGACACCTCCCCAGCGTGCCACCTCCGGGCCCGGACCGGCCGCCGGGTTGCTCTCACGGCCGCCGACACCGTCGACGGCGAGGAGGTGCTGGGCGAGCGCGGAGCAGCCAGCGCGCTCGCCCCGGCGCGCTGGCTGCTCGAATGTTCAGGGAGTCTGCGGGACGCCGGCCCGCACCTTGAACTTGATCCTGCCGGGTGTCGACGACCCGAGCGTCCGATGGATCAGACCGGTCGGGTTCGAGTCGAGGAACGCCCCGTGGACCGCTGAACCTGGCAGCTCGTAGGTGCTGCCGAAGCCGTTCGAGATGCCTGCACGGGCCGAGGAGCCACCGAAGCCGTTGCTGCCGCCACTGGCGTCACCGGTCTCCCACTGGACACGGCCGTAGTTGAAGTAGACATCGAAGTTCCCGACGCCGGCCTTCTTCACGAGGACGAGTTGGAAGGCGTTGGTCTTGTCGGTGTGCTCGTAGTAGTACCCGACGCCGTTCCAGTTGACGCAGAAGGCCTGCCGGCCGCCAAAGGTCGTGGTCCCGTACTGGACCACGCTGGAGCTCGCCGGCCGGGTGTCGACATCTGCCCAGAACGGGGCGATGATCGGCCGATCAGCCACGTTGATCGATCCGGGCGTGTAGGCGGACAGCGGCGTCCTGAAGGTCACGTTCCCGTTGTTGTTGACGTACAGGCCGGTGTAGGCACGGTTGTACAGCCGGACGACGAACGGCAGCGTGACGCGTCCCGACGACCCGTCGTCGTTGCGGGCCAGTGAGTTCGCGGTGCAGCCGACGTTGTCGATGATCGGCCCGGTGGTGGCCCTGGGCGCGCTGGGGGCGGCCGTCGCGTCGGCGACCGCGGTTTCGGTCGCCGGCTTGCCGTTCGGCGCAACCTGGGCCTCGACCGCCACCGGGAGGCCGGCCATCAACAGACATCCGAGGCCGACGGCACACACCGCCTTCCACCGTCGCCGATTCGAGCGGTTTCCTTGGGCGGAGATGGGCGATGAAGGGACGAAGGTCATGGGATTTCCTCCTTGGGCATTGGTTGCCTTCGTCCAGAGTGCTCCCACCACGGGAGACGGCAAGGGCCGTAGGTCCCTCGCGCATGCTCGCCCCGGTCAGCGGAGGGTGTAGCTGACGGGCAGTTGCTTCACGCCGCTCACGACGTGGGCCCGCTGGTACGCGGGCTCGCCGGCAAGCTCGATGGTGTCCGTGGAGAGCGTCGACGGCATGATGAACGCGGCGCAGCCGCCTATCAGGGCCCGACAGCCGATCAGCTGCCACATGGACGACGCCTCGGACGCCAGGACGGCACGTCCGGGGACCGCTCCCCTAACGTCCCCGCATGGGCAACACAGGCACTCCCTGGTCGGGCGACGCCA
>CAYYDZ010000089.1:0-11516 GCA_964470715.1 uncultured Microthrixaceae bacterium | reverse complement strand
GTTCATGCAACGGGCGCTCCTCGGCGGTGCCCTCGCCGCGGCCATCTGCGCGGTCGTGGGCACCTGGGTGGTGCTGCGGGGCCTGGCCTTCATGGGCGACGCCCTCGCCCACGGCGTGCTGCCCGGCATCGCCCTCGCCTTCCTCTGGGGCTTCGACCTCACCCTCGGCGCCCTGGCCAGCGCCGCGGTCATGGTGGCGGGCATCAACCTCGTCAACCGCCGCGGCAACCTCCGCGAGGACACCGGCATCGGCCTGCTCTTCGTGGGGATGCTCGCGCTCGGCGTGATCATCATCTCCAGGGCCAGCACGTTCTCGACCGAGCTGACCGGCTTCTTGTTCGGCAACGTGCTCGGCGTCACCACCACCGACCTGCGCACCCAGGCCGTCGCCGCCGTGCTCACCATCGTCGCCTGCACCCTGCTGTACCGGCCCTTCCTCGCACTCGCCTTCAACCAGGAGAAGGCCGCCCTGCTCGGCCTGCGGCCCCGGCTGGCCAACGTGGTGCTCCTCGGCCTCATCGCCATCGCCGTGGTGTCGTCGTTCCGGGCCGTGGGCACCCTCTTGGTCTTCGGGCTCCTCATCGCGCCGCCGGCCACGGCCTCGCTGCTCGTACGTCGGGTCCCGACGATGATGGTGACCGCCGCCGCCATCGGGGTCGCCAGCGTGGCCCTCGGCCTGGTGCTCAGCTTCCACTACGACACCGCTGCCGGCGCCACGATGGCGGGCACCGCGGTGCTCGTCTTCTTCGTCGTGCTCGCCGGCACCGAGCTCACCCGCACCCTGCGCCGCCCGGCCGCGCTGGCGTGACCCGACGCCGGACGTAGCCTGTCCGAGTGCTGGAGACGCCCGGCGTCGGGGCTGAGGTCGACGTCGATGAAGCGGACGAGCGCCGAGCCAACCGGCTCGGCCTCGCCGGGCTCGTGTGGGCCTACATCCCGGTGGTGCTCATCGCCCGGGGCTCGTTCGGCTACCTGTTCGAGGGCCAGGCCCTGCGCAACTGGTCGACCATCTTCGTGTCCCTCACCCTCCAGGCCATCCCGTTCCTGGTGCTCGGCACGGTCATCAGCGCCGCCATCTCGGCCCTCGTGCCCTCCAGCTGGATCGCCAACGCCGTGCCGAAGCGCACCATCCTGGCCGTGCCCGCGGCCGGCGCCGCCGGCGCCCTGTTGCCAGGCTGCGAGTGCAGCTCGGTCCCGGTGGCAGGCCGTCTGGTCGCCCGGGGCATCCCCGAGGGCGCCGCCCTCACCTTCCTGCTGGCGGCGCCCGCCATCAACCCCATCGTGATGGTGTCGACCGCGGTGGCCTTCCCGGGCCGCCCCGAGATGGTGGTGGCCCGCTTCTGCGCGTCGCTCGTCACCGCGGTGATCGTCGGATTCTTCTGGTCCGGCTTCGCGAGCCCTGAGTGGCTGACCTCGAAGATGAAGGTCCACGACCACGGCGACCGCCTCGACAACTTCGTGTCGACCGCGGCGTCGGACTTCTTGCAGGCCGGCGGCTTCCTCGTGGCCGGTGCCGGCCTGGTGGCGGCCATGCAGACCCTCGTGCCCCCGAGCGTGTTCGACCGCATCGGCGGCTCCGGCCCCCTTGCGGTGCTCGTGATGGCGGGCCTGGCCATCACCTTGTCGGTGTGCTCGGAAGCCGACGCCTTCGTGGCCGCGGGCATGACCCAGTTCTCCCTCACTTCGCGCCTGGTGTTCCTCACGGTCGGCCCCATGGTCGACCTGAAGCTCATCGCGCTGCAGGCCGGCGCCTTCGGGAAGGGTTTCTCGATGCGGTTCACCCCCCTGGTTCTGACCGTGGCCATCGTCACGGCGTCGGTCGTCGGGTCGGTCCTGCTGTGAGGCGCACGGACGCCGGCGCCATGGTCACCCTCATCGGGGGCTTCGCGCTCTGGATGGGGCTCACCCCCACCCACCTCCTCTACATCAAGCCGTCGATGACGCGGTGGCTGGTGCTCTCCGGGGCCATCCTCGTCGCCATCGGCATCGCGGTGTTGGTCCTGGGTCGACGCGACGCCCGCGCCGAACGGGCGGCCGAGCACGAGAGGGCCGGCGATACGGCGGCGCACGCCGGTCACCATCACCACCACGCCACCCGCGTGGGCTGGCTCCTCGCCCTTCCCCTGTGCGTGGCCGTCGTCGTCGGATCGAACCCCCTCGGCTCCTACGCCGCCGGACGCCAGAACTCCCAGCGGGTGCTCCCCCCGGGCCAGTTCGACCTCGAGCAGTACCTCAACGCGAATTCCTTCGGCGGCCAGGCCCCGGCACTGCGCAACATCGATTTCGTGCGGGCGAGCCAGGACGGCGACCAGCGCCGGCTGCTGTCCGAGCACCCGGTCACGCTCACCGGCTTCGTCGTGGCCGACCCCGACGGCCAGGGTCGCGACTTCCTCCTCACCCGCTTCATGATCGGCTGCTGCGCCGCCGACGCCCTCGCCGTGCAGGTGAAGGTGCCGGTCAAGCGGGGCGAGGCGCCCGAGGAGGAATCGTGGGTGCAAGTCGAGGGCACCCTGGACCTCGACCGCTCGCCGCCGCCCGACGAGTCCCTCGACCCCCCGGTGTTGGCGGCCACTGCCGTTCGCGCCACCGACGAGCCCGACGAGATCTACGAGTACCCCTGAGCTCCGCGGCAGGGAACTGTGGCACACGCCCAGACGACCACCAGACTGAGACCACCCATGAGCACGGACGCCGTCACCCTCCTCCTTGCGCTGTTGACCGTCGCCAGCTGGATCGCGTCCGCGTCGCTGATCGCCGCCCACCTCTCCCCGTCGCTCCGGGCGCGCGCCCACGAGCACCTCGAAGGGCAGATCCTCCCCCTGGCCCTCCTCGTGGCCGCGGTGTCGATGGTGGGCAGCCTCTACTTCTCCGAGGTGGCCGACTTCATCCCGTGCAACCTCTGCTGGTACCAACGCATCGCCATGTACCCGCAGGTGGTGCTCCTCGGCATCGCCTGGTTCCGACGGGACGAGGCCATCCGCACCTACGTCCTGGCCCTCGCCGTCATCGGGGCGTGCATCAGCTCGTTCCACATCCTCGTCGAGCGCTTCCCCTGGATCGAGGGGTCCGGCGGCGTGTGCGACCCGGCCAACCCCTGCACCATCCGTTGGGTGGAGGAACTGGGCTTCATCACCATCCCCACCATGGCGCTCAGCGCCTTCGTGTTGATCGCGCTCTTGATGAGCCACCTGCCCTCGGGCGGACACCTCGGCGACGGGGCCAACGCGTCCGACGAACCTTCCACCCCCGATCCAATTCCGAGCGAGGCACCGTGAGCAACCGACCCAACCCCAAGACCAAGGCCCCCGCACGCGCCGTGCAGAAGGCCAAGGGCCAGACCCGCCGACCGTCCCTCGCCCTGTGGGTGCTCGTCGCCATCATCGGCATCGGCATCGTCGCCGTGGTGGTGGCCGCGCTCTCGAAGGACGACGCCGTCGCCGGTCAGGAGAAGCCTGTCACCGTCGAGGGCACCGCCCTCACCGAACTACCCGACTCCGGCGAGGACCCCGCTGTCGGCGCCACCGCTCCCACCCTCATCGGGTCGACCTTCACGGACGAGCCCATCACGATCGGTGGCGCCGGCGACCAGCCCACCATCGTGGTGTTCGTGGCCCACTGGTGCCCACACTGCCAGGCCGAGGTGCCCCGCCTCGTCGAGTGGCAGGCCGACGGCACCATCCCCGAGGACATCCGCCTCGTGGCCGTGGCCACCAGCACCGACGACGTGCAGCCCAACTACCCGCCGCAGGAGTGGCTCGAGCGCGAGGAGTGGCCCGGCGACGTGCTGGCCGACTCCGAGGACAACACGGCGGCCGGCGCCTACGGCGTGAACGGCTTCCCCTTCTTCGTGGCCCTGAACGCCGACGGCACCGTGGCCCAGCGCGGCTCGGGAGAGCTCGACCAGCAGGGAATCGAGGACCTCGTGGCCAGCCTGGAGCAACCCTCGTAGTCGCTAACGACCACGGATGCGGACGGTGTCTCGCGCCGTCGCTTCCGTGAAATCGTCCACGAGGGCCCGCACCTCGATGGTCCAATCACCCGGCAGCGGCACCTCGACGTCATAGGCCGAGAAGTGGCCCGGCCCGGCGCGCTCCAGCGGCACCTCGAGGGGGCCGAGGTCGCGCTCGGGCAGGCTCAGCTCCAGGGCCAGCTCCTCGACCTGGGCCACGGCGCCCGTCGCGGTCAGCGTGTACACGTGGATGTCGGTCGGGCCGGCCTTGGCGGGGTCGATGGTGACGTCGATGAGCAGGTCGTCGGCCACGAGCTCGGCGGAGTAGGGCTGCGACAGGGCGGACCGGGCAGGCTGCGCGTTCACCAGGAGGGCGGTCACGGCGAGGATGGCGATGCCGAGCGCGGTCTCGACCCGGATCGAGCGGCGATAGCCGGCCACGACCTCGGCATCATCGGCGCCGACGTCGACGGATTCGCCGCGGTAGCCGCGCTGGACCCAGCGCCGGCCGAGGTAGCCGAAGCCCACCATCACCACGAACAGGGCCAACTTCGCGAGCAAGAGGTGGCCGTAGGTGGTCTGGGTGAGGGCGTCGAGACCACCCACCTGACGCCACGACTGGAACACACCGGTGACCACGAGGGCGGCGACCGCCGCGAAGGCGATGCTCGAGAAGCGCGGCACCACCCGGCGCAGCTCGTCCGGCTGCGCCCGGGGCAACGCCACCGCGAGCACCACCAGCAGTCCGCCGAGCCACAGCCCGACGGCACCGACGTGCACGAGGTCGGCGACGAGCGCCACCGGCACCAGATCGCCGGTGGCGGCGTGCCCGCTCAGGCCGAGGGAGAGCAGCAGCGCGACGCCGAGCACGCCGAGGGCCACCCGAGCGACGACCGACGGCTCGACGCCGTCCTTGCCGCGTCCGTCGGTGCCCTCGTCGGGTGCCCGTTGCCGCGCGGCGGCCACCAGTGCCACGCCCGCCACGACCAGCAGGACCACTCGACCGAGGGCGACACGTCCGTAACGGGTATCGAACACGGAGGACACGACGTCGAGGTCGACGACGTCGCGCAGGGCAAGCGCACCGACGTACGCGCCCTGCGCCCCGACGCTCACGACGGTGGCGCCCACCGCGACGCCCCAGGCCCACCACAGCAGACGCCGGACCCCGGGCAGGCCGAGGCCCTCGGGCCAGGCGAGGAGGCAGAAGGCGGCGGCGCCCACCAGCAGCACAAGTGATGCGAAGACGAGGAAGCGCACGACCGCGAAGACCACACCCACGGCCTCGCTGCCGCCGTCGGCGGCCAGGAGGCGCCGGGCGAGGGCGTCCGTGTCGCCGGTCGCCACGTCGCCCACCTGGAAGGTGAAGGCACCGTGGATGGGGTGGCCGTCGGCGGAGACGACCCGCCACGTGACCACGTAGGAGCCGTTGGCGAGGTCGCCCAGCGGCTGCACCACGGAGTCACCCCCGTCGTGGCGGACCTCACCCTCTTCGACGCGTTCGGCGTTCGAGTCGTACACGCGCACCGCACCCAACGACACCTCGACCGGCTCGCTGAAGGTCAGCTCGACCTGGCCCGGAGGGGCGGCCAGCACCTGGCCGGCGCCGGGGCTGGTCGATTCGAGCGAGGCGTGCGCCGCGGCGGGCCCCGCTCCGGCCACCAGCGCGACCAGCGCCGCCGCGGTGACGGCGACACCGGCGAGGATCTTCTTCACGAAGGGGCGAGGTTAGGACCCGGCAGCGGCCGGCGGTAGGCGTGGGCCAGGGCCCAGAGCATCACGAGCCCGAGCAGGTGGGTGAGGTGGAGCGTCTCCCCGCCGAAGGTGGCCCGGCCCTCGGCGATGTCGACACCACTGGTGACGGCGAGGCAGCCGGCCAGGACCGCCACGAGGGGGACCATGCCCCACGCGCGCGCCGGGCGCCAGGCGGCCACGAGGAAGCCGACGGCGAGCGCGACGTCGAACGAGCCCACCTCGCGGGCCACGTGCACGCCGGCGCCGGCGTCCTCGCCCCAGAGCAGCGCGGGAACGGCCAGGAGGAGCTGCACCACCCCGAGCGCCACCAGGCCGACCCGCCACGGCAGGAGGGCGTCGTCACGTGCCTCCCGTTCGTCCGCGGCGAGGTCGGCGGCCAGTGCGGCGAGGATGGCCGGCGAGCGGTCGGGCACAGGCTCGGCGACGTGCAGGTCGAAGCGATGTACGAGGGCCACGGCGTCGGCCCGCCAGGATTGACAGCCGACACAGGCCGCCAGGTGCTCGTCCACCGACGGGTCGGCGACATCGTGGCCGTCGAGGCGGGCGGAGACAGCCTCGCGGCAGCGTTCGCAGTCCATGTCAGAAAGGGTCGTTGGTCCCTCCCGAAAAGTTCCTCGACCGGCCACCGGCGCCGTACGGTGGCCGGAATGTCGTCGGATGCGCTGACCGACCTCGCCCTACGAGCACAGGACGGCGACCGGGTCGCCCTTTCGGACTTCGTGCGGGCCACCCAGGACGACGTGTGGCGGGTGTGCGCTCACCTGACCTCGCCGGCGCAGGCCGACGACGTCGTCCAGGACGTCTACCTGCGTGCGCTGCGGGCCCTCCCCCGCTTCCGGGGCGACTCGAGTGCCCGCACCTGGCTTCTCGCCATCGCCCGCCACACGGCCATCGACTCCGTGCGCGCCGCGGTGCGCCGACGCCGCCTGCTCACCCGCACGCCCCCGGTCGAGGACACCCCGGACACCGCCGGCGGCGCGGACCTCACCGCCTTGGTGGCCACGCTCGACCCCGACCGGCGCAGCGCCTTCGTCCTGACCCAGGTGGTGGGCTGTTCCTACGAGGAGGCGGCGGAGATCTGCGCCTGCCCGGTCGGCACCATCCGCTCGCGGGTGGCGCGGGCACGAGGCGACCTCGTCGACGCCCTCCGGCGGGCAGAGGCGACGTGAGGTCGCTGCGCCGTGGGCTCGCCGCGCTCGCCACGGTGGGCGCCGTCCTGGTCCTGGCCGCGTCCCCTGCCGGCGCCCACAACGTCTCGGGCGTCACCTCCACGAACTACCTCACCACCCTCGACGGCCTGTCGCCGGAGACGCCGGGCATCACCGTGGCGGTGGTCGAGAAGGGCAGCCGCATCGAGCTCACCAACACCAACGAAGCGGACGTCGTGGTGCTCGGCTACGAGGACGAGCCCTACCTGCGCATCGGCCCCGACGGCGTGTTCGAGAACCAGCGCTCCCCCGCCACCTACCTGAACCGCGACCGCGCGGGGTCGCAGTCGGGAGGCGAGGCCGCCGACCCCGAAGCCGCGCCGCAGTGGGAGAAGATCTCGTCGGGTCGGACTGCCCGGTGGCACGACCACCGCATCCACTGGATGGGCGCGGACGTCGATCGTCCGGACGAGCGCTTCGTGGTCGAGGACCGCTGGGCCATCCCCCTGCGCTACCAGGGCGACGAGCTCGAGATCACCGGCCAACTGCTCTGGATCCCCGGGCCCAACCCCCTACCGTGGTACCTCCTGACCGCCGCCTGCATCGGGCTCAGCGCCTTCGTGGGGCTGCGGTCCTGGTGGGGGAAGGGACTGGCGGCGCTCCTGGGCGTGCTCATCCTCGTCGACCTCCTGCACGTCATCGGGATCGTCGGCGCCCGCGCCGGCGGGCCCGATCTGGCCAGCATCGGTTCCAACCTCCTCTACTCCGTCGTGGCGTGGTCCGTGGGCATCGCGGGGATCACCATGCTGGTCAAGGGCAAACGAGACGGCCTGTTCGCGGCCATCTTCTCCGGCGTCCTGCTCGCCATCTTCGGCGGCCTGCAGGACCTCGGGGTGCTGAGCCACTCGCAGGTGCCCTTTGCGTGGGGTGCCGTGGGCGCGCGGTTCTTCGTGACACTGAGCATCGGCCTCGGCGTTGGGGTGACGGTGGGGTCGATCCTGGCCCTCTGGCGGCTGGGCGCGTTCACCCTGGCCGCTCGTCCGGCCGCGACCGACGCGACGTCGTAGTCTCCCCGTCGGCGGGCGGCGCGACCGCCCCGGCGGTGTCGCCGGTACCCTCCGGCCCCATGAGGTCGCTCCATCGCGGACAGACCGACCGGCGCCTCGCGGCCGCCGCCGGTGGGCTGCTCCTCGTCCTCCTCGCAACGATCGCGCCCGCGGGCGCGGTGCCTGCCCACGGTGGAGGTGGCCAGATCACGCTGGTGCGGGCCGAGGCCACCGGGCCCTTCACCGTGGCCGTCGAGGTCTGCGTGACCTTCACGCTCGACCGCGACCAGGCCGACACGGCCCGCGTGGTCCTCGGGGCCACCGGCCCCGGCGACCTCGAGGTCCCGGCCGAGACCATGGGGGTGGGTGACCAGCCGGGACTGCGCACCGGCGAACTCACCTTCCCCGAGGTGGGGTCGTGGACGGTCCAGGTCACCTCGACCTTCCCGCCCGCCGAGCTCGCGGTACCCGTCACCGTCGACGGTGAACGCCCCGAGGCCGCGATCACGTCCGGGCCCCAGGGCGGGAGACTCGCGGCATCCTGCGAGCCCGAGACCGGCCCGGGGGCCCCCACCTGGCTGGTCGCCGGCATCGGCACCGCCGGCGCCGTCGCGGTCTTCGGCGGCCTGCTGCTGCTCCTGCGCCGAGCGACGACCCCGGAGCCCGAGCCCGAGCCCGAGGATGAAGCACCGTCACTTCGACCGCAGCGCCAGGAGCACCGCTGAGCGGTCACCTACCTCAGGAGCTGGACCGCCGCGAGCGCACGAGCATCACGCCCCCGAAACCGACGGCGGCGAGCACCAACACCACGATGGCGATGGTCGCAGAGTCGTTCTCGTCGCCGCTCTCGGCCGTGTCGGACGCGGCGTCCTCCTCGTGGTGGCCGGCCTCGGTGGTCGCTGTCTCCTCGGCGTGGTGGTCACCACCGCCCGCTTCGGCACCGACTGCCAGCACGGTCACCGACGGAGCCGGGTGCTCGGGCTCCTCGCCCTCGCCGTCCCACTCCTCGATCCAGCGCAGCTCGCCCGTCTCGCAGGTCTGCACCGTCTTCAAGTACAACGTGTCCCCGTCGGTGCCGGCACCGGGCGTGAGCTCGACCTCGAACTCGTCGGCCTCGTCGGTGGGCAGCTCGTTGCCCGGCTCAGCCGTCCACGTGACCACCCCGTCGCGGCTGTCCACGCTCCAGCCGGTCTTGGCGACGGCGGTCGCCTCGACCTCGTCGGGGAGTTGGACGGCCACCGCGGTGGTCGGCGACTCGTCGCACCCGTGCTCGATCCCCAGCGCCACCGTGGTGGCATCTCCCTCGGGGATCTCGGAGGGGTTCGGGTCGACGTGCGCCGCCGCCGGGCCGGCGATCAGCAGGACCAGGACGGCCCCGCCGCCCAGCGCGACGAGCGGACGGCGGAGGGGACGGAAGGACATGGGTGGCTCCTTGCGGATCGTCGGAGTGCCGGCGGGGCGCAACCCGCCTTCGGACGTTGGTCGTCCGGACCAGCCCGATGGTTCCCGGGATCTCGAAAGCAGGGACGTTCGGCCCTGAGCAGCGTCGGCGACCGCCGGTACCCTCCAACCATGGACACGAGCGCCGCCGACACGGCGGTCGAGGAGACCACCCACGAGCCAACCTCGGACGGCGACGGCGCCACCACCGAGGCGGAGTCCGGGGGACTCAGCACCGCGAAGATCGTGGTCCTGGTCCTCGCCTGCGCCTTCCTGGCGGGAGCCGCCGGGTACCTCCTCGGCGATCGGACCGCCGGGCCACCCGACAGTGCGGTCGACACCGGGTTCCTCCAGGACATGATCACCCACCACGAGCAGGCCGTCACCATGGCCAGCGTCACGACGGCCAGCGCAGGCGATGCCGTGGTGCGCGACATGGCGCGCGAGGTGCTCATCGAGCAGCGCTACGAGATCGGGCTCATGGACGGCTACCTCCAGGCACGCGACGAGGTGCGCGGTGCCGACGATCGGGAGGTCATGGGCTGGATGGGTCCCCCGTTGGCCATCGACGAGATGCCCGGCCTCGCCAGCCGAGAACAACTCGACCAGCTCCAGTCGGCCAGCCCCGACGAGCAGAACGAGCTCTTCCTCGAGCTGATGATCGCCCACCACCGCGGCGGTGTGGACATGGCCGAGTACGCCGCCCGCAACGCCGAGGACCCGCGGGTCCGCCACCTCGCCGAGGTCATGGCCAACGTGCAGACGCAGGAGATACGTGAGTACGAACTGAAGCTGGCCGCCCTCCAGAGCGGCTGATCGCCGGCGTCAGGGGGGTACCGGCGCACCTGCGAGCATGGGCCGCATGAGCGCTCGCCGGCACGGCGCCGGAATCGACGCGGTGGTGGCGGCCACGCCGGCCGACCGCGACCGGGTCGTCGACTTCCTCCGTGCGGCCAGCATCCTCGCCGTCGTGGCCGGGCACTGGCTCATCGCCACCGTGGTGCGCGACGGCGACGACCTGAGGGGGGCGAACGCCCTCGCGGCCATGCCCTGGCTCCGCCTGCTCACCTGGGCCTTCCAAGTGATGCCGGTGTTCTTCCTGGTGGGTGGCTTCGCCAACCTGCGCTCACTCGAGGCCGGCGGCGGCCGAGACACAGGGGGCTTCCTGGCCGGCCGAGCCGAGCGACTCCTGCGACCCACGGTCCTGTTCGCCGTGGTGTGGCTCGTGGCGGGGCCACTGCTCGTCGAGGTGTGGGGCGAGCCGAGGCTCGCAGCCGACGTGGCCCGCATCGCCGCACAGCCACTGTGGTTCCTCGCCGTCTATCTGCTCGTGGTGCTGGCTGCCCCGGTGCAGCTCCGCCTGCATCACCGCCACGGCCTCGCCACCCTCGTGCTCCTGGTCGCCGTGGTCGTCGTGCTCGACGGCCTGCGCCTGTCGGACGCGGCCCCGGGGCCGGCGGTGGTCAACTACCTCGCCGTCTTCTTGTTCGCCCAGGGACTGGGCTTCGCGTACGCGGACGGGCGTTTCGCCGGAGTCCCGTCGCGAAAGGCGTTGGCCGTGGCCGCGGGCGCCCTCGCCGTCCTGACCGCCCTCACCACCGTGGGGCCCTACCCGGTGTCGATGATCGGTCTCCCGGGCCAGCGCATCTCGAACATGAGCCCGCCCACGTTGGTCATCGTCGTCCTCGCCCTCGCCCAGGCGGCCCTGCTGCTGGCCGTCCACGACGTGCTGGCCCGATGGCTCGAGCGACCGCGGGTGTGGCGGGCCACCATCGTGGCCAACCTCGCCGTGCTCACCACCTTCCTCTGGCACCTCAGCGCGTTGATCATCGCCGGGGCGGTCCTCCTGGCCGTCGGGGTTCCGGTGGTGGCGCCCGGAAGCGCCGCCTGGTGGCTCGAGCGCCCCCTCTGGCTCGGCGCGGCGGCCCTGGCGCTTTCCCTGCTGGTGCTGGCCCTCTCACCGATCGAACGTCGACGGGCACCCACCCCGGCGGCAGGCCACCTGCCCCGACGGGTGGCCGGATGCGTCGCCGCCGTCTTGGGCCTGGCCGGGCTCGCCCTGGCCGGGTTCGCCCACCCCTTCGAGCCGAGCCACCACGCGCTCCTCGGCGTGCGGCCCGTCCCCGCGCTCTCCGCGGCCCTGCTCCTCGCCGGTTGGCTCAGTGCCAGGGGACCAAC
>CAYYDZ010000088.1:7281-11562 GCA_964470715.1 uncultured Microthrixaceae bacterium | reverse complement strand
TCGATGGACTACGAGGTGTTCCTGCTCTCCCGCATCAAGGAGGAGCACGACAAGGGCGCCACCAACGAGGAGGCGGTGGCCCTCGGCCTCGAGCGCACGGGCCGCATCGTCACCGCGGCGGCGCTGCTGCTGGCCGTGACCTTCGTGGCCTTCGCCAGCTCGGGCGTCACCTTCATCAAGCTCTTCGGCCTGGGCCTCGCCCTGGCGGTGCTGATGGACGCCACGGTGGTGCGGGCCACGCTCGTCCCCGCCCTGATGAAGCTGGCGGGCGAGGCCAACTGGTGGGCGCCGGCGCCGCTGCGCCGCTTCCAGGAGCGCTTCGGCCTGCACGAGGCGCCGGCCGACGACCCGTCGGACGACGTCATCGACCTCGACCAGGGCGACGGCTCGATCGACGGCGTGCGCGAGGACGACCTGGCCACCGTGTGAGCAGGGGCCGGGCACCCACCCCGGGACCTCGAGGCCACGCGGCCGAGGTGTTGCGCTGGGTGGGACGGATCGCCGGCCACGAGGACCAGCGCGACGACCGTGGGGCGGCCTGTGCTCAGCCGGACCGGCTGAGCACACGCCGCGCTCGGGTCAGCCGCGTGGTGCGCCGCTCTTGCGGTGGCCGCCGCTGCCGGCCTTGCGGGGCGGGGCGTTGCGGGGTGTGCCCTTGCGGCGGGCGCCACCGTTGCTGCTCGGGCCGCCGGCCGACGCACCGGCCGTGGCCTTGCGGGGACCGCCCGGACGACGGGGGCCACCCTGGTGGGGGCCACCCGTGTGCGAGCGCTTGGGGCCGCCGTTGCCGCGGCGCTGGTTGCTGGGGCCGACCGGGTCGAAGGGCTTCGGGGCGGTGCCGGGCGCAGGGGCGGGGACGGGCGGGAACTCGGCCAGGTCGGGCTCGACCGGGCCACTCGTGCCCAGGCCCAGCTTGCGCTGCATCCTGGAGGCCGTCTTGCGGTGCTCGCCGCCGATCAGGCTGACCACGGTGCCGCTGGCGCCGGCCCGGCCGGTGCGGCCGGAGCGGTGGACGTAGTCCTTCTCGTCCGCGGGCGGGTCGAAGTGGATGACGCAGGCCACGTCGGTGACGTGGATGCCGCGGGCGGCGACGTCGGTGGCCACGAGGGCCTCGACCTTGCCCCGGGTGAAGGCCTGGAGGGCACGCTCGCGCTGCGGCTGGCTGCGGTCGCCGTGGATGGCGGCCGCGGTCACGCCGGCGTTGGCGAGCTGCTTGGTGAGGCGGTCGGCCCGGCGCTTGGTGCGGGTGAACACGATGGTGGGACCGTGGCCGCGCACGAGGCGGGCGGTGAGGTCGACCTTCTCGTGGTCCGACGAGTGCCAGAAGTGGTGGGACGTGCGGTCGGGGCCCTGGTGGATGGCCTCTGCCTCGTGGCGGGCGGGGTTCTGCTGGTAGCGGCGGATGAGCACGTCGACGTCGTTGTCGAGGGTGGCCGAGAACAGCAGGGTCTGGCGATCGGGGCGCACCTGGTCGAGCAGGCGCTTGACCTCGGGCAGGAAGCCCATGTCGGCCATGCGATCGGCCTCGTCGATCACGACCAGGTCGACCTCGTCGAGGCGCACGTCGCCGCGCTGCACCAGGTCGGCGAGGCGGCCCGGGCAGGCCACGGCGATGTCGACGCCGTTGCGCAGGGCGGTGAGCTGCTTGCCGAAGCCGACGCCGCCGTAGAAGGAGGCCACGGTCTGCTTGCGCAGGGCGGCGAGGGGGCGCAGCTCGCTCTCGATCTGGGCGGCGAGCTCACGGGTGGGGGCGAGCACGAGGGCGTGCGGGCGACGGGGGCGACCCTGGGTCGAGCGCACGACGAGGGGGATGCCGAAGGCGAGCGTCTTGCCGGAGCCCGTCGGGGCCTTGCCGCAGACGTCGCGTCCGGCGAGGGCGTCGGGCAGGGTGGCGGACTGCACGGGGAAGGGCGCGGTGATGCCGCGCTGGTCGAGGAGGGTGGCGAGGTCGGCGGGGACGCCGAGCTCGCGGAAGGTGATGGACACGTTGGGTACAGCTCCAGTGACGCGCGCCCGGTCGGGCACGGCGTCGGTCAAAGGGGGAAGGGCGGCGACGAAACCCGATCGGCAGCCTTCGAGGTGACCGGCGGACCGGCGTAGCTGCGTCGCGGCAGCGAAGGCGTGGCCGCAAACGAGATTCGGTCTCTCAGCGGCCCGTCGCGCCCGAACTGCGGAACCCGACGATGTGGGTGTTACGTCCGCCACCGTACCGGGCGCCGTTCCGCCTTCCACCGGCGCCGGTCGTGGGGGCCGCCGACGGGGGCGGTCGTGCCCGGGCAGGCGCTTCACCAGCGCGGGGTGCGTCGCCGGCGTTGCGTCAGCCGGCGAGGGCGATCACCGCGAAGAAGGCGTCCTGGGGATCGGCGAGCACCGCGAAGCGCCCGAACGGGGTGTCCATGGGTTGGGCCAGGACGGATCCACCCAGGTCGACGGCCCGGGCCACCGCCGCCTCGGTGTCGTCGACCGCGAAGTAGATGAGCCACATGGCCGGGCTCTCGGCGGGGACCTCCGCCGGCATGTCCATCATCCCGGCGATGCTCTCGCCGTCGAGCTTCCACTCGGTGTAGGGCATGTCCTCGCCCTCGCTGGTCTCGAAGTCCCAGCCGAACACCGCGGGATAGAAGGCCTTGGCCGACTCGGGATCGCGGGTGTCGAGCTCGCTCCAGCAGAACGCGCCGGGCTCGCTCACCACCTCGCAGCCGATGGTGCCGAGCGGCTGCCATCCGGAGAAGAAGGCGCCCTCGGCGTCCTGGAACACCGCCATGCGCCCCGCCTCCATGACGTCCATCGGGGGCACCACCACGGTGCCGCCCGCAGCCTCGACCCTGGCGGTCGTCTCGTCGATGTCGACGACGCTGACGTAGTGGGACCAGAACGGCGGACCGGGGCTCTGCTGGGGACCGATGCCGGCGATGAGCTTTCCCGCCGCGTTGGTGAAGAAGCCGTAGCCCCCCGCATCGGGGCCGGCACTGACCAAGGACCAGCCGAAGAGTGCCGAGTAGAACGCCGCGGCGGCGTCGACGTCGGTGCCGATGTCGACCCAGTTCGGGGTGCCGGGGGCGTAGCTGGTGCGTTCGGGCATGGGGACTCCTCGGGTCCGTTGGTGCCGCGACGCTAGTCGCAGGCAGGGAGCGATCTGGCGGGAGCGGGGCTCCGTGCACCGTCAGGTGAGCTCGTAGTCCTCGGGGTCCGGGGCCTGGGTGAGCTGCCAGTACTCGAGCAGCGGGAAGGGCCAGTTCTGAGCGACTCGGCCGGTGGCGTTCTTGTACCAGCTGTTCACCGACGAGGCGCCCCAGGCCATCTCGGCGTTGGCGGCGTCGACCCGCTGGTTGAAGGCGTCGTGCACGGCCACCGTCGGGTCGAGGGCGTGGTGGCCGCCGGCGAGGAGCAGGTGCACGCACTCGGTGAGGTACCGCACCTCGCACTCGCTGAAGAAGATGATGCTGCCGTTGATGACGATGTTGGTGTTCGGGCCGTAGAGCACGAACAGGTTGGGGAAGTGGGGCACGGTGACGCCGAGGTAGGCCCGAGCGTCGCCCGCCCAGTGCTCGTGCAGGTCCAGCCCCTCGTTTCGCGCTCCGAGGGGCTGCTCGGGCCCTGGCCGCCCCGTCAGCTGCATCGGGGTGAGGAACTGCGAGGCCTGGAAGCCGGTGCCGTAGACGATCACGTCGAACTCGTGGTCCTCGCCGGCGGTGCGCACGCCGCCGCGGGTGACGGCCTCGATGGCGTCGGTGACGAGGCGCACGTTCGGGCGGGTGAGGGTGCGGGCCCAGACGCCGTTGTCCCTTACGATCCGCTTGGCGATGGGCGGGTAGGTCGGCACCACCGCGTCGAGCAGGTCGGGACGCTCGGCGAACTGCTCGTTGAGGTACTCCACCAGGCCGAGGCGGACCATCTCGTTGAGGAGGCTCACCGAGCCGAGGCTCGTGTCCCAGTCGGGGTCGACCTTGGCCGCCGCGGTGAGGCCCTCGTGCATGCGCCAGAAGAGCCAGAGTCGGTGCCAGTCGCCGTACTCGGGGAGAGCCTCGACCAACCACTGCGTCTCGGGCGTGACCTCCTCGTGGTACTCGGGCGTGGGGGCCAGCCAGTTGGGCGTGCGCTGGAAGATGGTCAGCTCGCCGGCCTGCTCGGCCACCTCGGGGATGAACTGGGCGGCGCTGGCACCGGTCCCGATGACCGCCACGCGCTTGCCGGTGAGGTCGACGTCATGGCGCCACCGGGCGGAGTGGAACCACGGGCCGGAGAAGTCCTCGATGCCGGGGAGGTCAGGGAAGAGCGGTC
>CAYYDZ010000088.1:4480-7181 GCA_964470715.1 uncultured Microthrixaceae bacterium | reverse complement strand
TGGAACCACGGGCCGGAGAAGTCCTCGATGCCGGGGAGGTCAGGGAAGAGCGGTCGGTTGAGCTGGCCCACGGCGCTGACCACGGCGTTGGCCTCGACGGTCTCCTCTTCGCCGGCCTCGCCGTTGCCCCTGTCCTCGCCGCCGGTGGGCCGCACCCGGACCGACCAGGTCTGGGTGTCGTCGGACCACCTGGCGCCCAGCACCTCGGTGCCGAAGCGGATGTGGGCCCGCACGCCGGTGGACTCGGCGAAGCGGCGGAAGTACTCGAGCAGGGTGGCCTGGTCGGAGAACCGCTGCGGCCAGACCGCGTGGGCGAACGAGTAGCTGTAGAGGTCGTTGGGGACGTCGACCCGACAGCCCGGGTAGGTGTTCTCCAGCCACGTGCCGCCGACGTCGTCGTTCTTGTCGAACACGGTGACGTCGACCCCCGCCTGGGCGAGGCGGTGGGCGGCCAGCAGCCCGGACATGCCCGCGCCGACGACGGCGACGTGGAAGGGGACGTCGGGAGCGACGTCGTCCTTGTGCCACGCGGGGGCGCGCCGGTCGACGCCCTCGGGGGCGAGCTCCTCGAGGAGCAGGTCGAGGTAGGCGTCGACGTTGGCGTCGCCCACGATGTGGGCGGCGAGGGGGCGGAGGGGCTCGTCGTCCACCGGCGGCTCGGCGACGCGCCGGCGCCGGCCGTCGCGGAGGTCACGCAGCGCCGCGGCGGCGAGGGCCTTGCTCTCGTCGAGCTGTTCGGGGGTGAGGCCGCCCTGCGGATCGATGAAGTCGTCGGGGTTCGGCCGCAGGTGCTCGGGGACGAGGGCGAGGTCGCCGGTGACCTGGGCCAGCGCCGGCAGCAGGGCGCCGAGGGTCGACTGCTCGACGGCGGCGTCGATCAGGGCATCGTCGGCGCCGGCGAGGGCGCGGGCGGCGGCCTCGAGGTCGGCGGGCGCGCCGATCGGGTGCAGGATCGGGCCGGCGGGGCCGTCGCGGTGGCCGGTCACTTCTTGAGCGCCGGGTGCTGGCGGGCGAGCAGGGGCAGCAGCAGGCGGCGGGGGAGGAGGTAACCGCCGGCGGCGCCGATCTGGTTGACCACGCCCGGGATGACCACGGGCCGGCCCTTGGCCATCCCGTCGACCGCGTCGGCGGCCACCTTCTCCACGGGGACCCACATGATCTCGGGGAGCGAGCCGGAGGCCTCGTCGTCGGACAGCCCCGCGGCTTCGACGAACCCGGTGCGCACCGGCCCGGGGCACAGGGCGGTCACGGTGACCCCGGTGCCGACCAGCTCCTGGCGGATGCCATGGCTGTAGGAGAGGACGAACGCCTTGGAGGCGGCGTAGCCGGCCTGGCCGGGCAGGGGTTGGAAGGCGCCCACCGAGGCCACGTTGCACACCGCGCCGCCGCCCCGCTCGACCATGCCCGGGACGAAGAGGGTGCAGAGGTGGACGACGGCGTCCACGTTGGTGGCGATCATCCGCAGCTCGGCGTCGGGGTCGGCGCCCTGGATGGGGCCGATGGTGGAGAAGCCGGCGTTGTTGACGAGCACGTCGGCGGCGAGGCCGAGCTCGGCGAGCCGCTGGGGCAGCGCCGCCCGCGCCGCCGAGTCGGTGAGGTCGGCGGGCAGGACCTCGGCGCGGACGCCGTGGGCGGCGTGGAGCTCGTCGGCCAGCGCCCGCAGCTCGGGCTCTCGGCGCGCCACCAGGGTGACGCCGAGCCCGCGGCGAGCGAGCTCGCGGGCGATCTCGGCGCCGATGCCGGAGGAGGCGCCGGTGACCAGGCAGGTGCGGTCGGCGGCGGGAGGGGGCAGGGCCATGGCGCGCGAGCGTACGCCCGGCTCCGACCCCCCGCCGCCGACCCGCGATCAGGCGCTGGCTAGGTTCTCCGTGTGAGCGGGTGGGAATTGGCCGGCGTCTGCGGGGCGGTGTTCCTCGCCGCCGCCACCCAGCAGCTGTCGGGCTTCGGGTACGCCCTGATGGCCGTCCCCCTGCTGTCGCTCGTGGTCGGGCCGAAGGACGCCGTCGCCCTCGCCGCGGTCTCCGGCCTCGCCGGCACGGCCCTCATGGTGGTCAGGCTGCGCCACCGCACGGACCGGCCGGTCGTCGGGCGCCTGCTCCTCGGTGCGGTGGTGGGGATGCCCCTCGGCATCGCCGTGCTGCGCCGGGCGCCGGCCGACCCGTTGCAGGTGGCGGTGTCGGTCGTCGTGCTCGCCGCCGTGGCCCTCCTGGCCTCGGGCTACCGCCTGCGGCGCGAGTCGCACCGCACCGAGGTCGGCGCCGGCTTCGTCTCGGGGATGCTCAACACCAGCATCGGCATCGGCGGCCCGCCCGTGGTGCTCGTCCTCCAGGCCGCCGAGCACGAGCAGCACGCCTTCCGGGCCACGACGGTGTCCTACTTCCTCGTGGCCAATCTGGTCTCCCTGCCGCTGTTCTTCTTCTCGGGGGCCATCGACGACTCCACCTGGGGCTACGCCCTGTTCGCCGTGCCCGCCGCCCTCGTCGGCACCCTGGCCTTCGAGCGAGTGGCCTTCCGGGTCCGCACCGAGCACTTCAAGCCGCTCGTGCTCGGCCTCCTGGTCCTGTCCGCGGCGGCTTCCTTCGCATCGGTCGTCGCCTGACGGGAAGTGGGGCGCCAGTTCGTCGGTGTCGGGTCGGGGCGGCCTACGGGAGGAGGGCGCGGACGTTCTCGATGGTGTCGGCGTCGGCGGGGGACTTGTCGT
>CAYYDZ010000088.1:0-4380 GCA_964470715.1 uncultured Microthrixaceae bacterium | reverse complement strand
GGCGCCCGGCTCGCCGTAGGTGCCGTCGGGGTCGAGGGCGCCGAGGTGCAGGTTGGACAGCCAGCCCTGGCGCCGGCCGTGGCCCCACTCGGCGGCGAGCACCACGAGGTCGAGGGTGCGGACCGGCTTCACCTTGCGCCACGCCTTGCCCCGCCGGCCGGCCTCGTAGGGCGAGTCGAGGGCCTTGACCATGACCCCCTCGTGGCCGGTGGCCAGGGCCTCGGCGAGGAAGGCGGCGCCGACCTCGGGGTCGTCGGTGGTGATCTGGGGGATGGCGGCGGCGCCGGTGACCCGCTCCAGCTCGGCCCGCCGTTCGGCCAGGGGTGCGTCGAGCAGGTCCGTCCCGTCGACGTGGAGCACGTCGAAGAACCGGGCCCCGAGGCCGGCGCCGGCGTCGCCCGTGCGGGTGCCGAACCGCGACATCGTCTCCTGGAAGGCGTGGGGACGGGCGGCGTCCTGTTCCTGTCCCGCACCCGCACCCTCGCCCTCCCCGGCCTCGTGGTGGCCGATGGCCTCGCCGTCGAGGACGAGGTGAGTGGCCGGGAACGAGCGGACCAGCGCCACGATCCCCGGCAGGCGGTCGGTGACCTCGTTGAGGTTGCGGGTCCAGAGGCGCACCTCGTCGCCGGCGCGGTGGGCCTGGATGCGGGCGCCGTCGAGCTTCCACTCCACCGACGCCAACCCGGTCTCGGCGAGCGCGGTGGCCACGTCGGCCGCGGTGGCGGCCAGCATCGGCGAGACCGGCCGACCGACGGTGAGGCCGACACTGGCCAGGGCCTCGGCGCCGCCGGTGCGGGCCAGGGCGGCGACCGTGGGGAGGTCGCCGGCGAGCATGGCCGCCCGGCGGACGTCGGCGAGGGGCAGGTCGTTGGCCCGGGCCACCGCGTCGGTCACCAGTCCTTCCAGCGCGCCGTGGCGCAGCTCGCCCACGAAGAGCCGCCACAGCAGGTCGGCCTCGGCCTCGGTGGAACGGCGCAGCAGCGCGGTGAGCTCGGTGCGCCGGCCGGTGTTCGACCCGGTGCCGGCCCCCACGAGGCCGGCCAGCCGCTCGAAGGCGGCGTCGACCTCGCCGATGGTGAGCGTCGCGTCGTCCGCCGGCTCGGCCCCGAGGTCGCGCTCGGCGTCGGCCACGGTGGCCCAACCAACCCCGATGCGCCCCTGGCGGGCGCCGCCGGACAGCCAGGCGACGGTGGGCACGATCTCGTCGTCGTCGAGCCGTCGGAGCAGGTCGGCGAGGGCGGCCAGCTTGGCCGTGCGCGACCGGGTGGCGCCCACCAACGCCGACGTCGCCGCCACCGCCGCGAACAGGCTCACAGATAGCCGGCGGTGCCGTCGTCGACCGGGGGTGGCCCGGGCGCCGCCTCGCCGAAGAGGGTGCGGCCGCCGAAGCGAGCTTGCAGCTGGTCGTCGAGCTCGTCGGCGGCGCTGCCGAGCACCTCGAGTGCCTGCAGCACGTGCGAACCGACGTAGGGCCTTCCGGGCACGTCGATGGTGAGCAAGAGGGCATGGCCGTCCCAGACCGCCGAGATCATGAGGTAGTGGCGGTTGATGTCGTTCACGGCCTCCAAGAGGGCGGGGCTGGGGGAGAGGTCGGTGAGCACGGGGGCGAAGAAGCGGATGACGGGAGCACCCTGCAGGACGCGCGCGTAGACCGCGGTGCTGCCCCAGCGGATGGGCACGTCGCCATCCTCGTCCCGGTGGACGGCCTCGTCGGTGAGCACGCCGCGCAGCGTGCCGGCGAGCGCGTCGTAGAGCTCGGCAGGGGACTCGGGCCGGGGAAGGTCGACCTCCACGTCCCGGTCGCTCGGCCGCTCGCGCTCGTGGCCCTCGATGCCGAGGGTGTCGAGCGTCAGGGGATTCCCGTCGGCGTCCCCGGCGGTGTACTCGAGGAAGGACGGCCTCGCGGCGCCGTAGATGGTCTCGAGGGTGCTGCACGCGAGGTCTGCGATGGCGGCGTAGGGCGGCTCGTCCTCGCCCCATTCCCGGAAGAAGTTGCAGGCGCCGTGCTCGTCGTCGGCGCCGCGGGGGTCGCCGGGTGCGTAGGTGGGCGGCTGCCATCCAAGGCGGACCAACTCGGTGATCTGGTCGACCGAGAGCCGCTCGGCCCCAGCCAGGAACGCGTTGGCAACGGCTTCGGCGCGGAACCCGCGGTCGCCTCCCTGAGCGAACTGCACGAAGTAGGACGACCCCTCGAAGGCACCGTCCTGCTCGGTCCCGGTGCCCCGCACGGAGGTGATCAGGAACTGCCCCGGCTCGAGGGCGGCGAGGGTGGCCGCCAGCGCTCGGGAGAACTCGGCCCATCCCTGCTCGGGGCGCAGGCTCGCCTTGAGGGGTGGGTCCGCCTGCTCCCCCGCCCGGAGCAGCTCACCGGCGACGATGCGGCGCAGGCTGGCCTGGTTGCGGCAGGAAGCGAGGTAGGCGTGTTGACCTTCGGGGTAGGCCACCTCGATGGTCGTGTCCCCCAGGCCGAGACCGCGCAATGCGGCCACGATGCGACTTCGGGCACCGTCGTCGCGGGCGAGCCAACCGTCCCGCAGGGCCAGCCAGCGATCGGCCACCAGCGTGGCGTCGGGTCGCTCGCCGTACCTGGTCTCGAGCCACTGCGCGGGAGAGGACGCGCCGAGGTCCTCGCCGGCGGTGAGGTCGGCGAGCAGATGGGTGTCGAGGTGCTCCCATGCGAAGCGGTTGTGACGCAGCGGATCCTCCTCGTAGCAGGGCCGGGGTGGACCCAAAGTGTGCGCACACCCACCGGGTCGATGGCGACCGGGTCGCCGCCGGTGCGCGGGGCGGCCGAGCGTCGGGACGATGGTCCCTTCCGGCTGGTGTGGGCCGGGCGGTACGCTGCCTCGGCGCCAGGGGTGGAAGGAGGGAACGTGGAACGCATCGCCGCGGCGGACGCATCGTTCCTGTACCTCGAGTCCGAGGTCGTCCACCTGCACGTGACCGGCTTGTTGCTGCTCGACCCCGCAACGGCCGAGCGCAAGGTCACGTACCGCCTCCTGCGAGCCCACGTGAACAGCCGCCTCGACGTCTTGTCGGTGCTGCGCCGGCGCCTGGTCGAGGTGCCGTACGCCATCGATCACCCCGAGTGGATCGACGATCCCGACTTCGACCTCGACCGTCACTTCCACCGTCACCGTCTGCCCAGACCGGGCACGGACGATCAGCTCGCCGAGTACCTCGGCGGCTTCGCCTCCGTGCAACTCGATCGCGCCCATCCGCTGTGGGACTTCGTGGTGGTCGAGGGCCTCGCCGACGGCCGCATCGCGATCGCCACGAAGATGCACCACTGCCTGGTGGACGGCATCTCGGGGGTCGAGATCATGGCCCACCTGCTCGACCTGTCCCCCCGCCAGAGGATCCGCCGCCGGCGGGACCGGTGGGAGCCGGCGGCACTGCCGGTGCCCAGCGCGGTCGCCGCCGGCGCGCTCTGGAACCGGCTGGCCACCCCACTGCGCCCGGTGCGGGCGGCGACGGGGATGGCCACGTCGATGATCCAGGCCGTCGGCACCCTGGGGGGCCGCTGGTTGCGGGGGGCACGTGGCCTCGCCCACCCGGGGGGTGCGCCGCGCACCCGCCTCAACGGCTCGATCACCGCCAATCGCTCGGTGGCCTTCGGCACCGTGCCCCTCGATGATCTCAAGGCGGTTCGGGCCGCCTTCGCCACCACCATCAACGACGTGGTGCTGGCCATGTGCACCGCAGGACTGCGTCGCTACCTGACCGACCACGACACGCTGCCCGACCGAGCGCTGGTGTGCTCCGTGCCGGTGTCGGTGCACGGCGACAGCACCCAGGGCTCGGCCAACCAGGTGTCGAACATGTTCGTGCACCTTCCCGTCCACCTCGCCGACCCCGTGGAGCAGCTGCGGGCCATCCATGAAGGGACCGAGGGCGCGAAGGAGGTGCAGAGCGCGATCGGCGCCAACATGATCGGCGACGTGGTCGAGCTGCTCCCGCCCCCGCTGTTCGCCTGGGCGGCCCAGCAGTGGTCGAAGGCGGGGATGGCCGATCGGATGGCGCCGGTGCACAACCTGATCGTCTCCAACGTGCCGGGGCCACCGGTGCCGCTCTACTTCGCCGGCGCCGAGGTGGTCGGCCTCTTCCCCTTCGGCCCCCTGATGGAGGGCACCGGCCTCAACATCACGGTGCTGTCGGGCAACGGGCGCCTCCACATCGGCCTCATCGCCTGCCCCGAGCTGGTGCCCCACCTCGACGAGCTGCTCGACGCCATGCTCGACGGCCTGACCTCCCTGGCGACGCTCGCCGACGCCGGCGCCGGCGCCTGACCGTCCGCGTCTGCCGGCCCGGTCTCCCGCCCCGATCTCCCGCCCCGATCCCGGGTTCTCGACGCAATGACTGGCGTTTTCCGACAGCTAT
>CAYYDZ010000087.1:9516-11748 GCA_964470715.1 uncultured Microthrixaceae bacterium | reverse complement strand
CTCGGCCACGGCCTCGATCTCCACGCCGCCCTGGGCGGAGAGCATGCCGAGGTGCTTCTTGGCGGCACGGTCGAGGGTGAAGCTGGCGTAGTACTCCTCGGCGATGTCCGAGGCGAGCTCGATCCAGAGGATCTCGACGGTGTGGCCCTTGATGTCCATGCCCAGGATGTTCTGGGCGTGCTCACGACAGGACGCGGCGTCGTCGGCCAGCTTGATGCCGCCGGCCTTGCCGCGGCCGCCCACCTGCACCTGGGCCTTGACCACGACCGGGTAGCCGATGCGGTCGGCGGCGGCCACGGCGTCGTCCACCGTGGTGACTGCTTCGCCGCGCGAGATGGGGATGTCGTAGGAAGCGAAGAATTGCTTCCCCTGGTACTCGTACAGGTCCACTAGGCGTGTGCCTCCATGTTTCGCTCACGCGCCTCGAGGGCAGTCGTGAGCCAGTCGGTGATGGTGTCGATCGAGGTGCCGGGGCTGAAGACCGCGGCCACGCCGGCGGCTTCGAGCGCGGACACGTCGGCGTCGGGGATGATCCCACCGCCGAACACGAGGGCATCCTCGCGCCCCTGGGCCCGCAGCTCGGCGATGACGCGGGGGAACAGCGTGAGGTGGGCGCCGGAGAGCACGGAGAGGCCGACGGCGTCGGCGTCCTCCTGCACCACGGCCGCGGCCACCTGCTCGGGCGTCTGGAACAGACCGGTGTAGATCACCTCGAAGCCGGCGTCGCGCAGGGCCCGGGCGATGACCTTCACACCACGGTCGTGCCCATCGAGGCCGGTCTTGGCCACGACGACCCGGTAGCGGTGCTCCACGACGGCCGATAGTAAGAGGGTGTGACCAAGGGCACCAAAGCCGTCGTGATCGCCATCGTGGCCGTGGTGGCAGGCCTGGGGGTCGGGTGGCTGGTGCTCCAGCTCGCCTCCTCGGGCCAGGCCGACCTCAACCTCGGTGAGGACGAGTTCAACGCCGGCTACACCGAGGTGCTGGCCCGGGCCATCGACGACGGCGACGGCCAACCGCTGATCTTCAACGACGTGTCCGGCGGCGACCGTGACCTCTACGTCCAACACCTCGGCGACGTGGACGACGAGGGCTGGTCCGCCTTCGAGATCCGTGTCCCCGGCCGCGAGGACTGCAACGCTCTGTGGGACGCCGACGGCGAGCGCTTCGTGGCCACCTGCGACGACGGGCTCACCTTCCCCGCCGACGGTGAGGGCCTCACCGCCTACCCCACCACCGTCAACGCCGACGGCCGCCTCATCATCGACCTGCGCACCGGCGAGGACGACGCCACCACGACCACGACAGCGGCCGCCGCGCCCTGACCCGGCGGCGGTCAGCCGGCGGCGTCGAAGAGGGCGATGACCTCTTTCTTCTGCACCTTGTTCGTGCCGGTGCGGGGCAGGTCGTCCACCAGGAGGACGTGCTGGGGTGCCTTGTAGGCCGACAGCCGTTCGGCGGCCCACGCGACGAGCCCGTCGGGGGTGAGCGTCGACCCGCCCTCCACGCGCACGGCCGCCGCCGGCACCGCGCCCTTCACGGGGTCGGGCAGGCCGACCACGGCCGCCTCCAGCACGTCGGGGTGCTCCTCGAGGACGGTCTCGACCTCCCGGGCGTAGACCGAGTAGCCGCCGTGCATGAAGACGTCCTTCTTGCGGCCGGCGAAGGTGGCGGTGCCGAACAGGCCCTTGCGGACGAGGTCGCCGCTGCGCAGCCAGCCGTCGTCGGTCACTGCGTCGGCGGTGGCCTCGGGGCTGCCCCAGTACCCCTTCAGCACGCCCGGGCCCTTCATCCAGAGCTCACCCTCGCCGCCAGTGCCGACCTCGTCACCGGCCTCGTCCACGACCCGGAACGAGTAGCCGGGCAGGGGCAGCAGCGACTCGCCGACCACCGGGGCCGAGAGCTTGGCCGCCGCCGCACCGCCGGTCTCGACCATTCCGTAGCCCTCGACGAAGAGCGCCTCCCCCACCGAGCCGATGAGCGGCAGGTGGGCGGTGGCGCCCAGCTTGCGGAACTGCGCAGCGAGGTCGGACGGCATGGCATCGGCGCCCGAGATCCAGACCCGCACCGAGCGCAGGTCGCGCTCGGCGGCGCCCGCCTCCCACATCATCCGGTACATCGCGGGCACCCCGATGAACAACGACGACCTCCGCGATTCAAGGGCGTCGAGCACGTCGGTGGGCCGGAAGTGGGGCAGGAAGTACACGGGGATGCCGCCGCAGGCCAGGCCGA
>CAYYDZ010000087.1:0-9416 GCA_964470715.1 uncultured Microthrixaceae bacterium | reverse complement strand
CTCACCGCGAGGCAGGCGAGGAGGAGGCCGTAGCCGTTGGGCAGGGCCAGCACCACGCGGTCGCCTGACTCGGTGCGCTCGGCCACCGCACCCGCCAAGCGTGCGACCAGGTCGGCGGCCTCGGCGTAGGTGAGCTCCTCGCCGCCGGCTTCGGTGACGAGGCGTCCGCCACCGTGGAAGGAGGCCAGGCGGGCCAACACGGTGCCGAGGGTCTGGTCGCGCCCGAGGAGGAACCGGGCCCGTGCGAAGGGGTTCACCGCCGTGACCCTACCCAGCGTCCCACCGGCGACGCCCGGTGCCGGCCGGCGGTCAGGCGCTCTGCGCCTCCCAGGTGAACCCGGCGGTGGCCGAGCGGCCCTGGGCGGCGTTGTCGTCGCGGAGGGCGACGGTGATGCGGTACGTCCGGGTGGCCGGGTCGGTGGCTCCGCTGAAGCCGCCGAGGCCGTCGGCGTAGCCGGTGTGGCCCGCGCCGAACTGCGCCAACGTGCCCGAGAAGAGGGTCGACGACGCCACGAAGCCGCGGCACGAGGACGAGCCGCCGCCGGTGCCGACCTCCACGTCCACGTCGAGGTAGTCGGCCAGGCCGTTCCCACCCACGGTGCCGTAGAGGCGGACGTCGGCGGTCAGCGACCCGGTGTAGTCGACCGCGAGGCATCGCCTGCGGACGTCGCCGGGCGCGAGGTTGGCGATGTCGAACAGGACGCTGCCGGCATCGTCGTCGCGCAACACGACGTCGCCGGCGCTGAAGGTGTTGGTGGCGTTGTCGGTGGTGTCCACGAACGCGGCCCGGGTGTTCCCGAGGAGCAGCACCGCCACGAAGGCCGCCGACACCACCGCCGCGACCGTGACGACCAGCAGGCCCCGCCGTGATCGCTCGCGTCGTTCGCTGTCCACCCTCTTGTGCCCTCACGCTCGATGGAGCCGTTGCGGCAACTGCCGACTGCTGCACCTGTCGGCGGGGCCACGGCGGGCACCAATGGGCCGAACGACCCAATTGGGGACCGGGACGGCGCCGTTCCCTCGAAACCCTCCCCTCGGTGCCCGATCGTCCGATCAAGGAGCCGAGGATCACATGGCTGTGGACATGACCGTTGCCGGGCCGGCCGCACCACCGTCGGGCGAACACGCCACCATCGACAGGGTGCGGACCGGGGAGCGAACGCTGCTCCGACGCGCCGCGCCGGTGGCCAGCCTGATCTGCTGGTTCTACCTGTCGATCGTCGCCTGCCTGGTGGTCTGGGTGTTCGTCGTGCGCCTGCTCGTGGGCTGGACCCCCATGGTCGTCACCAGCGGGTCGATGCAGCCCAGCATCAACCCCGGCGACATCGTGCTCTCCGGTACCCCCGAGGACCGCGGCGAGGGCCTGGAAGAGGGCACGGTGATCACCTTCGCCGACCCCGTCCGGGCGGGCGGAACCCTCACCCACCGCATCGAGCGGGTCAACGAGGACGGCACCTACGAGACGCGGGGAGACGCCAACCCCGCCTCTGACTCGTACGAGGTACCGCCGAGCGACGTGCAGGGTGTGGGCCGCTTGCTCATCCCCGCCGTGGGCCTGCCCAAGGTCTGGCTCGAGCGAGGCGACCTCGCCATGATGGCGCTCTGGACCGTGGGCACCGGGCTGGCCCTGTGGGCCGTGCTGCGCCGGACTCGACGACCGGGTGAGGCCTCGACGTGACCCCGCCGACGGTGGCCGGCGCCACTGGCACCACCACGCCGCACCTGTGGCCACCGCCTCCCGCTCCGCCGCCACCCCCACCGGTGCGAACCAAGGCGGCCGCCGCCCCCGCGTCCCCGGCCGCCGCAGCCGTCCGGTGGGCTCCACCGCCGGCCGCCACGAGCGTGGAGCGACGCACCACCGTTCGGGCCGACCCTCGCCGGTCGGCGCAGGTCATCGGCTCCGCCCTACGGCGCATGCGCTTCATCGTCGCCGCCCTGCTCTTCGTCCAGTACGCCACCTACCGCCCCGGCCCGGGCGACCCCACCCTGCCGACCTCGGGCGTGGTGTTCGGCCTCGCCATCGCCGCCCTGCTCGGCCTGATCAGCCTTGTCTCCCTTGCCGGCGAGCGGACCACCGACCATCGCACGCGATGGGTGCTGTCACTCGTCGAGATCACCGCCGACAGCACCCTGGTGCTGGCCCTGGCCACGTCGCTCGATGTGTCTGGCCGCGACATCATGTGGGTGCTGCTCGTCGTGCCCGTGCTCGAGGGTGCGCTGAAGTACCGCCTGCGGGGCGCCATGGTCGTCTGGGCCCTGGTGTCGACCGCCTACATCGCCCTGATGGTCAACGCCGCCGGCACCGCCCAGGAGGAGGTGCTCGCCGCCATCGACCTGGCCGTCCAGCGCGTCGGCGTCATCCTCCTCGTGACCATCCCCGCCGGCTATCTCTCCGAACAGCTCCTCATCGACATCCGCAGCCAGCGCGACGCCTGGGAACAGGCCTCCGAGCGGGGGCAGCTGCTCGAGACCGTGGCCGAGGCCGGCCACCGCGTGACGAGCATCGAGGTCGAGGTGGCCTCTGCGGTGACCTCGTCGGTGCTGGGCCTCGGCTTCGACACCGTCGACCTCGCCGTGCGCCGACCCACGGGCGAGTGGTTCGTGACCGGCACGCAGTCCGCCGGCGACGTGCACCTCCCCCCTCCCGAGCAGCCCGCCGGCGGCGCCGTGGCCGCGGCCGCCACGCACCGAACCATGGTGACCGACCGCACCACCGACGTCCCCGGCGAGCTCGCCGACCTCCACGCGCTGGGCTTGGAGCTGGTGGTGGCCAGCCCCCTTCACGCCCTGGGAGCATCGGCCTCGCTGCGTGCGGGTGCCCGTGCGGGGACCACCGTGAGCGCCGCGCAGTTCGAGTGCCTCGAGCTGCTGGCCGCTCAGGCGGGTGTGGCCATGCGCAACAACGAGCTGGTGGCCGAGCAGCGGGCCATGCGCGACCAGCTCGAGCACCGCGCCTTCCACGACGGGCTGACGGGCCTGCCCAATCGGGCCCGCTTCCTCCAACGGCTCGAGGAGTCGGTGACCCGCCCAGCGCCCCTGGACGAACAGGCCGCCGTGCTGTTCATCGACCTCGACCGCTTCAAACCCGTCAACGACAGCCTGGGCCACGACGCCGGCAACGAGCTGCTCATCGCCGTTGCCCAGCGTCTCGTGCGCGCCGTGGGCGCCGACGACATCGTCGGCCGACTCGGCGGCGACGAGTTCGTCGTCCTGCTCGACCGCGTCGCCGCCTCGGACGAGGCCACCGTGGTGGCCGAACGTCTGGTCGGCGCCCTGAACGAGCCCTTCGTGGTGGCCAGCCACGAGGTGGCCATCTCCTGCTCGATCGGCATCGCCATGGCGCCAAGGCCCTTCACCAACCCAGCCGAGCTCGTGCGCCGGGCCGACCAGGCCATGTACCGCGCCAAGGCCGGCGGCCGCGCCCGCTGGGCCCTCTACCAGGCCGGCCACGACACCGCCTCGGTCACCCGCCTCCAACTCGAGGCCGACCTGCGCACCGCCCTGCAGCGTGACCAGCTGCGCCTCGTCTACCAGCCCATCTACCGCGCCTACGACCAGTCCATCGTCGCCGTCGAGGCCCTCGTGCGCTGGGACCACCCCCAGCACGGAGCGATCCCGCCCAGCACCCTCATCCCCATGGCCGAGGAGTCCGGCCTCATCGTCGACCTCGGGCGCTGGGTGCTGCGTACCGCCACACGGTCCCATCTGCAGTGGCGCCAAGCCCCACGTGGCGCCACCTTGCTGCTCGCGGTCAACGTGTCGCCCAGCCAGCTCAACCACCCAGCCTTCAGCGCCGACCTCGACCGGATCCTGGGCGAGACGGCCATGCCCCCGTCGTCGCTGCTGCTCGAGGTGACCGAGAACGTCGTGGCGCTGGGCAACGACCTCGTCGACCTCATGCACAGCCTGCGCGCGCGTGGCGTGCGCCTCGCCCTGGACGACTTCGGCCAGGGTCAGACCTCGCTGCGCCACCTGCGCGAGCTGCCCCTCGACGTGTTGAAGATCGACAAGGTGTTCGTCGACGGCCTGGCCGGCGAGGAAGCCCACGACCGGGCCATCGTGCGGTCGGTCATCGCCCTCGCCCACGAGCTCGGCCTGCGGGTCATCGCCGAGGGCATCGAGATCGAGGACCAGCTCGTCCTCCTACGGGAGATGCGGGCCGACCTCATCCAGGGCTACCTCCTGCACCGGCCCACCACACCCGAGCAGATCGCGCTGCTGCTCGGCGGGGTGCCCACCCCGATCTCGGGCCGGACGCCGACGGGGGCGCGGTCGTGAGCCGGATCCTCGAGCGCGAGAGCGGCCCCATCGACATCGGCGCCGAGGAAGCCAGCACGGGCCGCACCACGGCGCGCTCACTCGCCACCGCCATCGCCCTGCTCATCGTCTCCATCCTCGTGGTGGCCCGTTCGCGGGCCGCACTCAGCACCCAGGAGGCTGGCGCCGACGTGTCGCTCAGCGCCGGCTCGGTCGAGCTGACGGACGACGACGCCGGGACCTCGCTCTTCGCCGTGGACGACATGGTCCCGGACCGGCCCGAGCGCGACTGCATCGTCGTCAGCTACGAAGGCAACGTCCTCCCGGTGATGGTCGGCCTCTCGACCGAAGCCGAGGGTGCGCTCGCCGAGCTCCTCGACGTACAGGTCGAGCGCGGTACCGGCGGCGCCTTCCACGACTGCGGCGGCTTCACCCCCACCGAGACCGTCTACGACGGCACACTCGCCGGCCTGGCCGATCGGGCCGGCGGGGTCGAGGCCGCCACCGTGACCGAGACGCCGGCAGCGGAGACCTTCCGCTTCACCTTCGAGCTCGGCGGCCTCCCCGAAGCCGGCGAGGCTGACGCCACCGCCTCGGCCCGCTTCATCTGGAAGGCCGGCCCCGCCGAGGCTCCCGACCCCAACTGACGCCCGGCGCCGCCTCAGAGCTTCTCGAGGGGGGCCCAGGAGAGGAGGAGGCGCTTCTCGCCGGCGTCGCGGAAGTGCACGGTGGCCTGGGCCTTGTCGCCCGAGCCCTCCAGGTCGATGATCACGCCCTCACCGAAGGTGCCGTGGCGCACGTCGTCACCGACCCTCAGACCGAGGGAGTCGGCGCCGCTGGGTGACGGCGGCGCCGGCCGGAGGGCCCGCTCGACCACCTCGTCGCGGTGGCGGTCCATCGAGGAGCGCTCGGGCGAGTGCGACGAGTAGGAGGATCCGCCGCCGGAGGACCGGCCCTCTCCGGCGAAGGTCGAGGCCTGGCGGCGCCGACCCACGACCCGGCTGCCCTCGACGACTTGGACCAGTGCCTCGGGGATCTCGTCGAGGAAGCGGCTGGGCGGGTTGTACTGCGTCGAGCCGTAGAGCATGCGGCTCCAGGCGTGGCTGAGGAAGAGGCGCTCACGGGCCCGGGTGATACCGACGTAGCAGAGGCGGCGCTCCTCCTCGAGCTGGTCGGGCTCGCCCAGCGAGCGCAGGTGCGGGAACACGCCGTCCTCGAGGCCGATGAGGAACACGTTGGGGTACTCGAGGCCCTTGGCCGAGTGCAGCGTCATCAACACCACGAACGAGTCGTCGTCGTCGAGCTGGTCGGTGTCGGCCACGAGGCTGACCTGCTCGAGGAACTCGTCGACGCTCTCGAAGTCCTGGGCCACGCCCACCAGCTCGGCCAGGTTCTCCAGGCGGCCCTCGGCCTCGACGCTGTGCTCGGCCTCGAGCTCGTCGGCGTACCCGGTGCGCTCGAGCACGGCCTGCAGCAGCGCTGCGGGCCCGTCGGCAGCGATGCGGCCCAGCTCGTCGAACAGCTCGAGGAAGGCGGCGATGCCCTTCACCGCGGTGCCCTTGACCCCCGCCTCCTGCGCCGCTCGCAGCGCATCGATGAAGGCCACGTCGTGCGACTTGGCCCAGGCGTCGAGGCGGCCGATGGTGCTGTCGCCGATGCCCCGCTTGGGGACGTTGAGGATGCGCTTGATGCTGACCTCGTCGACGGGGTTGACCGCCGCCTTCATGTAGGCGAGCGCGTCCTTCACCTCACGGCGGTCGTAGAAGCGGGTGCCGCCGATCACCTTGTACGGCACGCCCTGGCGCATGAGCTGCTCTTCCAACACCCGGCTCTGGGCGTTGGTTCGGTAGAAGACCGCGAAGTCACCCCAACGGGCGTCGCCGTCGTCGTGCAGGCGGGACATCTCGTGGACGACCCACTGGGACTCGTCGCCCTCGTCGTCGGCGTGGTAGCGGGCGATGGCCATGCCGCCGCCCTGGTCGGTCCAGAGCTCCTTCGGCTTGCGACCCAGGTTGTTGGCGATCACCGCGTTGGCGGCGTCGAGGATGGTCTGGGTGGACCGGTAGTTCTGCTCGAGCACGATCACCGTGGCGTCGGGGAACGCCTCCTCGAACTCGAGGATGTTGCGGATGTCGGCGCCGCGGAACTGGTAGATCGACTGGTCGCTGTCGCCCACCACGCAGACGTTGCGGTGACCGCCGGCCAGCAGCAGGACCAGCTCGTTCTGCACCCGGTTGGTGTCCTGGTACTCGTCCACCATGATGTGGGCGAAGCGCCGGCGGTAGTGCTCGAGCACGTCGGGGTTCTTCTGGAACAGCTCGACCGCCACCATGAGCAGGTCGTCGAAGTCCATGGCCCCGGCCCGGCGGAGGCGCAGCTGGTACTCGGAGTAGACGTCGGCGACCTTGCGCTCGTAGATGACCTGGGCCCGCTCGGCGTACTCGTCGGCGCGGATGAGGTCGTTCTTGGCCGCGCTGATGGTGGCGTGCACCCCGCGGGGCGGGAAGCGCTTGGGGTCGAGGTTGAGGTCGCGGATGACGTAGCCGGTGAGGCGGCGGGCGTCGGACTGGTCGTAGATGGTGAACGACGACGGGTAGTCCAGCCGGGCCGCGTCACGGCGCAGGATGCGCACGCAGGCCGAGTGGAAGGTCGACACCCACATCTTGGCGGCGACGGGGCCGACCAGGGCGGCGACGCGCTGCTTCATCTCGTCGGCGGCCTTGTTGGTGAAGGTGATGGCCATGATCTCGAAGGGCGACACGCGGTGCTCTCGGATCAGGTGGGCGATGCGGTGGGTGAGCACCCGCGTCTTGCCCGAGCCGGCGCCGGCCACGACCAGCAACGGGCCCTCGTGGTGCAGCACGGCCTCTTGCTGGGCGGGGTTCAACCCCTCGAGCAGACTCGCCGCCCCGGGCCCGAGCGGCCCCTCAGAGCGGGGTACGGGCCCGCCGAAGGGGTCGGCGGACGGGCCGGACGAGCTCACGGGGCCACCCTACCCGTGCATCACATCACTGGGATTTCTCGATCGAGCGGGTTCAGGCGTCGCTGAGGAGGCGCTCGCGGAACAGGTCGAGCACTTGGTTGAGGGCGTCGTGGGTGGGGTGGCCGGGCTCGTCCACCAGGTGCTCGGTGAGCACCGAGTGGGCGTTGGTGGGGATGCCGTGGGGGTTGCCCTTGGACGAGTCGATCTCGACGCCGACGAAGCCGTCGCCCAGCTCCTCGCGCAGCCGGGCGAAGCGGTCGGCGGGCATGACCGGGTCGCCGGTGAAGCGCAGGCCGAGCACGCAGATCCCCTCGTCGACGCGCTCCTTCACCCGGGCGAGGTCCTCCGCCGAGATGCCGAGGTCACGCTTGCGCCCCTTGCCCACGGGGAAGGGCAGCGACGGCTGGCTCAGCACCGGGGCCACGACCTCGTCGTCGACCATCATCGCCAGGGCGAAGCCGCCGGTGAGGCACATGCCCACGACGCCGACACCCGGCCCGCCGAGCTCGTCGTGGAGGTCGCGGGCGAGGTGGCGCAGCCACACCGTGACCGGAGAGGTCCGGCCCGCCGCCAGGGTGGCGAACTCCTTCGACACGCAGGCGCCGGCGAGCGACTGGACCGCGTAGGGCGTCGACATGGGTCGTCCCGGCTCGCCGAACAGCGACGGCATCGCCACCGTGCAGCCGAGGTCGACCACCCGGCGGGCGAAGTCCGCCACCGCCGGCGTGATGCCCGGGATCTCGGAGATGACGATGACCGCGGGGCCCTCCCCCTTGCGGAAGACGGTCCTGCGCTCTGCGTCGTAGGTGACCTCGTGGGCCACGAAGTCGTCCAGTGCGTCCCAATCGTCCGGGGTGTCCGCCATGGGCCGAAAGTAGTCTCTGCCGCCATGCCCAACCCTTTCCGCTTCGGCGTCCAGTGCGGCCACTGCGACGGCGGCGCCGCTGGATGGGCAGCCCTCGCCCGCAAGGCCGAGGAGCTCGGCTACTCGACCTTCACCATGGGCGACCACCTCGACGCGCAGTTCTCCCCCACCGTCGGGCTGATGGCCGCTGCCGCGGCGACGAGCACCATCCGCATCGGCGCGCTCACCTATGCCAACGACTACCACCACCCGGTCGTCCTGGCGAAGGAGGCGGCCACGCTGGACCTGCTCTCCGACGGCCGCCTCGAACTGGGCATCGGCGCCGGTTGGATGACCTCGGACTACGAGCAGGCCGGGATCCCCCTCGACCCGCCCGGCACCCGCATCGACCGGCTGGCCGAGGCGGTCACCATCCTGAAGGGGCTCTTCGCCGACGGCCGCGTGGACTTCCACGGCGACCACTACGAGGTCCACGGTCTCGAGGGCAGCCCGAAGCCCGTGCAGCGCCCGCACCCGCCCCTCCTCATCGGCGGTGGCGGCCGGCGCATCCTGTCGCTGGCCGCCCGCGAGGCCGACATCGTCGGCCTCAACTTCAACCTGCACGGGGGGCGCATCGACGCCAGCGTCGGCCCCGATGGCACCGCGGAGCACACCGCCGAGAAGATCGGCTGGATCCGCGAGGCCGCCGGCGACCGCTTCGACGACCTCGAGCTCCAGGTGCGCATCCACCTGGCGATGGTCACCGACGACCGGGTCGGCCTGGCCGAGCAGCTCGCCCCGGCCCTCGGCCTGACCCCGGAGGCGGGGTTGGCCAGCCCGCACTCGTTGGCCGGCACCGTCGAGCAGATCGTCGACGACCTGGTCGAACAGCGCGACCGCTTCGGCATCTCCTCCATCGGCATCAGCATGAGCGCCATGGACGAGATGGCCCCCGTCGTCGCCCGCCTCGCGGGCACGTGACACCAGCGTTCTCGATGGAGCACTCCCCTCCACGCAAGTCTGCCCCCCTTGGCAAGAACTCGCGAGGGAGCGGGCGCTCGGAGATCCCCTCGCACGGTTCCACCCCGCCCGTGAGGCGCCAAGACGCTCGAATCTCACCGACCGTGATCATCTTGATGGTCGGGCGACCATCTGGAGGAAATACTCGTCACGAGTGACTGGTATTTCCTCCGCGTGCGTTGGCTGACCGCCCGCCGGCCACGCAGCGTGGGATTCGAGCCTGGCGTCGACAGGTGGGCCACCCCCGTCTTCGCGCCTTTCGCCTTTGGCTTTCGACGACGGCCGGAGCTGCGTCAGCCCGTCGCCGTCGCC
>CAYYDZ010000086.1:0-11890 GCA_964470715.1 uncultured Microthrixaceae bacterium | reverse complement strand
CCGACTCAGTCACCGTGCCCGACACCCCCGTCGGCGCCGGCGCCGCCGGCAGCGTCCAGTTGAGGCTGACCGCGCCCTTCGCGGTGCCGTAGCCGTCCACCGCGACGCGGTAGGTCGTGCCCTGGGTCGCCGGGAACTGCACCCGGCTGTGCAACGAGCTGGCACAGGCCGCCACGCCGTTGTCGTCGTTCTGGCCCACGATGCTCAACGCGTTCACCGCCGACCCGGTGTACACGCCGAGCAGCGTGTCGAAACCGCTGTTGCAGGTGGTGATGGTCGCGGTGCCGCTCCCGGCGGCGGTGAACTGGTACCAGACCGACGCGGTCCCGGCCAGGCTGCCCGTGCCGCCTCCGTGGTTGGGCTCACCGGCCTGCCGCGTCGCCCCGAGGGTCGTGCCCGCCACGGTCCCCGAGGTGCCCGTGATGACCTGCGCGTTGGCGAAGTTGTCGTTCGCGGGCGCCGGCGTGATCATCTCGGTGGCGGTCACGGCCTTGCCCACCTCCGTGCAGTCGGGGGCAGTGATGCCGTCGACGCCGATGAGGTTGGCACACCCCTGGTTCAGCGCATTGCCGAGCGCGGTGTAGTCGCTGCCCGAGGTCAGGATGTTGGTGTTCACCTCGTAGTAGAGGCGCGCCACCTTGGTGATGCCGAGGGCGGTCACGGTCTGGCCGTTGAAGGTGCCGCCATCGGTCATGAGCGCAGCGGCCTTGTTGTTCACACCGCTGTTGGTGTGCACTCCGCCGCTGTCGGCCGTGCCGTTGTAGTAGTTCGGTGAGCTCATCCGGTCGGGGTCGCCGAAGCGCCCGGGGTCGGCCATGTCACGGATGGCGCCGATGGGCAGGTCCTCGCCCATGTCCCATCGCACTCCCGCGGTGTCGTTGTCGAAGCTGCTGTCGAAGGTCAGGTCGACGAACTCACCGAACACATCGGACAACGACTCGTTGATGGCGCCCGACTGGTTCGCGTAGACGAGGTTCGACTCGAACTCGGTGACGCCGTGGGTCAGCTCGTGGCCCACCACGTCGTCGGCACCGGCGAAGGTGTCGCCGTAGACCATCTGGCTGCCGTCCCAGAAGGCGTTCTGGTACGGACAGCCCTCGCCGGTGGGGCAGTGCCGCACGGTCGACTTCAAGGCCATCCCCGCCCCGTTGATGCTGTCGCGACCGAAGCGACTGAAGTAGAAGTCGTAGGTGGCGCCACTGAGGTCGTACGCCTTGTCGACCTCTGAGATGCCGGTGGCCCCCTGTCCCTCGGCGCGGACCACCGGCGCGGCCGCGTTCGGGCAGGTGTAGGAGCGGCCGAGCACGTTCTGGTCGTCGCAGACCGACCGGTTCTTCGCGTTGCGGATCTGCTCGACCTGCAAGGCCACCCCACCGTTGACCGCGTCGACCAGCACGAGGCGGCTCACCGCAGCCTCGGTGCTCGACACCGAGATCCGCCACACCAGGAGGCGCTGCCCGTCAGGCTCGCCGATCAGGTTCGGGTCGTACACCCACCGCTCGGGCTCCGAAGCAGTGAGGAGGCCGGCGTCGACGCCGGCATCCTCCGCCACGGCCGCCACCGCCGTGGCAACCGCCGCCGACGCCGCCACCACCGGGGAGGTGTCCACCGCGTCACCCGTGCTGAGCTCGCCCGCGGCAGAGCGCACCTTCCCCGACGGGCCCACCTGGACGCCCAGCTCACCGGCCAGCACCGGCACCCCACCCTCGAGTTGCTGGAAGTGCACGCTCTCGCCACCCGCACCCATCGGGCTGGTCCGCGCGACCACCAGGTCACGCCCCGGCGTGGGCTCGCCGAACGCGGCGCCGTACTGCGCCACGAACGCTGCCGCCGCAGCCTGCGGGTCGGTGCCATCGGTCACGCCCGTGACTGCGATCGACCCGCCGGCCGGCGCGCCGACGAAGGTGACCGGACCGCCATCCGGCCCGGTCACGACATCGCCACCGGGGGGTACCGCAGACGCCAGCAACGCCCCTGCCGAGGACGCACCGGGCTTCGGTGCCGGCTGGGCACCCGCCGGCACCGGCACGGGTCCTCCCAGGAGCACCGCGCCCAGCGCGCCGGCCACCAGCAGCGAGAGCGTGCGACGCACCCGACGCCTTCCTGAGCAGGATCCTGCGCGCATGGACGGTCCGCCTTCCTGAGGTCCCTACCGATCGATCATCCGCCGCGCACCCGCCGGTGGGTTCGGGGCGCGGCGCGACGATAGCACCGACCGCAGCGTCGACCCCGCGATCTCAGGTGGACCAGACCACCGACTTCAGCTCGCTGTAGGCGTGCAGTCCGTACGACCCGCCGTCGCGCCCCACCCCGCTCATCTTGAAGCCTCCGAACGGTGCCTCGTGGTTGCGCTGCAGGGTGTTGACGCCGACGTTGCCGCTGCGCAGCGCACCCGCCACCCGGTACGCGCGGGCGGTGTCGCCTGCCCACACGTAGTCGTAGAGACCGAAGGCAGTGCCGTTGGCAAGGGCGATGCCCTCTTCTTCCTCGTCGAAGGGGACGGCCACGATCACCGGACCGAAGACCTCCTCCTGGAAGATGGCCATGTCGGCCGTCCCGTCGGCGAGGAGCGTGGGGGGCACGTACCAACCGCGTTCGGGCAGGGCGGTCTCGCCGCCGGCCACCAGGCGGGCGCCAGCTTCCACACCCCCGGCGATGTGGGCGCGGACGCGGTCGCGGTGGGCCCGGGTGATCAGCGGCCCGACGACGGTGTCGCGCTCGAGGGGATCCCCCACCTTCAGGTAGCCCGCATACTTGGCGAGGCGCTCGACGACCTCGTCGTACACCCCCCGCTGCACGAGCACCCGGGTGGGGGCGGTGCAGATCTGGCCGGAGTGGAAGGCCCAGGTGCTGCCGGTGCCCGAGACCGCGGCGTCGAGGTCGGCGTCGTCGAAGATGATGCTGGCGCCCTTGCCGCCGAGCTCGAGGAGCAGGCGGGTCATGGTGCGGGCGCCCACCTCGGTGATGCGCACGCCGACGCCCGTGCTGCCGGTGAACGACACCATGTCGACGTCGGGCGAGGCCACCAACGCCTCGGCGGGGCCGGGCGTAGAGGCCGTGATGAGGTTGACCACACCGGGAGGCATCCCAGCCTCCTGCATGATCTCGACCAGCATCGCCACCGCCAGTGGGTCCTGCGGCGCCGGCTTCACCACGACGGTGTTGCCCATGGCCAGCGCCGGACAGATCTTCCCGGCCATGTTCGTGAGGGGGAAGTTGAACGAGGTGATGGCAGTGACCACGCCCACCGGCTCGCGGCGCGCCACGGCGCTGATCAGGCCACCAGGGGCGAGGGCGGTGGCAGGCGACTCGCCGGCGGGGACCAGCACCTCGCGTGGCTCGAGCGCCCCCTTGGCGTAGCGCCGGAAGCGCACCTCGGCCTGGGGGATCTGCATCGTCTTCGTCACCCGCATGGTGGCGCCGGTCTCCGCCTGCACCACCGGGACGAGCTCGTCGCGCCGCTCGGCCAGGAGGTCGGCGACGCGGAGCATGATCGCGGCCCGTTCCTCGGGCGATGTGCGCGACCAAGCCGGGAACGCCTCCGCCGCAGCGGCGGCCGCGGCCCGGGCGTCGTCCTCGGACGCATCGGCGACGAGGCCGACCACCTCCTCGGTGGAAGGGTTGACCACCTCGTAGGTGCCTGCGGAGCCCTCGACCCAGGCGCCGCCGATGAACAGCTTCGTGGGCTCGGCCACGAGCCCGCCGCCCTCCCCCACGGCTCAGGCCGCCTCGATGGGGGTGAAGGTCGCCGGCAGGTGCTGCAGGGCGATCACCAAGCCAGACGAGGCCCGGACGCGGGTGGCACCCTCGGGCACCGAGATGTCCGGCAGGCGCTTGAACAGTTCCTCGAACACGGTCTTCACCTCGAGGCGGGCCAGGTTGGCGCCCAGGCAGAAGTGCGGGCCGATGCCGAAGGCCAGGTGCGGGTTCGGGTCCCGATCGAGGATCAGCCCGTCGGGGTTCTCGAACACCGACGCGTCACGGTTGGCCGACTGGTAGAGCATCAGGACCTCGTCGCCGGCCTTCAGCCGGACGCCACGGCGCTCGTGGTCCTCGGTGACGGTGCGGGTGAAGCCGATCACGGGGCTGACCCAGCGGATCAGCTCGTCCACGGCCAGGTCGACGAAGTGCTCGTCGTCGAGGTGGTCGAGCAGGCGCTGGCGCTCCTCGGGGAACCGGCTGAGGGCCAACATGCCCCCCGTGATGGCGTTGCGGGTGGTCTCGTTGCCGGCGATCAAGAGCACGGTGAGGAACAGGTTGAGCTCGTCGTCGCCCATGGGGTCACGACCGACGGGCTCACCCTCGAGGTTCGTGAACTCCTCGTGGCCCAGCTCCCCCTCGTCGAACTTGCTGACGAGCACCGAGATGAGGTCGTCCTTGGGCTCTTGGCGCCGCTCGCCGATCAGGTCCGCGCACATCAGGTTGTATTCGATGAAGGCCTCGGTCGCGCCGAGCAGGACCGGGTCGTCGGGGTCCGTGTGGCCATCCCCCGCCATCATCTGGTCGGACCAGCGGTACATCTTCAGGCGGGTCTCCGGGTCGAGGCCCATGAGCTCGCAGATGACGATGAGGGGCACGTGGATGGCGAAGTCCTCGACGAAGTCGATCTCGCCCTTGTGGCCGATGTCGTCGATGATCTGGTTGCTCAGCTCCCGGATGTGGGGCATGAGCTCGCGGACACGGCGCGGCGTGAAGCCCCGGTTGATCATGCGTCGCTGCCGGGTGTGCTCGGGATCGTCCTCGCAGAGCAGCGACAGCGGTGCCTTCAGCTTGGGGCGCACCCCGTTGCTGGTGATGTAGCGGGCGGGGTCACGCGAGATCTCGAAGACGTCCTCGTAGCGCGAGGCGATCCAGAGGTCGTTGGTCTCGTCGCGGTAGAGCGTGTCCTGCTCACGCAGCCACCGGTAGGCGTCCCACGGGTCGTCGTAGAGGTCGGTGTCGCAGAAGTCGAGGTGCATGAGGTGGGCCCCCTTCAGGGATGCGCGGCAGGGACGGCGACGGTCTCGGTGTCACGGCCGGAACGCAACAGCGCCCCAGAGAGCGTCTCGGTGGCCTCGCCGTCGATCACTGCGGCCTGGCCGTTGACGAACACGCGCACGACGCCGTCGGATCCGGCGTACAGGCGCTCGCTGTCGGCGGGGAGGTCGGCGACCTTGCGCACCCGGCGGACGGCGACGGTGGCAGGGTCGAACAGCACGAGGTCGGCGTGCCAGCCCTCGGCGATGCGCCCCCGCTCGCGCAGCCCGAAGAGGCGGGCGGGCACGTCGGTCATGGCGTGGATGGCCCGCTCCACCGAGAGGAGCCGGCGTCCGCGCAGGCAGTCGGCGAGGAACGCCGTGGGGTAGGTCGAGCCGAGCATGCGATCGAGGTGGGCGCCCGCATCGGAGCCGCCGACCATGGCGCGCCCCGAGTCGATCAAGCCCATGCGCAGCTCCCAGCTGGCGGTGTCGTCCTCGGGCGGGAGCGGCCACAGGACCGTGCGCAACTCGTCGGCGAGCACGATGTCGATCAGGGTGTCGAAGGCGGTCGAACCCCGCTCCTCGGCGATGTCGCCGACGCGCCGCCCCTCGAGCGGCTTGTTCTCCGGGGCGTACGTGTCGCCGATCTCGTACTTCGCCCAGCCGCTGAGTCGCTTCAAGACCCCGGCCTCGTCGGACTTGGCCGCCTCCTGCATGCGGCGGCGCACCTCCGGATCACGCAGCTTCTCCATGCGCTCGGGCACGGGGAGGGTGAGGATGGTGTCCCAGTAGGGCATCAGGGTGAGCGCGCACCGGGTGAGGAAGCTCATGTTCATGGGCACGAGCGTCGGCATGGTCAGGGCGACGACCCGCGCGCCGTTGGCCTGGGCGTGTCGCGAGGCCTCGAGCTGGCGCTCCATCTCGTCCTCGGACCGGGCGTCGACGGTGAGCACGTTCCAGTTGAGCGGACGGCCGGCGGCGAGCGACATGGCGGTCAGGCGCTCGATCTCCTCGTCGGAGAACCCCTTGAGGCACCCGTCGGTGATGTACTCGAGCGTCGTCCCTTCGTGGTGGGAGACGACCTCGCAGAGCGCGAGCACCTCAGCGGTGTCGGCCGACCTCGACGGGATGGGCTTGCCGTCCCCGTCGTTGTGGGTGAACGACTGCGACGAGGAGAACCCCAGGGCACCGGCGGCGAGCGCCCCGTCGAGCAGCGACCGCATGGCCTCGACGTCGTCGGGCTCGGCCACGTTGCCCGTGCCCCGCTCCCCCATCACGTAGCGGCGCAGGGCGCAGTGGCCGACGAGGAACGCAGCGTTGACCCCGAGGGCACCGTCGAGGTGGTCGAGGTACTCCGGGAAGCTCTCCCAGCCGCCGCCGACTCCGGCCCGCAGCGCCTCGAGGGGCATGCCCTCGACCTCCGCCATCATCTCCAACGTCCAGTCCACGTCCTGGGCCCGCAGCGGCGCCAGGGTGAAGCCGCAGTTGCCCGAGATGACGGTGGTGACCCCGTGGACGTTCGACGGCGAGCCGTGCGGGTCCCACAGCAGCTGGGCGTCGTAGTGGGTGTGGGGGTCGATGAAGCCGGGGCACACGACCAGCCCCGCGCCGTCGATCACCTCCGCGGCATCCTCAGTGGTGGAGCCGACGACGGCGATGCGGCCGTCGCGCAGGCCCACGTCGGCCACGTGGCCGGCGGCACCGGTGCCGTCGACGACGGTGGCCCCGCGGATCAGGACATCGAGCACGTCAGGGCACTCCTGTGGGTCGGGGGCGGTCCGGGAGAGCCGGATCGCGTCAGTCGAGGTCCAGGCCGAGCAAGCGGATCGCGTTGCCCCGCACGAGGGCCCGTACGGTCGCTTCGTCGAGATGTGCCATCTGCTTCTCGGCCATCTCCTGGCAGTGCGGCCAGGTGCTGTCCGAGTGAGGGTAGTCGGTCTCGAAGAGCAGGCGATCGCTCCCGATGGCCGCGAGGGCATCCGGCGTGAGGCCGTGGTCGTCGTCGAAGAAGCAGCCGTACATCTGGCGGTGGAAGTACGTGCTCGGCGGCAACGGGACCGACTCGGCCACGCCGCCCCACGCCCGGTTGCTCTCCCACACCTTGTCGGCCCGCTCGAGGATGTAGGGGATCCAGCCGATCTGGCCCTCGGAGTAGGCGATCTCGAGGTTCGGGAAGCGCACCAGCACGCCGGACATCAAGAAGTCGACCATCGAGGCCATGGCGTTGCCGAAGGTGAGCGAAGAAGCGACGAGCGGGGGCGCATCGGCCGACGTGGAGGGCATCCGCGACGACGACCCGATGTGCACGTGCAGCGACACCCCCCGCTCGTCGCAGGCTGCGAAGAAGGGATCCCAGAACTCCGTGTGGATCGAGGGCAGATCCAGGTGCGCGGGGATCTCGGAGAACGTGACGGCCCGCACACCGCGGTCGGCGTTGCGCCGGACCTCGGCAGCCGCGAGCTCGGCGTCCCACAGAGGGATGATGATGAGCGGCACCAGGCGGCCCCCGGAGTCGCCGCACCACTCCTCGACCATCCAGTCGTTGTAGGCCCGGATGCAGGCCAAGCCGAGGTCCTTGTCCTTCGCCTCGGTGAAGGTCTGGCCGCAGAAGCGAACGAACGTCGACGGGAAGCAGAGCTGGGCCTCGATGTGACCCGTGTCCATGTCCTCGAGCCGGGCCTTCGGATCCCAACAGCCGGGCCGCATCTCGTCGTAGGTGGTGGGGCTGACGGTCACCTCCGACCGGTCGTAGCCCACCGCGGACTCGACCCGGGTGCGAGGGATCATCAGCTTCTCGAACCGCCACCAGTCGCACGGCGTCCCGTCCTCGCCGAGCTCGAAGCTGAATCGGCCCCCCACGTAGCCCATGTGGGTGCAGGCGTGGCGCTCGACTCGGGGGCCCTCCGCCTTGAAGCGCTCGGGCAGGCGGTCCTGCCAGAGGTTGGGCGGTTCGATGACGTGGTCATCGACGGACACGATCCACGGGAACTCCGGCACGCGGCGAACCTACGCAGGAATTGGAACACGTTCTAGGGACCAAAGTCCCTATTCCTCGTCACCCGCGTGGCGCACGCCTCAGATGGCGGGGAGCGACACGGACTGCTGTGCACCGTCCCAGATGGGATTCGCGGTCACGGCGGTGACCGTGGCGGTGACCGGGCCGTTGTTGTCGGAGCGGCTCCAGGTGCCCGTGCAGCGCCCCGTGGAGTCCGTGGTGCACGAGCGGTTGGACGAGTTGCCGAAGCGGTCGACCATGCGGATGGTCACCGCGGCGCCGTTCACGGCCGTGCCGGTCGAGTTGCGGATGATCTTCACCCGCGCGGCGGCGTTGTACGACGTGCCGTTGTTCGACGAGACGTTCGTCAGCTCACTGATGGTGCTGCGCAGGAGCGTCGTCGTGGTGGTCGGCGCCGTGGTCGTCGTCGTGGGCGCCGTGGTCGTCGTCGTCGGCGCCGTGGTCGTCGTCGTCGGCGCGGCGGTCGTCGTCGTCGTCGGCGCCGCGGTGGTCGTGGTGGAGCCCGAGGGCACCGAGCTGTTGCTGCTGGTGTCGATGCCGAGCTGGGGGAGGTCGCCGATGTCGTCGCTGGCATCGGTGTAGTAGTCGTCCGAGACGTCGTCGAGGCGCGAGAGCGCGCCGATGGACGGCACCACCACCAGGGCCACGATCAGGGCGTACTCGACGAGGGTCGCACCCCGTCCGCCGCTGCACCGCTTCGCGCCGCCTGGCTCCATCCCCGGGTGATCGGCGCCGACCCGGCGGGCCTTGATCCACCGGCCCATCAGTCGAGCCTCGGTTCGAGGCGCATGATGGCGCGGTCCTTGATGGTGAGGCCCGTGCCGGGGAACACGTGGGTGATGTAGTCGTACCTGACCTGCATCCACACCCCGAGGTAGTCGGCACCCAGGGCCTGTTGGTTCTGGCGGTTGACCGGGCACCAGAAGCGGTCGGGGGCGGTGGAGCCGCAGCTCGTGGTCCCGCTGAAGTCGCTGGCCGGCCGCGAGAGGTCAGCGCCGGTGTACACGTTGCACGGTGCGGTGGAGCTCGACGACGGCGTGCCCGCCATGCACGACGCCGACGGCGCGGAGTTCGCCGTGTCGGCCTTGTAGATGACGACGCGCTGGACCCTCGCGGTGTCGGGGATCTCCCGCATGGCGGCCTCGATCGACTTGATGATGTCGTAGTCGGCCGACCGCTCCCTGCCGGCGTTGCTCCCCACCCGGGCGCCGGAGCGAAGCGCGTTCGACACGGTCATCGAGTCGCGCCACGCCATGCCGAACTCGAGCACGCCGGCCATGATGAGCACGAACACCGGCACGAGGAGGACGAACTCGGTCAATGCCGCGCCCCGGTCACCCTGGGCGCGTCGACTCCGGCGGCGCGAGGACGATCGCGCCATCACAGGTCCTGCGGCTCGATGCGCATGACGAGCTCGTCCTCGAGGTTGATGCTGGAGCCGAAGAGCCCGGTCACGAACTCGTGTCGGGTCTGCACGTACACACCCACGTAGTCCGGCGGGCCCGACGCCCGGATCTCCCGCCCGTCCTGCCCGTTGAGCGCCGCGGGGCACCAGTAGCGGTCCAGGTTCTGGCCGGTCTGGCACCCGAACGACGACTTCGGCAACTTGAGGTCGGCGGCGTCGTAGACGTTGCAGATGTTGGGGATGCCCACGGTCGCGGTCAGGCAGTCGTGGGCGGGGTGTGAGGCGGTCAGCACCGAGCCGCCGACGGCGCCGGCATCGAAGATGATCAGACGGCGGATCTCGTTGGGCTGGAAGCCCTTCGTCGCCTGGCGGATGACCTGGATCACGTTGTAGTCGGCGTACTGGTCGTCGCCGAACGCACTCGCCGCACGGGCACCGTCGCGCGAGGCGTTGGCCACGGTCAGGTAGTCGCGGAAGGCGAGCCCGAACTCCAAGATGCCGAAGATCAGCACGGCGAAGATCGGGGTCACGAAGGCGGCCTCGACGAGGGCCGCCCCCCGGCTGCCGCGGGCTCGTCGGTGGAGTCGTCGCATCGTCTACTCCACCAGCCGCACCGGGTCGCCTCGCACCCGGGCGGACCACGTGGTCTGGTCGGTCGGCGAGCCGCTGCCGAAGTCCAGGTTGATCTTGAACCAGCAGCCGAGGTCGCTACCCGCGTCGCAGCCGTAGTTCTCGGGCAGCGGTATCTGGGCGGTCAGGCTGCGCCCGTTGTAGAGCGCGTTGGTGAGGCCCGACTGGGTACAGGTGGAGCTCGTGGTCACGACGGGCGGCGCCGCGTCGCGGATGAACGTGCAACCACCGATCGCGGTGCCGGTCTGGTCTGCGGGCGGCACGATGGTGAGGCTGGCGTTGGCGCCGTCGGCCACGTCGAACAGCTCGAGCTCGAGGATCTGGCCGGCGTACTCGGGGACGATCCGAGCGAGGTAGAAGTTCGTGACCGTCCCCGAGCCGGCCTGGTTCACGTAGATGGGCAGCCGGCCGTCGGCGAAGAAGTTGATGCCGTTGGGGAACGTGGCGGTCGAAGGATCACCGAAGCCGGCCCGAAGCGAGAACTTGTTGTAGCCCCCGGTGGTGTTGGTGGCATCGAAATTGACCAGGCTCGACGGCGGGTTGGACAGATCGGCCGTGGACGTGATCTGGAGCAGGTAGTCGCCGACCACGACCTGACCCCACGAGACCTGGCAGAGGTCGACCCACCGCCGGAAGTGATTGACGAAGGGCATGTTCTCGTAGCCGATGTTGCCGTCCTTGTACCCGTCGGCCTGGTTGAGCAGGGTGTAGACGGACTCGTCATAGGGGCTGAAGGTCTTGGTGCAGATGACGGGGTTGTCGGAGTTGTCGAACGGCGTGCTGTCCGGGCTCCGCACGATGTAGGTCGTCCGGATCTCGTTGCCCTGCTGGTCGGAGTCGGCCGTGCACCACTCGTTGTTGCCGGCCACGTAGCGCGTGGCCGCATTCGCCGGCGCGCCCTGGGACACGAGGGTCGCGGCCTGGGTGTTCCATGCGGTGCCGGCGGTCGGGAGGTTGGCGCCGGTGCTGCAGGTGTTGCCCACGTCCAAGAACGCGGGGTCGAAGGCTTGGATGCGGAGGTCCCCACTCGCCGGCTTCGAGTCCACGGTCAAGCGGTAGAAGTAGCCGTCCTCGCTGTAGTTCAGGTTGGTCGATCCCGAACAGCCGGTGTAGGACCCCGAGCAGTCGCCTGCGGTGTACTGGTCGCCGTTGACCTTGGTGGAGTCCGGCGATGCCACGTTGAGCCAGTAGTACGGGCGGTTGTAGCCGGAGGCCGACCATCGCTCGGGGTCGTTGCCCAGGCTGTTGTCCGGACTGCCCATCGGGACGCTCTGGACGTACTCGGCGAGCGCTTGGCGCTCGATGTCGACGTTGTTGATGAACAACGAGGAGAAGAACATCGTGACGCTGGTGTCGTGGATGTACACCCGCAGCCGTCGGTTCCCGACGGGCGTGACCGTCACGACGATGTCGGCGGCGGCGTCGTCGAAGCCGTTGGCCTTGGCGGTCTCGAGGGCGACCTGCTCGGCCTTCTCGTCGTTGGGCATCCACACCACGCCGGCGAGGGCAGCGGCGTCCACCGCCCGCTGCATGCGGTTGGCGTAGGTGTACCAGGAACCCACGTCGACCGCGAAGCCGGTGAACGCGAGGAGGGGCAGCAGCAGCAACGCTGCCATGATCAGCACGTAGCCCTGTTCGCCCTTGACCCGCGTTCGCCGTCGGTAGGGGTGCCCCATCTAGTGCTGTCTTCCTGATCGCCCAGAACTTCGGTACTAGGCCATCGGAACTAGCAGGGCACACCTTGAGCGTTGGGGCCCGCCGAACCGGGTGATTCGGGGGCCTCCGGTGGAGGCGGTGGCGGGAATCGAACCCGCGTACGGGGCTTTGCAGGCCCCTGCCTGAGCCACTCGGCCACACCGCCGGAGCGGGTCACTGTAGCCG
>CAYYDZ010000085.1:8560-12062 GCA_964470715.1 uncultured Microthrixaceae bacterium | reverse complement strand
GATGGTGACGCCGGGGGTGTCGAGGGGCACGAGCACCATCGACTGCTGGGTGTGGCGGGACGCCTCGGGGTCGGTCTTGCCCATGAGGATGGCGATCTTGCAGCGCTCGGAGGCGGCGCCGGAGATCCACCACTTGCGGCCGTTGATGACGTAGTCGTCGCCGTCGCGCTCGATGCGGCACGAGATGTTGGTGGCGTCGGAGCTGGCCACGGCCGGCTCGGTCATGGCGTAGCAGGACCGGATCTCGCCCTCGAGCAGCGGGAGCAGCCACCGCTCCTTCTGCTCGTCGGTGCCGAACATGGTGAGGATCTCCATGTTCCCGGTGTCGGGCGCCGAGCAGTTCAGCGCCTCGGAGGCGATGGGGCTGCGGCCCAGGATCTCGCACAGCGGGGCGTAGTCGACGTTGGAGAGGCCGTCGGTCCACTGGGTCTTGTGGGGGAGGAAGAGGTTCCAGAGCCCCTGGGCCCGAGCCTCGGCCTTGAGGTCCTCGATGATGGGAGCGTGGAAGTGGGGGTCGCCCGACGCCGCCATCTGCTCCTCCCACACCGCCTCGGCCGGGTAGACGAAGTCGTCCATGAAGGCCAGGAGCTTCTCCTGGAGGGCCTGGGCCGTGGGGCTGAGGGCGAAGTCCATGAGGGCCAATCTAGGGTCGCCGCGGGACCCCCGCCGTCGGGTCGGTGTTGACACCGGCAGGGAAGGCGTTCTTACCTTGCGCTCGTGACCACCCGTCTCGTCATCGTCGAGAGCCCCGCCAAAGCGCGCACCATCGCGGGCTACCTCGGCGACGATTTCCTCGTCGAGTCGTCGGTGGGCCACGTGCGCGACCTGCCCCAGAAGGCCGCCGACGTGCCCGAGATCTTCAAGGGCGAGTCGTGGGCGCGGCTCGGCGTCGACGTCGACAACGACTTCAAGCCGCTCTACGTGGTGTCGCCCGGGAAGAAGGACGTCGTCCGCGACCTGAAGCGAGCCCTGAAGGAAGCCGACGAGCTCTACCTCGCCACCGATGAGGACCGCGAGGGCGAGGCCATCGCCTGGCACCTGCTCGAGCTGCTCAACCCGCGGGTGCCGGTCCACCGGATGGTGTTCCACGAGATCACCCCCGAGGCCATCCAGCGTGCCATCGACGAGCCCCGTGAGCTCGACCGTCGCCTGGTCGACGCCCAGGAGACCCGGCGCATCCTCGACCGCCTCTACGGCTACGAGGTGTCGCCGGTGCTGTGGCGCATGATCCGCAGCGGCCTGTCCGCCGGCCGCGTGCAGAGCGTCGCCACGCGCCTTGTGGTCCAGCGAGAGCGCGAGCGCATGGCTTTCATGGCCGCCGGCTACTGGGACATCGAGGGCACCTTCTCGCCGGAGGGGGCGCTCGACGCGTTCGGCGCCACGCTCGTGTCGGTCGACGGCACCCGCCTGGCCACCGGCAAGGACTTCGACGACGACACCGGCAAGGTCAAGACGGACAAGGTGCTGGTCCTCGACGAAGCCGGCGCCACCGAGCTGGCCACCGACCTCGACGGCGCTTCCTTCGCGGTCCGCTCGGTCGAGGCGAAGCCTTACTCAAGCAAGCCCAAGGCGCCCTTCATCACCTCGACCCTCCAGCAGGAGGCCGGGCGCAAGCTGCGCTTCTCCTCGTCGAGGACGATGGCCATCGCGCAGCGCCTCTACGAGAACGGCCACATCACCTACATGCGCACCGACAGCACCACGCTGTCGGACGCCGCCCTCAACGCCGCCCGCAGCCAGATCCTCGAGCGCTACGGCCGCGAGTACCTCCCCGACGCCCCCCGCATCTACACCCGCAAGGTGAAGAACGCCCAGGAGGCCCACGAGGCCATCCGCCCGGCCGGCGACTCGTTCCGCACCCCCGACCAGCTGCGCAGCGAGCTCGACAACGACAGCTTCCGCCTCTACGAGCTGGTGTGGGCGCGGACGGTCGCGTCGCAGATGAACGACGCCCGCGGTGAGACCGTGTCGGTGCGGTTGGGCGCGACCTCGGCCAAGGGCAAGGACGCCGAGTTCGCCGCTTCGGGTCGCACCATCACCTTCCCCGGCTACCTGCGGGCCTACCAGGAAGGCAGGGACGAGCCCGAGGGCGGCGAGAAGGACGAGCAGGAGCGCATCCTCCCGCCGCTCCAGGAGGGCGGGCGACTCACCGCCGAGCGCCTCGAGCCCAAGGGCCACGAGACCAAGCCGCCGTCGCGCTACACCGAGGCCTCGCTGGTGGCGAAGCTCGAGGAGATCGGCGTCGGCCGCCCGTCGACCTACGCCGCCACCATCGGCACCATCATCGACCGCGAGTACGTGTGGAAGAGGGGGTCGGCCCTCGTTCCGTCCTTCACCGCCTTCGCGGTCATCAACCTGCTCGAGACCCACTTCCCCGAGCTCGTGGACTACGCCTTCACGGCCCGCATGGAGGACGACCTCGACGACATCGCCGGCGGGCAGGCCGAGAGCATCCCGTGGCTGAGCCGCTTCTACTTCGGGAACGGCCACGTGGGCCTGAAGGACATGGTGTCCGACCTCGGTGCCATCGACCCGCGGGCGGTCAGCTCGATCCCCGTCGGTGAGGACGAGGAGGGCCGGGCCATCGTGGCCCGGGCGGGCAAGTTCGGGGCCTACTTGGCCCGCATGCCGGCGCCGGGGTCCGTCGGCGTCGACGGCGAGCCGGCGAAGGAGGACACGGTGTCGTTGCCCGACGACATCGTCCCCGACGAGCTCACGGTCGAGCGGGCCACCGAGTTGCTCGAGGCACCCAGCGGCGATCGAGAGGTCGGCACCGACCCCGAGACCGGCCTCACCATCTTCGCCAAGGCGGGCCGCTTCGGCCCCTACGTGCAGCTGGGCGAGCTGGAGGACGGTGGCGCGAAGCCGAAGACGGCGTCGCTGTTCAAGGACATGAGCCTCGACACCATCGACGTCGACGAGTCCCTCAAGCTGCTGAGCCTGCCGCGGGTGGTGGGCGTCGACCCGGCCGACGGTGCCGAGATCACGGTGCAGAACGGCCGGTACGGGCCCTACCTGAAGAAGGGGTCGGACAGCCGCAGCCTCAGCGACGAGCGCCAGCTCTTCACCATCGGCCTCGAGGAGTGCCTGAAGATCCTCGCCGAGCCCAAGCGCCGGCGGGGCCAGGGGGCGGCGGCGGCGCCGCTGCGCGAGCTCGGCGTCGACCCTGCGACGGACCTGCCCGTCGTGGTGAAGGACGGCCGCTTCGGCCCGTACGTCACCGACGGCGAGTCCAACGCCTCGCTGCGCAAGGGCGACACGGTCGAGGAGATCACCATCGAGCGGGCCAGCGAGCTGCTGGCCGACCGACGAGCCCGGGGTCCCGCCAAGAAGAAGAAGGCGGCGAAGAAGAAGGCCGGCGCCAAGAAGGCCGGGGCCAAGAAGAAGGCCACCAAGAAGAAGGCGACCGCCAAGAAGGCGACCGCGAAGAAGGCGCCGGCGGCCACCACGTCCGCCGACTGACGTGCGCGCCGCCCCGGCCCCCCACCGAACTCGAGGCAAT
>CAYYDZ010000085.1:0-8460 GCA_964470715.1 uncultured Microthrixaceae bacterium | reverse complement strand
ACGTCCGCCGACTGACGTGCGCGCCGCCCCGGCCCCCCACCGAACTCGAGGCAATCGGACGTGCTGATCGCCTTCGAGGGGGGTGAGGGCACGGGGAAGTCGACGCAGGCGGCTCTGCTGGCCGAGCGCCTCGACGCCGTGTTCACCCGCGAGCCCGGGGGGACGGCCATCGGCAGCCGCATCCGGGGCCTGGTGCTGGACCCCGCCAACCAGGAGCTGGCCGATCGGGCCGAGGCGCTACTGATGGCCGCGGACCGGGCCCAGCACGTCGCCGAGGTCATCCGCCCTGCGCTCGACGCCGGCCGGATCGTCGTCACCGACCGGTTCGCGGGCTCGTCGCTCGCCTACCAGAGCTACGGGCGGGGTCTGCCCCTCGACGAGGTCGAGCAGCTGTCGCGCTGGGCCACCGATGGGGTCTGGCCCGACCTGGTGGTGCTGCTCGACGTGCCGGAGGAGGTGTCCGAGGCCCGCTTGGGCGCCGAGCGCGATCGCATGGAGGAGGTGGGCGACGGGTTCCACCAGCGCGTCGTCGCCGGCTTCCGGGCCCTCGCCGCCGCCGACCCCGACCGCTGGGTGGTCGTGGACGGCACCGGGACCGTCGACGAGGTCGCCGACCGGGTCTGGGCGGCGATCGCCCCCCGGGTCGGTGTGGTGGACCAGTGACCCAGATCAGCTCGAACTGGCGCCTGATCTACTGGTCCAGGCCAGTAGATCAGGCGCCAGAACGGCCGAGAGGAGCGGGGACGTGAGTGTCGGGGATGTGGTGAGCGCCGGCGGGTGGGTCGACGTGCTCGGCCAAGACCGGGCCGTCGCCCAGCTGCAGTCGTCCGTGCCGGCGCCCGTGCACGCCTACCTGTTCGTCGGCCCGCCCGGCAGCGGCCGCCGAGCCGCGGCGCGGGCCTTCGCCGCCGACCTGCTGGCCGCCGGCAGTGCCGGCGAGGACGCCGAGCGCCACCGGGCCCTCGCCCTGGCCGAGGCGCACCCCGACCTGACGGTGTTCGTGCCCGAGGGGGCGTCCCTGCGTGAGGAGGAGGCGGCCGAGATCATCCGGAGCGCGGTGCGCGCCCCGGTCGAGGGGACGCGCAAGGTCCTGGTCCTGTGCGAGCTCCACAAGGTGAGCACCCAGGCCCCGAAGCTCCTGAAGATCATCGAGGAGCCGCCGCCGTCGACGGTGTTCGTGATCTTGACCGACGACCTCCCGCCCGAGCTCGTCACCATCGCCTCGCGTGCGGTGCGCATCGACTTCCATCCCGTCCCCGAGGATCTGATCGTCGAGCAGCTCGTCGCCGAGGGGCTGGAAGTGACCGTGGCCGAGGAGGCCGCCCGGGCGGCGTCGGGCGACCTCGACCGAGCCCGCCTGCTGGCCACCGACCCCGAGCTGGCCGAGCGCCGGGCCGCGTGGCAGGCCGTGCCCGATCGTCTCGACGGGACGGGGGCCACGGTGATGGTCGTGACGGGCGAGTTGCGAGCGCTCATCGACCGGTCGCAGGCTCCGCTCGACGCCCGCCACGCCAAGGAGGCGGAGGCGCTGGCCGAGCGCATCGAGCGCTACGGCCAACGTGGTTCAGGCGCCGCGCAGCTCGTTGCCCAGCAGAAGCGGGAGGTGCGCCGGGAGCGGGTGGCCGAGCTGCGTTTCGGCTTCGCCACCTTGGCCCGCCGCTACACCGACGAACTGGCGACCGCCCGCCGCCCTCAGGAGGTGCTCGACAAGCTCGCCGCCATCCAGCACGCCTCCGAGGCGCTCATCCGCAACCCCAACGAGGCCCTGCTCCTCGAGGACCTCCTCTTCCAGCTTGCCTGACCCGGTTGGGGGGAGGTGCCGACGCGAATCGGGATGACGCGTCCTCGGGACACGGAAGGGGGGAGCGACGCGACGTGCCGACGCGCTACAGGGCGGTGTGGAGCAGGGCGCCGGCCTCGACGGCCGACAGGGGGCGGGAGAAGTGGTAGCCCTGTCCCCAGTCACAGCCCAGGCTCTGGAGCACGGCACTCTGACCCTTGGTCTCGATGCCCTCGGCCACGGTCACGAGGCCGAGCGATCGGGCCATGAGCACCACCGCAGCCGTGATGGCGAGGCCACCGCCCGTCGAGCCCAGGCCCGTGACGAAGGACTGATCGATCTTCACGATGTCGAAGTTGAACCGCTCGAGGTAGCTGAGAGACGAGTAGCCCGTGCCGAAGTCGTCGATCGCGAGACGCACGCCGATGGCCTTGAGGGCGTCGAGCACCTCGATGGAGTTGTCGACGTCGTCCATCGGCACGTTCTCGGTGAGCTCGAGCGCGAGGAAGTGGGCCGGCCACTGGTGGCGTTCGAGCAGTCCGGCGATGAGGGGCACGAGGTCGGGCGAGCTCAGCTGACGCGGTGAGATGTTCACCGACAACAGGAAGTGCTGGTGGCCCGGCACCTCGCGCAGCCAGTCAGCGGCTTGGCCGATGGCCTCGTTCAGCACCCACGACCCGAGGGGGACGATGAGCCCCGACTCCTCGGCCACGGGGACGAACTCGGCCGGGCCGACGGCGCCGCGCTCGGGGTGGGTCCAGCGCAGGAGCGCCTCGATGCCGATCACCCGGCCGCTCTCGAGTGAGACGGTGGGCTGGTACGAGAGAGTCAGCTCGTCGTGGTCGATGGCGTGACGCAGGTCGTTCTCGAAATGCAGCCGGTCGGGCATCACCAGTTGCAGTGAGTCGTCGAACACGACGGCGCGGTCGCGTCCTCGATCCTTTGCCTGGTACATGGCCGCGGCGGCCTTGCGGAGCAGGACCTCGGTGTCGTCGGGCGGGCCCGCGACGGCGATGCCGATGCTCGCGGTGAGGCGCGCCTCGCCACGCTCGACCATGAAGGGCTCACGGAGCGACGACTGGATGCTCCTGGCGAGGGCCTGCACCGTCTCGGTGTCGGTGCGCCCGTCGACGAGGACCAGGAACTGGTCGCTGCCGAAGCGTCCGAGGACCACGCCATCCGAGACGGCTGCCTGCTCGAGGCGCACCGCCACACGGGCGAGCAGTTCGTCGCCGGCCTGGTAGCCCAGGCCGTCGTTGATGAGCTTGAAGCGATCGAGGTCCACGAGCAGCACCGCGGCACGAGCGGCATCGTCGCCGGGCAAGGTCGCGGTCCCGAGGGCCTGGTCGATGCGGTCCACGAGCAGGGTGCGGTTGGGCAGGCCCGTGAGCGCGTCGTGCATCACGTGGTGGGCGAGGCGGGCACCGAGCTCGAGGACCTCGTCATCATCGCGGGTGGGGCGGCGGTCGGACACGATGCGGGTGGTGACGATGATCCCGCCCACCTCGGGGTCATCGAGCAAGTTCATCCCGGTGAACTCGACGGCCTCCCACTGCCCGTCTGCTCGACGCGCGCGGAACTCGCCCGTTTGGCTGAGGCCCGGCGTCTCCACCACGCGCCGCAACAGGTCGTTGGCCCGGTCGCGGTCCTCTGGGTGGGCGAGGTCGAATGCGCTGCGCTCGTCCCAGAAATCGGCGGGGTAGCCGAGGATCTCCTTCATCTCGCTCGTGCTGTGAAGCAGGTTGCCCTCCCCGTCGAGAACCGTGACGGTGTCGGCCATCTTGTGCAACAGCACCCGGTACGGCTGGACCTCGGGCACCCTCTCGGTGCTCTCTGGCGGGCGTCGGCCCGTCTCGTTCATGATGGCGATGCTGGCAACTCGACGACCCCGCTCGTCGAGCAGCGGGGCGATGTTCAGGCGGCAGGCGAAGAGGCTGCCGTCGGGCCGGTGGCCGGTGGCTTCCACGGCGGCCAGTTCGTCACCGCTGAAGCCTTCCCGTCGGCCACTCCATGGGTCGACGTAGTCGGTGAGGGGCACGGCTCGTCCGAGGACCGCAGCCACGGGCCAGCCGAAGGCGCGGGCGGCGGCGGGACTCCAGGTGCACACGGCGCCTTCGAGGCTGAAGCTGAACGCGACCAGCGTGGTGCCGGCGGCGACGGCGTCGAGCTGCTCGTCGGCGCGTCGCAAGGAGTCGAGGGTGCGGCGTTCCTCGGTGACGTCTCGGACGTGGGCCACCGCGCCGACGGGACGGCCGTCGTGACCGGGAAGGACGCTCGCCTCGCCCGCCACGTGTCGAACGGCGCCGCCGGTGACCCGCACCCGGAACTCGAGGCTCAGGCTGTTGCAGGAACCGGCGGCCGCGGCGGCGAGACGCTCGGCGGTGGTCTGCAGGAAATGGGGGGCGACGATGTCGAGGATGTTCATCTCGCGCGCCTGGCTGGAGCGGCGCTCGACGAGCTCAGCGAAGGCGGGGTTGGCGTCGAGGACCCGCCCACTGAAGTCGAAGAGCACGATGCCCTCCGGGGTGGTGGAGAACGCCGCGGTACGCCAGTCCGTGGCCGGGGCGCGCGCTGGGGAGAGGTCTTCGATGGCGGGGATCCCCGTGGCAGTCTGCTCGGTGCCGCCAGCGCTCGGTTGCGGAGTGTCGTCGGTGGCGTCTGCCATTGCGTCCAGTCAAGTGGATCGGGGCCTGCTGGGTGGGGACACCGGCGACTTCCGCCGGCGGGCCCCCGAGTCGGAGGAAGGGTTCTGACGAAGCGTTTGCGAGGGCGACCGCGACCGTGTGTTCCGTTCGGCGCGCGGGCGTCGGGGGAGAGAGTAATCCCCGTGAGTCGGACCCTCGTGCGGGTCGGGCCGACCAGCAGCTGGGTTTCTCAAGATCCGCCGGTGCCGGCGACGTGCCGGATCCCACTTCGGCTCCACGCTGCCGCCCCGGTAACGTGGACGGACCCGCCCGGGTAGCTCAGTCGGCAGAGCAGCTCACTCGTAATGAGCAGGTCAGGAGTTCGAATCTCCTCTCGGGCTCTCTTCTCCCCTCCAGTTCATTCGCGGCGGGGCTCGTCGGGGCGAGCGAGGGTGCCCTGCGGCAACGGTCACCGCGTTCTGTGGGGGCCTCGTCTGGCCGTGCACCGCCTGCACGAGGCAGGGTGGTCGCCATGCTCCGCAACCACCATCACCCCGTCGGGCCCTCGCGCTCGAGGGCGTTGGTCTCCGTGGTGATCGCGCTGGCGCTGGCGGCGTCGTGCAGCTCCGGGAACGGTGCCGGCGGGGAGCAGGGGACCTCGGGTGCCGGCGCGGCGACGGCCCCGACACCGGGCGACGGCACGTTTCCCGGCGACTACCGCATCCGCGGCACGAACCCGGACGGCTCTCGTTATCGAGGCACCCTGGCGATCGAGGGGGATGAGGCCGGGTCCCTGGCCCTCGACTGGGACACCAACGGAAGCTACGACGGCGTCGGGGTGGCCGAAGGCGAGCTCCTCGCCGCGACCCACGGCGACGCCGGCACGGCCTGCAACGTCGGGGTGTACCCCATCGCCGTCGATGGGACGCTCGACGGGCGATGGGTGTCCTACGACGGCCGTGGTCCCAACCAGGAGGCGGTGGCGGTGGTGATCCCGGGGGGTCGCGGGATCACGGGCTCGTACGCCATCGAAGGCATCAACGCCGACGGTTCGGACTACAGCGGCTCGATGGACATCGTCGATGCCGGCGAGGCCTTCGAGATCACCCGGCAGGTGGGCGGGTTCCTCTCCAAGGGCTCGGCGCTGCGGGTCGGCGACCTGCTCGCGGTGGGCTTCGGGGACGAGACCTGCGCAGTGGTCGCGTACTCCATGGGCGCCGACGGCACCCTCACGGGACGATGGGGTGCGACCGGCGTCCAGAACCTCGGGCGCGAGCGAGCCACCCCGGACGACTGACTCCCGACCGGGTCAGAGCACGCCGCCGACGATCAGGGCGATGGCGAGGCCGGCCACCACGAATCGGTACCAGGCGAAGATCGAGAGGTCGTGGCGTTCGAGGTAGGTGATGAGCCACTTGATGGCCAGCACGGCCGAGACGAACGCGAACAGTGCGCCGATGAGGGGGTCGACCACCCCGAACTGCTCGACCAGGGTGCCGCCGTCGGCGGCGAGCTTGTAGGCGGTGGCGGCCGAGAGGGTGGCGAAGCCGAGGAGGAAGCTGAACTCGACCGCGGCGGGCAGGGCCACCCCCACCAGGAGCGCACCGAGGATGGTGGCGAGCGAGCGGCTCGTCCCCGGGAGCAGCGCGGCGCACTGGGCCAGGCCGATGACGAGGGCCTGGCGGTTGCTGATCGCCGCGAGGGCGTCGCCCCCCTCCTCGCTTCCCGGCTCGGCCCCCGGTACGCCCCGATCGGGGATGCGACCGGTGCGCTCGAGGACGAGGATGAGGATGCCGCCACCGATCCACGCGAGCACGACGGGCCAGGGCCCGAACAGCGTGTCCTCGATGGCGTTGTCGAAGAGGAAGCCGAGGATCGCGGCCGGTAGGAACGCGATCACCAGGTTCACCAGCAGGCGCCGGCCGGCGGGGTTGCGGCCCACGAGGCCGGTGAGCATGTCGGCGAAACGGCGCCAGAACAGACCGGCCACCGCCACGATGGCGCCGAATTGGATGGCGATGACGTAGGTGTTGACCGCCTCGAGCCCCGCACTGCCCTTCTCGTCGGGCAGGCCGAGCAGGCGGGCGGTGATCAGGAGGTGGCCGGTGGACGAGATGGGCAGGTACTCGGTGAGCCCCTCGACCACGCCGAGGATGGCGGCTTCCCACCACGTGAGCAGATCCTCGGTGGTGGCGGCGGCGGCGCGGGCCAGGTTGGCAGCACCCGCCGGGTGGGTGGCCAGCACCAGCGCGGCGACCACCAGACCCAGCACAGGGGCCCGCCGCATCGTGCTGGAGCGCATCCAGGCGGTCACCCGGGCGAGGTTCGATCGGTGCACGCTCGCTCCTGAGGTCGGGTGGGGGGCGGCGTCGGCACCGTAACGGCGTGGCGGTGCCCCGGCCAGGCAGGCGGGGGAGGACGCCGACCGGGCGGATCCCGGCGGCGTCGCCGTCAGTGCCCGGCCAGGGTGTTCTTGGCCACGGCGATCGACAGGCCGACCGCGGCGGCGCCGAGCCCGATGGCGAGGGATGCGGTGCGGCTGCTCCCGGAGGTCCGCGCGGTGAGGTACCCGGCCACGCCGATGATGATCTCGGGTACATAGAGCGAGAACGGCAGGTCGTTGGCGTCGCTGGCGAACAGCCCGGGGATGGAGCACAGCACCGCCACGGCGCCGGCGCCGAGGAGCTGAGCGGCGGCGACCCGGCCGTGGGAGTTCGGTCCCTCGCGGACGAAGGCCCGCCCGGCCAACCGGAAGGCGAAGAGGTGGGCCAGGGCCAGCCCGATGGTGGTGCCCCAGATGAGGGCGACGAGGTGCACGCCGTGCACGTCGGAGCGTTCGCCCGGGCCCTGGTTGACCCACAGGGTGAGCAGCTCCGCCTCGACCACGATGGCCACGTAGAGCGCCATCGTGGCCGCCTCGTGCAACAGCTCATGGGCGCCGCGGTCGATGCCGACGACGTCGTCGGCGCCTGGGTTCCCGGTCACGGCGGCGAGGTTAGGTGAGGCCCGGCCCGGCAAGGCCCCGACGACACCGTCTGGCTAGGGTGGCCGCCATGGCCGATCAGGCGGATTTCGCGGAGCAGGCGATGCCCCTGATGGGGTCGCTCTATTCGGGCGCGCTCCGCATGACCCGCAATCCAGCCGATGCCGAGGACCTCGTCCAGGAGACCTACCTCAAGGCCTACCGGGCCTTCGCCGGCTTCCAGGAGGGCACCAACCTCAAGGCCTGGTTGTACCGCATCCTCACCAACACCTTCATCAACACCTACCGGGCCAAGAAGCGCCGTCCCGACGAGTCCGACCTCGACGAGGTGGAAGACCTCTACCTGTACCGCCGCCTCGGCGGGCTCGAAGCCGCAGCCGTGGGCCGCAGCGCCGAGGACGAGTTGTTCGACCACGTGACCGATGTCGAGGTGAAGGAAGCCCTCGAGTCGTTGCCCGAGCAGTTCCGGGTGGCGGTGCTCCTCGCCGACGTCGAGGGCTTCTCCTACAAGGAGATCGCCGAGATCCTCGACATCCCGATCGGTACCGTGATGAGCCGGCTCCACCGGGGAAGAAAGGGCCTCCAGAAGCGGTTGTACGAGTACGCCGTCGAGCGGGGACTCGTGTCGTTGGACGATCTCGCCGTTGCGGACACCCCCGAAGTCGTGGAGCACGCTGGATGAACGACAAGCCGCTGAAGCCGCAGTGCGAGGAGACCTTCGCCGAGATCTGGCCCTACCTCGACGGCGAGCTCACCGATCACAAGCGGGCGAAGATCAAAGCCCACCTCGACGAGTGCCCGCCCTGCGTCGGCGCCGAGCACTTCGAAGCCGAGCTGCGCAAGGTGATCTCCCAGAAGTGCCGTGACGAGGTGCCCGAGTCGCTGAAGATGCGCATCGCCGAGGCCCTCCGCCAGGCCGGCGACGCCTGACCGCCGCCCTCGGGTGTTCGTGGTCGAGCGGGATCAGCCGGGTCGCTCGACCACCGTGGTGAGGCCGGGCACCCGGGCCGCCTCGCTGAGCTCGACTGCGGCGTCGGCGTCGTGGGCGAGGTGCAGGCGCCAGAAGGCGGTGG
>CAYYDZ010000084.1:10458-12094 GCA_964470715.1 uncultured Microthrixaceae bacterium | reverse complement strand
CGCTTCACCTTCACCGGGTGGAGGTGGTACAGCACGCTGTTCATGATCACGTAGGACCGGTTCCGGGGGCTGTCCGTGTAGCCCTTGCGGAACACCGAGCCCGGCCGGAAGATCGAGTTCCAGGCCTGGGAGCCCTGCACCGTGTCACCGAGGTCGGAGATCTTCTCGGCGATCTTCGGCTTGTCCTGAACCGACTTGGCCACGTGGCCGTCTCCTCTTTCTCGACTTACCCGAGCCGCATGCCGTAGGCGTAGCCATGGGCATTGGTCCGGGTGTGGGGATCGCCCTCGGGGGCGGGTGCGGCGACCTTGCCCAAGATGATGACGCCGGTGGGGCACCGGTCGACGCAGAGGGCGCAGCGGGTGCAGACGTCGTCATCGATGGTGAAGATCACGTGGTCACGCGGGTCCTGACCGGGCTGCTCGGTGCCGACGGCCTCGTCGATGGCCGATGGCGACACCATGTGGATGCACTTCCAGGGACAGATGTCGACGCAGCCCTCGCACATGATGCACTCGGACTGGTCGATGTGGATGAACTGCTTGGGCTTGACCGCCTTCGACAGCCAGTCGGCGTCGACCTCCTGGAGGACGTAGTCGTCCCGGAAGAGGGGCATCGGCGGGTTGGCATCGGTCTTTGCCATGCGCTACGCCCCTTCCCGCACGAGGGGCCGGCCGAAGCGGGACTTGACGACCTCGTCACCGGGCTTCTTGTCGCCGCGGCCCTGCCAGATGGCCCACAGGGCGACCATCCCCGCGAGCTCGATGCCGTAGATGACGACCACGACGAGGTCGCGGATCGTCTGGTAGGTGATCGTGAAGGGCAGGGAGTCGGCAAGGACGTTGCCAGGGCCGTTCACGATGGCGTCCGGTCGCCAGTTCAGCTCGTTGTCCGCCCAGGTGAGCCACTGGTGGGGGACGACCCCGAAGGCCCAGAACATGATGAAGAAGACGTAGGTGGCGGCGACCATCGCCTCGCCCCACGACAGGAACGTCCCCACCGGCCGGTGGCGGGCGTACAGGGGGATGGGGATCACCAACGCGAGCATCACCAGCACGGACACCACGAACGCAACCACTGGCTTCCTCCTCACGTGTTGTGACTAGAGCTTGTGAAATCGATCACATGGTACCGAGGGTGTTCGCACTGCTCACCTACGGACGGGCAACGGTCTACCACGACCACTTCGACGTGAGCACATCAGCGCCGCCGGTCCCCGGCCACAGGCTCGGGGTGAGCCACGGAGGACGGGCCCGCCACGGCGCCTGCTTGGCCCCCCGATGGCGGCGGTCCTAAAGTGCGGCGCGTGACCGAGATCCCCGAGCACCTCCTCAAGCGCTCGCAGGCGCGCCGGGCCGCCATGGGCGGCGGCGGCGAGGGCGGCGAGGCCGCCACCCCCGCGGAGAGCGCAGCCGGCACGGCCGTGACGAAGTCCGCCGCCGCGCCAGCGGCAGCGGCCGCCACGCCCACCGAGGTCGAGGTCGCCAAGCCCGCGCCGGTCCCCCCCTACGTCGAGGCCGCCCAGCGCCGCAAGCGGGTCCCGCTGTGGGCCCTGCCCGTGCTCGCCGCCTTGCCCGTGTGGGCCTTCGTCTACGCCGCCACCCTCGAGCCGCCGAGCCTCGGCGAGAGCGACCCC
>CAYYDZ010000084.1:7455-10358 GCA_964470715.1 uncultured Microthrixaceae bacterium | reverse complement strand
GGCTGGGAGGGCACCCTCACCCCCGAGGAGATCAACGCGGTCGTCTACTACGAGCGCTCCGGCCTCTCGGGTGAAGAGCCCAACCCCGCCCTGATCGATCCGACCGGCGCCCTGCTCGTCGACGGCGTACCCGTCGTCCTCGCCGGCGGTGGCGGTGGCGGCGGCCACCACGGCTAGAGGTCGCCGCGCCAGACCCGACCCGGGTCGCAACCCGCGTGCGCTCGACCAGACGCGCGCCGGGTGGTCCCTCGTAACCTGATGGCCGTGCCCTCCACCGCCCCCCACCGCCACGACGTCCTCGTCATCGGGGGAGGCCCGGCGGGCTCCGCGGCCGGCTACTGGCTGGCCGAAGCCGGCCACGACGTCCTCATCGTCGAGAAGAAGGTCTTCCCGCGGGACAAGACCTGTGGTGACGGCCTCACCCCCCGGGCCGTGCGCCAGCTCCAGGACATGGGCCTCGAGCACCGGCTCGAGGACCACCACCGCTACGACGGCCTGCGGGCCGTGGCCCACGGTGTCACCCTCGAACTCAATTGGCCGGACCACCCCCGCTTCCCCAACTACGGCTACGTGGTGCGCCGTCGCGACCTCGACGAGTTCGTGGCCGACCACGCGGTCAAGGCCGGCGCCCAGCTGCGCACCGGCGTCGAGGCCGTCCGCCCCGTCCTGCACGACGGCCTCGTGGCCGGCGCCGTCGTGGAAGACAAGGAGACCGGGCAGACCGAAGAGATCCTCGCCCGCTACGTCGTGATCGCCGACGGGTCCAACTCCCGTTTCGGTCGCGCCCTCGGCACCGCCCGCGACCGCACGTACCCCCAGGGCATGGCCATCCGGGGCTACTACGAGAGCCCGCTGCACGACACCCCGTGGATCGAGAGCGCCCTCGACGTACGCGACCGCCAAGGCAACTCGCTGCCGGGCTACGGCTGGATCTTCCCCCTGGGCGACGGCACCATCAACGTCGGCATCGGCCTGCTCTCCACCTTCCGGGACTTCAAGAGCGTCAACACCACCCACCTGCTCCGCGAGTTCTCGGCCACCGCCCCCGACTACTGGGAGATCGGCCCCGACCGCGCCGTGGGCGAGCCCACCGGCGGACGCCTGCCCATGGCCGGCTCGGTCGGCCCCAAGTCGGGCCCCACCTTCATCGTGGTGGGCGACGCCGCCGGCTCCATCAACCCGTTCAACGGCGAGGGCATCGACTATGCCTACGAGACGGGGCGCATGGCCGCGGGCCTGCTCGACGAGGCCCTCACCACCGGCAGCGGGATCGCCCTGGCCCGCTACCAGGCGATGCTCGACGAGGAGTTCGGCCTCTACTTCAAGGTGGCACGCCTCTTCGTGAAGATCATCGGGCGACCGGCGCTCATGCGAGAGCTCACCCGAGTGGGCATGCAGTCGCGCACCCTCATGGACTGGGTGCTGCGCATCATGGCGAACCTGCTGCGCGACGACGAGATCGGCGGCGCCGAGGCGGCCTACAAGGCCGTCGCCGCCCTGGCCCGGGTCGTCCCCGAGCCCCTCACCCGCGCCTGAGCCGGCCCGGAGGGCACGCTGCCGGTCCGAACCCTAAGGTGCCGCCATGGCGCCGCTCCCGGAGGTGACGGGCTACCGAGACCTGGTCGAGATCGGCCGGGGTGGCTTCGCCCGCGTCTACCGGGCCCACCAGGACCGCTTCAACCGCGCCGTGGCGCTGAAGGTGCTGGACCTGGCCGACCCCGACGAGCGCACCCGCGACCGCTTCGAGCGCGAGTGCCGGGCCATGGGCGAGCTGTCGTGGCACCCGCACGTCGTCGCCGTCTACGACTCGGGCGTCACCGAATCCGGCCACCTGTGGCTGGCCATGGAGCACCTCGAGCAGGGCTCGCTGGCCGATGCTGCCTTGGCCAACGGGTCGGCGCTCGATTGGGGGGCGACCGTGACCGCCGGCATCGAGGTGTGCGGCGCGCTCGGCGCAGCCCACGCCGCCGGCACCCTGCACCGCGACCTCAAGCCCGAGAACGTCCTCGTCGGCCCCTTCGGCGAGGCCAAGCTGTCGGACTTCGGCATCGCCGCGGTGGACGGCGGCCGGCGCACCACCACCGGCGTGGCCAGCTTCACCGTCGCCCACGTCGCGCCCGAGGTGTTGCGGGGGCGGCGCCAGGACGAGCGCACCGACGTCTACGGCCTGGCCTCCACCCTGCACACCCTGCTCTCGGGCCGTCCACCCTTCGAGGGTGAGCCCGACGAGCCGGTGGCGACGGTGATGATGCGCATCATCGACACCCCCCCGCCCCGACTGGGCGAACCCGTGCCGGCCGAGCTCGCCGACCTGCTCGTGGCCGGTCTGGCCAAGGACCCCGACGACCGCCCCCAGAGCGCGGCGGCCTTCGGCGAGGCCCTCCAGGCGATCCAGCGCGCCCATGGCCTCGGCGTCACCCCCCTGCGACTGGCCCCGGCGGCACCGACCGCGCCAGCGGCCCCGCCGGCGCCGGTGGTGGCCCCCGTGGTCGCCGCGCCGGGCCCGCCCGCCGACGACCGCTCGACCATCGCCGTCGACCTGGGGGCGGCGCCGGTGCCGCCAGCAGGCGACGAAACCGTGACCGTGTCCACCCCCGCGGCGGCGTCGCCCGCACCCGCTCCCCCGCCGCCACCGCCTCTGGACCCTGCGCCGGCATCGCCATCCACACCCGAGCCGACGACCGCTCCCCCGCGGGCGGCGCCCTCCGGGGGCGGCCGGGGCCGCCTGCTGCTCGTCATCGGCGCCGTGGTGGTCGTGATCGCCCTCGTGATCGGCGCGATCGTCCTGCTCACGGGCGGGGACGACGGTGGTGGCGCGGCCGCGGGCACCTTCCAGACCGACGTCATCGCCGAGTCGCCGTCCAGCGTGGCCTTCGACGACCAGGGCGTCTGGGTGACCAGCC
>CAYYDZ010000084.1:0-7355 GCA_964470715.1 uncultured Microthrixaceae bacterium | reverse complement strand
ACGCCGCCGCCGCTACGTCGGGGGGAGGGGCGGCGCCGCCAGGCCCGAGGACTCGGGCAGGAGGGGGTCGTGCCAGCCGCCGTGGGCGTCGGCCAGCGCGTCGGCTTCGATCGGGCCCATGGTGCCCCGGTCGTAGAGGTGGACGTGGGGCACGTCGCCGCCGAGCAGGGGCTCGACGATGCGCCACTGCTCCTCCAACGAGTCCTCGCGGCCGAAGCGGCGAGCGTCGCCCTCCAGGGCGTCGCCGATGAGGCGCTCGTAGGCCTCCTGGCGGGTGCCGAAGACGTGCTCGTAGTCCACGTCGAGGTCGGTCGACTTCGTGGCCAGGGCCTCGCCGGGCGCCTTCGAGTGCATGTGGAAGGTCACCCCGTCGTTGGCGCCGAGGCGGAAGCGCAGCTTGTTGGCGCTGGGGCGCAGGTCCTCGTCGGTGAAGAGGAGGCGGGGCGGCGCCTTGAACTGGATGACCGCCTCGGTGGCGGTGACGGCGAGGTCCTTGCCGGTGCGGATGAGCCAGGGCACGCCCGCCCAGCGCCACGAGTCGATCTCGGTCTTCAGGGCGATGTAGGTCTCGGTGTCGGAGCCGCCCTGGACGCCCTCCTCGTCGGGGTAGCCGTGGTACTGGCCCCGCACCACGCAGTCCGGCTCGAAGGTCCGCACCTGGCGGAGGACCTTGTAGTACTCGTCGCGGAGGGCGTCGGCATCGGACGCCGCCGGTGGCTCCATGGCCAGCAGGGCCACGATGAGCAGGAGGTGGTTCTGCACGACGTCGCGCAGAGCGCCCACGTTGTCGTAGAACTTGCCGCGACCCTCGACCCCGAAGTCCTCGGACATCGTGATCTGCACGTTGTCGATGAAGTTGCGGTTCCAGACGGGCTCGAGCATCGAGTTGGCGAAGCGGAAGATGAGCAGGTTCTCCACCGCCTCCTTGCCGAGGAAGTGGTCGATGCGGAAGACGTCCTTCTCGGCGAAGGCCTTGTGCACGACGGCGTTGAGCTCGCGGGCCGACTCGAGGTCGCGCCCGAAGGGCTTCTCCACGACCACCCGGGCGCCCTGGTTGAGGCCGACACCGGACAGTCCTTCGATGACGTCGTCGAACAGCGCCGGCGGGATGCTCAGGTAGAACAACGGCCGATCGCAGCCCGTCATCTTCTTGGCCAGGGCGGCGAACGTGCCCGACTCGCGGTAGTCGCCGCTGACGTAGGTCATGTTGGCGGCGAGGCGGGACCAAACGCCTTCGTCGATGGTGTCGTTCTTGGCCTCGACGGCCTCGCGTGCGTAGGCCCGGAGCTGGTCGTCGTCCCACTCGCGGGTGGCCACCCCGATGACGGGCACGTCGATGCGGCCGGAGAGGGCGAGGCGGTAGAGCGCCGGGAAGATCTTCTTCTTGGCAAGGTCGCCGGTGGCGCCGAAGAGGACCAGCGCGCCGCTGACATCTTCGGGGGCAGCGTCAGGCACCGGTCGCCGCCCCGGGCTCGGCCTGCACCGCGTGACCGCCGAACTGGTTGCGCAGGGCGGCCACGGCCTTCATGGCCAGCGACTCGTCCTGCTGGGACACGAAGCGGGCGAACAGCGCCGCCGAGATGACGGGTGCGGCCACGCCGTGGTTGACGGCCTCGAGCACCGTCCAGCGACCCTCGCCCGAGTCGGCGGCGACGCCGCGGATGGCCTCGAAGCCGGGGTCGGCCTTGTTGGCGGCCACCAGCAGGTCGAGCAGCCACGAGCGCACGACGCTGCCCTCCTGCCAGCACTCGAGGGCGGCTTGCACGTCGATGCCGAGGTCGGCCCGGGTGAGCAGCTCGTAGCCCTCGGCGTAGGCCTGCATCATCCCGTACTCGATGCCGTTGTGGACCATCTTGGTGAAGTGCCCCGTGCCCACCGGGCCGACGTGGGCGAAGCCCCCGGGGGGCGCCAGCGCGTCGAAGATGGGCTGGGCGACGGCCACGGACTCGTCCGTACCCCCCACCATCAGCGCGTAGCCGTTCTCGAGGCCCCAGACGCCGCCGCTGGTGCCGGCGTCGATGAAGCCGATGCCCTGCTCCGCGAGGGCCGCGCCCCGGCGCACCGAGTCGTGCCAGTTGGAGTTGCCGCCCTCGATGACGAGGTCGCCGGGCTCGAAGAGGGCGGCCAGGTCGGTGACGGTCTGCTCGGTCGGGTCGCCGGCGGGCACCATCACCCACGCCACCCGGGGACCGTCGCCGGCGAGGGCCGCGGCCAGCGCCTCGAGCGACGCCACCTCAGAGACGTCGCTGAAGGCGTCGTAGCCCACCACCTCGTGGCCGCCGCGGCGCAGGCGCTCGGCCATGTTGCCGCCCATCTTTCCCAGCCCGATCATGCCCAGCTTCATGTCGCTGCTCCTGTTCATCGCTCTTCGGCTGACGCCACATCGCACCATCGAGACTCGCTCGTCCCTCGCTCGTCGCGCCTTCGACGTGGCCGACTCATCGGACGGCGAGCAGGTCGTCCAGGGTGACCCGGGCGGCGCGCAGACCATGGGCCCGCAGGGTGGCGAGGTCGCCGGCAGCCTGGGCGGCCAGCAGGGTGCCGAAGCCGAAGCCCTGGCCGGGGATGGCCGGCCCACCGCCGGCGACGGCGGCGTCGTCCACCACCTGCACGAACACGCCCGACGGGGGGCCGCCCTTGTGCAGCTGGCCGGTGGAGTGCAGGAAGCGCGGGCCGACGCCGAGGGTGGTGGCCACTCCGAGCCGGTCGCGCAGGGCGAGGCGCACCCGCTGGAGGTCGGCGACCACGGGCGACTCCGGGTCGACGTAGGCCTGGAGCGCCAGGTAGTCGCCCGGGCGCACCGTGGCGAGGAGGGCGTCGAGAGGCTCGGGGTCGATGGCCAGAGGGTCGTCGGCGGCGTCGCCGGCCTCGATGCGGGCGAGCACGTCGTTGGTGGCGGCCTTGGCCTCGGCCACGTTGGGCTGGTCGAAGGGGTTGAGGCCGAGGCCCGCGCCGCAGATGGCGGTGGCGAACTCCCAGAGCAGCACCTGGGCGCCGAGGCCGTAGGCGTTCTCGAAGGGCAATTCGAGGACGGGGTGGCCGGCATCGGCGAGCTCGTCGAGGGCGGGGTGCCACCCGAGCCCGACGAAGAGGCGGTCCTCCCCGTAGGCGGAGAGGTCGTTGGCGACGTCCTCGCCGGCCACGGGCACGACGCCGGTACCGGCCTTGCCCGTCGACTCGGCGATGAGCTGCTCGAGCCAGAGACCGAAGGTGGCGATGTCGGGGTCGAGGAAGAGGGTGAGCTTGTCGCGCCCGGCCTTCACCGCGGCCACCATCACCGCGCCGAGTCGCAGGCCCGGATGGCGGTGCGGGTCACCGTCGGGGCGGAGCTGGTCGGCCACCACGTCGGCCGAGCGCAGCAAGCGCAGGTAGTCGATGCCGGCGATGGCGGCGGGCACCATGCCGAAGTACGACAGTGCCGAGTAGCGACCGCCGATGTCGGAGCGATTGACGAAGACCCGCCGGAAACCTCGCTCGCGGGCAGTGGCCTCGAGGGCCGAGCCGGCGTCGGTGACGACCGCGAACTGGTCGGGGCGGCCGACCTTGTCCCAGAAGTAGGACAGGTGGCTGGCCGTCTCGAGGGTCGAACCCGACTTGGAGGAGGCGATGAACAAGGTGCGGTCGAGGTCGAGCGCCCCTTCGACCCGGCGCAGCGCCGCAGGGTCGGTGCTGTCGAGCACGCTGAGGCGGGGGCGGTCCTCGGGCCGGGCGAAGGTGGTGGCGATCACCTCGGGGAACAGGCTCGAGCCACCCATGCCCATGACGAGGACGTGGTGGAAGCCGTCGCCGTAGACGTCGGCGGCGAAGCGGTCGAGGTCGGCTCGTGCGGCCGCGACCTCTGGGCCCACCCGCAGCCAACCGAGGCGGTCGGCCACCTCGGTGGGGTCGTCCTGCCACAGGGTGTGATCGCCGGCCCACACCCGAGCCACGGCGTCACGCTCGACCAGCTCGGCGATGGCGGCGTCGACGGCAGGGCCCAGGGCGCCGAGCCGCTCGCCCTCCCGGGTGTTCAGCCACTCCACGGTCATGTCCTCTCCGACGGGGCCCTCGCGGTCTGACGCCGACCGTACCGCCCCGGGCCGGGCCGGTGGCGCCCACCCGGGTACCTTCGGGGCCGATGGCGCCCAAGACGGACTGGAACCCGGTGCTGCGGGGCGAGTTCGCCCAGCCCTATTGGGCCGAGCTCCAGCGCTTCGTGGCCGACGAGCGGTCCCGCCACCCCGTCTACCCGCCCCCCGACGACGTCTTCGCCGCCCTCCACCAGACCCCCTACGCGGAGGTGAAGGTGGTCATCCTCGGCCAGGACCCGTACCACGGTGCCGGCCAGGCCCACGGGCTGTGCTTCTCGGTGCGCCCCGGTGTACCGCCGCCGCCATCGCTCCAGAACATCTACAAAGAGCTCCACGACGACCTCGGCATCGACCCGCCCGACCACGGCTGCCTCGACGCCTGGTCCCGCCAGGGGGTGCTGCTGTTGAACACCACCCTGACCGTCCGGGCCCGCCAGGCCGCCTCGCACCAGGGCAAGGGCTGGGAGACCTTCACCGACCAGGTCATCCGGGCGGTGAACGAGAAGCCCGACACGGTCGTGTTCATCCTCTGGGGCGCGCACGCCCGCAAGAAGAAGGGCCTGATCGACACGAGTCGCCATGTGATCATCGAGTCGGCCCACCCGTCGCCGCTGTCGGCCCACAACGGCTTCTTCGGCAGCCACCCCTTCTCCCGGGCCAACGACGCACTGATCGCCGCCGGCCGCGCGCCCGTCGACTGGACCGTCCCGCCGCAGGCGCCCCGATGACCGCGTCGCTGATCGTCGCCGCGGTGCTGCTCGTCGTCGTCATCGACCTCGCCTTGTACGGCCGCTGGGCCGGATGGAGCTTCGGCCTGCGCTGGTGGGGCCGCCCCACCCCCGCCCAGGTCCTGTCGATCGAGCCCCTGCGCGGCGCGCTCATGAAGGGCGGCGCCCCGTGGGCCATGCGCGAGGCCCGCCACCGGGTCCGGGCCACCGTCGAGGTGCAACCCCCCGGCGACGTCCCGTACCGCGCCATCACCGTCACCTGGCAGGCGGCCAACGCCCCCCTCGCCGGCCTCCCCGCCACCGTCCGGGTCTCCCGCACCCGCGCCGGCCGGGTCTGGCTCCCCCGCGGCGAGGCCGCGCCGGCGCCCACCGACCCCACCGCCGGCCGCTACTGACCCTCGCCTGACGCCCACTGCGCTCGTCCTGGCACCGGATTTCGGTGCCGGTTCGGACGGGCCCGAGCCCTCAGCGGTCGTCGGGGCCGATGGCGGGGGCCACGTCCTCGGGGCGGGCCGCGGCGAGCACGTCGAGGGCCTCGTCGGCGCCGCCGGCGCGCAGGATCAGGCTGCGGTTGCGGGGCAGGAGGAAGCCGGACTCGACCATGCGCTCGAGCATCTGGACGAACGGGTCCCAGAAGCCGTCGACGTCGACCAGCACGAGCGCCTTGGCGTGGAGGCCGAGCTGCGCCCAGGTCGCCACCTCGCACAGCTCGTCGAGGGTCCCGAGGCCGCCGGGCAGGGCGAGGAAGCCGTCGCTGCGGTCGTACATGAGGGCCTTGCGCTCGTGCATGGTGCCCACCTCGACCAGCTCGTCGAGGCCGGGGTGCACCACCTCGCGGGCGAACAGGGCGCCGGGGATCACCCCGACGACGGTCCCGCCGGCGTCGAGGCAGGCGTCGGCGGTGGCGCCCATCAGACCGACCTGTCCGCCGCCGTAGACGAGGCCGATGCCCCGGCCGGCGAGGGCGGCACCGACCTCGCGGGCGAGGGCGAGGTGGCGCGGGTCCCGACCGGGCGAGGAGCCGCAGAAGACGCCGACGGCGGAGAGCTCGGGCATGGCGCCGACGGTAGGCGATCCCGGGCCCGACGGAAGCGGCGTGCAGGTACTGTTCGCGCCCCGGCCACCGGCCGGTCACGGGGAGGCACGATGGCGGACGAGCGGGACCTGACCGGACGGGTGGCCGTCGTCACCGGCGCCAACAGCGGCATCGGGCGGGCCACCGCCCTCGCCCTCGCCGGCCGCGGCGCGTCGGTCGTGCTGGCCTGCCGCTCGGAGGAGAAGGCCTGCGCCGCCGTCGACGAGATCCGCGCCGCCACGGGCAACGAGGACCTCGGGTTCCTCGCGCTCGACCTGGCCGACCTCGCCGCCGTGCGTCGGGCCGCCGCCGAGCTGCTGGCCACCGACCGACCCCTCCACGTCCTCGTGAACAACGCCGGCCTGGCCGGCCAGCGGGGCGCCACCGCCGACGGCTTCGAGTTGGCCTTCGGCACCAACCACCTGGGCCACTTCCTCTTCACCACCCTGCTGCTCGATCGCCTCCGAGCGTCGGCCGCGCCCGGCACCCCGGCCCGGGTGGCCAACGTGTCGAGCGGCAGCCACTTCGACGCCAAGGGCATCGACTTCGATGCTGTGCGCCGCCCCACCCGCAGCTTCGTGGGCATGAAGGAGTACAGCGTCTCCAAGCTGGCCAACGTCTGCTTCACCCAGGAGCTGGCGCGCCGGGAGGACCCGGCCACGTTGGTGGTGGCGGCGTCGGACCCGGGCCCGGTCGACACCAACGTGTGGCGGCGCATCCCCGGGCCGATCTACGCCGTGTTCCGCCGGGTCGTCGGCCTGACGCCGGTGGCCGAGGGTGCCGCCTCGACCATCTTCTGCGCCACCGACCCGAGCCTCGACACGGACAGCGGCGCCTACGTCGACCAGCACTGCCGGGTGAAGCCCCCCAGCGCCATCGCCACCCCCGAGCTCGGCGCCGAGCTGTGGGCCCGCAGCGAGGCCTGGGTGGCCGGCGCAGCCACGGCCTGAGCGCAGCCGCAGACCCCGTTCTCGTCAGACCCCCTCGGTAGGCTGCGCGCATGGGAACGTCGACGAGCGCCTTCGGGGCGGGAAAGCGCGAGGGGCACGACGCCTCCGACTTCTACGCCCGCTTCACGGCGCCCAAGATCTCCAAGGATGCGCAGGTCGCCGACCAACCCATCAAGGATTTCATCTGGCAGGGTGACGCCCGCCAGATGGACGCCATCGTCGACAATTCGGTGGCCCTCGTGGTCACCTCCCCGCCCTACTTCGCGGGCAAGGAGTACGAGCTCGCCCTCGGCGAGGGCCACGTCCCCGCCAGCTACCTCGACTACCTCCAGATGCTCGAAGACGTCTTCGCCGAGTGCGTGCGCACCCTCGAGCCGGGCGGGCGCATCGCGGTCAACGTCGCCAACCTCGGCCGCAAGCCCTACCGCTCACTGTCGGCCGACGTCATCACCATCCTCCAGGACCGCCTCCGCCTGCTCATGCGGGGCGAGGTCATCTGGTGGAAGGGCAAGGGCGCCTCGGGCTCGTGCGC
>CAYYDZ010000083.1:6547-12105 GCA_964470715.1 uncultured Microthrixaceae bacterium | reverse complement strand
CGGGCGATGCCGGCCTCGGCCATGCGGTCGGCCACCCAGCGGGTGCGCTGGTGCTCGGTCTTGGCCGAGAGCAGGGGGGTGCCGGCGGCGCCCAGCTCCTGGCGGGCCATCTTCCCGAACTTGGCCAGCATCTCGGGGGTGCGGCTCTCGGCCTCGGCGTCGGTGCGGGCCCGGCGGGCGGCGTCGACCTCGGCCCGCCACGGGACGTCGACGAAGAACGGGCTGTCGTCGACGAGCTCCTCGGGGGCGTTGCCGCGGCGCGAGCCGGCGACGTAGCAGGTGGACACGGCGACGAGGTGGGGGGCGACGCCGAGGTCTTGGAGGGTCTGGACGATGCGGACGGGACCGAGGAGGTTGACCTCGACGGCGCCGTCGAGGGGCGAGTCGAACGAGACGGTGGCGGCCGAGTGGATGACGATGTCGCAGCTCGCCAGCGCGGCGCGCCCGGCCTCGTCGAGGCCGAGGCCGTCACTGCTGACGTCGCCCTGCACCACCTGCACGCGCCGCTCGAGCAGGTCGGCGAAGCCCTCCTTGCCGTGCTGGGCGCGCAAGCGGTCGAAGGCGTCGTTCTTGAACAGCTCGCGGGCGGCGCGGCGCTCGACGGTCGAGCTGCGGCCGGCGCGGATGAGCAGCACGAGCTCGCAGTCGGGCACGGCCCAGAGCAGGCGCTCGACGAGGGCGGTGCCGAGGAAGCCGGTCGAGCCGGTGACCGCGATGCGCGTGCCGCTCAGCGCTTCTCTGATCACGACGTCTCCCGGATCACGGCCCCATTCTCTACCATCTGGTAAGTGGCGCGCACGACCGACACCCGCGAGCGGGTCCTCGAGGCGGCGCTCGTGTCGTTCGGCGGCCCGGGCTACGACGCGACGTCCCTCGACGACATCGCCGCCGAGCTCGGCGTGTCGAAGCAGACCATCCTCTACTACTTCCCGTCGAAGGCAGCGCTGCTCGACGCGGTGATCGACCACAGCGCCGTCGAGGTGGCGGCGGTGCTCGAGGGTGCGCTGGCGGGCGCCGGCGAGGGATGGGACCGCATCGAAGCCGTGGTGCGCTCGGTGTTCCGCCTCGCCCTGCGCCGTCCCGAGCTGCTGGGCCTCATCCGCGAGGTCAGTCGACTCGGCCCGCCGGCGGCCACCCGCCTCACCGAGGACCTCGACCCGCTCGTGGTGCGGGCCCGGGAGTTCCTCGAGGTCGAGATGGCGGCGGGCCACATGCGCAGGACCGATCCACGGCTGCTGCTGGTCTCTGCCTACTCGACGGTGATCGGCGTGGCGACCGAGGTGGAGGTGCTGCGGGCGGTGGGCATCGAGCCCACCCTCAAGTCGATGGTGCGCCGCCGCACCGAGCTCCTCGGCTTCCTCCGCTCCGCCCTCATGCTCCCCACTTGATCCCCCCTCGAGGGGAGTCGGATGGGTTCAGTGATCGGTGCGGTGGCGGCGGCGGCCGTGGCGCTCGATGGCCAGGCGGACGAGCTCATCGATGAGCTCGGCGTAGGAGAGGCCGGACGCCTGCCAGAGCTTGGGGTACATCGAGATGGGGGTGAAGCCCGGGATCGTGTTGATCTCGTTGAGGAGGAAGCCGCGGTCGGCCTCCTCGAAGAAGAAGTCGACCCGGGCCATGCCCTCGGCCCGCAGTGCGCTGTAGGCGCGCAGGGCGAGGGCCTGCACCTCGGCGGTCTCGGCCTCGTCGAGGTCGGCGGGGATGAGGGCCTCGGCGCCGTCCTCGTACTTGTCGGCGTAGTCGTAGAACTCGGCGCCGGGCACGATCTCCCCGGGCACGGAGGCCCGTGGCTCGAGGTTGCCGAGCACGGCGACCTCGATCTCCCGGGCCGGGGACACCGCCTCCTCGACCACCACCCATTCGTCGTAGGTGAGGGCCAGGGCGATGCCGGCCTCGAGCTCGTCGAAGGTGCGGGCCTTGGTGATGCCGATGGACGAGCCCATGTTGGCGGGCTTCACGAACAGCGGCAGGCCCAGCTCGTCGATGGTGGCGTGCAGAGCACGGTCGCTGAGGTCGGCTTCGCGCCACGCCCGGTACCGGGGCTGCGGGATGCCGGCGGCGCCGGTGACCTGCTTGGCCATGGCCTTGTCCATCGCCACCGCCGAGCCGAGCACGCCGCTGCCCACGTAGGGCACGCCGGCGAGGTCGAGCATCCCCTGGACGGTGCCGTCCTCGCCCATGGGGCCGTGGAGGAGGGGGAAGACCACGACGGCTTCGTCCCCGGTGGGGGCGACGGTGGGGAGCGCGTCCACGCCGGGGCCACTGGCCGACAGCGAGGCCGGGAGGGACGCGGGGCCCTCGGCGAGCGCCTTGGCGGCCTCCTCGGCGAACACCCACTTACCGTCCCGCGTGATGCCGACGGGCTGGACGGCGTAGCGCTGCGGGTCGGCCGCGGCGAGCACGTGGCTGGCGGTGACGCAGGAGACGTCGTGCTCGGCGGACTGCCCGCCGAAGACCACGACCAAGCGGATGCGGTCCGGCAGCGGCGGGACGTCGGCCATCGTGCCAACCTACCCGCGGCCCCAGGCTCGTCCGGGTGGTGGTGGCGCCTGGTGCGGGGTACGGGGGCATGGCGGCGCTACCTTCCGCCCTGTGCGCCTGGATGCCAGCGAGATCGCCGAGATCACCGACGGTGAGGTCATCGGCCCGTCCCGCGGCCGCCCCGACGCCGGCGGGGTCACGGTGGAGGGCGCGACCATCGACAGCCGGGCCGTCCCGGCGGGGTCGCTGTTCGTGCCGGTCGTCGCCGAGCGCGACGGCCACGAGTTCATCGAGGCGGCGGTGGCTGCGGGGGCGGCCGTCTACCTGACCCAGCGGGACCCCGGCGAGGCCGATCGCGACCTCGATGCCGTCGCCGTGCGGGTCGGCGACACGTCGGCGGCCCTGAGCGCGATCGGCGCCCACGTGCGAGGCCGCATCCCGACGGTGGTGGGCGTGACGGGCTCGGTGGGCAAGACCTCGGTGAAGGACCTGGCGGCGGCGGCGCTGTCGGTCCGCCACCGCACCGCAGCCTCCTACCGGTCGTTCAACAACGACCTGGGGGTGCCCCTCACCCTCGTCAACGCGCCCGACGACACCGAGGTCGCGGTCATCGAGATGGGCGCCCGCGGCTACGGCCACATCGCCCGCCTCTGCGAGGTCGCCCGTCCGGACATCGCGGTGGTCACCGCGGTGGCGCATGCACACACCGAGCTGTTCGGGACCATCGACGACGTGGCCGAGGCCAAGGCGGAGCTGGTCCAGTCGCTGCGTGAAGAGGGTGCCGCCGTGCTCAAGGAGACCGACGAGCGGGTCAAGGCGATGGTTCGCCACACCAACGCCGACATCGTCACCTACGGCATCGACCGCGGCGACGTGCGGGTCACCGAGCTGCAGCTCGACGGCCACCTGCGCCCCCGCTTCCGCCTCGTCACGCCCGAGGGCGTCATCAGCCTCCAGCTGACCGTCCACGGCCGCCACAACGCCGAGAACGCGGCGGCGGCGGTGGCCGTGGCGCTGCTGGCGGGCTCGTCACTCGACGATGCCGCCGAGGGCCTGAGCCGGGCGCAGATGTCGCCGTTCCGCATGGCCCTGCATACGACCGCCAGCGGGGCCATCGTGGTCAACGACGCCTACAACGCCAACCCGGAGTCGATGCGGTCCGCGCTGCAGGCGCTGGCCGACCTCGAGGCCGACCGCCGGGTGGCGGTGCTCGGGGTCATGGCCGAGCTGGGCGACATCGCCGAGGACGAGCACCGGGCCATCACTCGCCTCGCCCACGACCTGGGCATCCGGGTCATCGCCGTGGACGCGCCCCTCTACGGTGTCGACGCCCGCGACCAGGTGGCCGACTTCGAGGTCGCGGCAGACCACCTCGGCACCCTGGGCGCCGGCGACGCCGTCCTGGTCAAGGGCAGCCGTGTCGCCGGCCTCGAACGCCTCGCCGACCTCCTCGTCACCGACGACTCGTAGCAGGACCCGCGGCGCCCCTTTGGAGGAAATGGCAGTCGGCACATATGACTGCGATTTCCTCCAAAGAAGGTCCCGGTTGACGGCGCCGCGGCGGGTCAGGGGGTGGTGAGGCGGCGGCGGCGACGGGGGCTGGGGTCGGTGGAGAAGAAGTAGCCCCAGGTGGCGAGGCCGAGGGCGACGAAGGCGCCTGCGAGCATCAGGGTGGTGACGCCCCAGGTGTCGATGACGGGGCCGGCCACGAGGCCGCCGATGGGGACCACGCCACCGAAGGACATGATCCACAGCGCCATCACCCGGCCGCGGACCGACTCCTCGACCTCCTCTTGGAGCATCGTGTTCAACGACGTCACCGTGGCGAAGTAGCAGAAGCCCACGGCGAAGACGACCGGGTAGGCCAGGGGCTCGGCGCGCAGGACGGCCAGGATGGCCAGGAAGAAGGCGAAGCCGAAGAAGCCCTTGCGCACGATGCGCCGCTTCGACAGCCCGACGAAGAGCGTGCCGATCGACAGCGACCCCGCCACCGCTCCGGCGCCCAGGCAGGCGTACAGGAGCCCGTAGGAGGTGGAGTCCGGCTCGATGCCGAAGTTGGATTCGGCCACGACCGGCATCTGCACCACGAAGGGCAGGCAGAAGAACGAGAAGAAGCACATGGCGACCAGGACCATCTTGATGGTGCGGTTCTGGCGAGCGGCGGTGATGCCCCCGATGACCCGGCGAAAGCCCGTGGGCTCATCCGACTTCCGCTCGACCCGTGGAAGGTGGACCCGGGCCAAGACCACGAGCACCGCGATGTAGGTCAGGCCGTTCAGCGCGAAGACCCAGGACACGCCGACGAGGTGGTAGAGGATGCCGCCGATGGCCGGACCGATGACCCGGGAACCGTTCATGGAGGTCGAGTTCAGGGCGATGGCGCCGGCCAGGTCCTCCTTGCCCACCATCGCCGGCAGGGCGGCCGAGTACGCCGGCGCGTAGATCGCCTGGGCGGTGCCGATGGCGAGCACGAAGGCGACCAGCACGACCCGCGACGGGTCGGGGACGGTCGTCAGCCACGCCAACGCGAAGGCGAAGAACATCTGCTCGATGGTCACGACGACGAGGAGCTTGCGACGGTCGAACTGGTCGGCCAGCGCGCCCCCGATCATCGAGAACAGCAGCAGCGGTCCGAGGTTGGCGAAGGCGATGATGCCGACGAAGGTGGCCGAACGGGTCAGCTCGAAGGCGTAGGCGCCGAGGACCGCGTTCTGCATCCACGAGCCGATGTTGGACGTGAAGGCGCCGAAGTAGAGGTTGCGGAAGTCCTTGTGGCGCAGGGCCGCTCGGGCGGTGCCGGGGCGGTACTCCCGGTCGGCGTCGACCAGGGCATCGGTGGCGTCCTCGGCGACGAGCTGGAGGTCCCGCTCGTGCTGGCTCAGCCTCCGGTTCACACGTCGAGGCTATGGGCTTGTGGCAGCGGCAGCGTCACGAGATCCCGGCGCGAGGATGGTCGTCGCCTGGGTGGGGGAGGGCGACCGTCGCGTGGACCGGGAGGTGGTCGGAGAGGAAGCGGCCCTTGGGCCGGGCATCGATCGAGCGGTGGCTGAGGACCGTGACGTCGCTGGACACCAGGA
>CAYYDZ010000083.1:1914-6447 GCA_964470715.1 uncultured Microthrixaceae bacterium | reverse complement strand
AGTGGCGCAGGTGGCGGACCAGGTAGCCGAGGGGGCAGCGTCGGGCCTCCTGGAGGCCGGCGAGGTCGGCGCAGCCGTCGATCATCTCGATGACGGCGCGCCGGCGGTGCTTCCAGCGGTCGGGGCCGTCGGCGGGGTTGTCGAAGCGCAGGTTGAACGACAGCACGCCGATGGCCTCGTCCCGCCGGAGCCGTGCGCCTTCCACCTGGGCGTCGGGCTCGTCGGTCATGCCGGCGAGGCTAGGCGAGGACGTCTGGGCATCGGCCCGGCGCCCCCGATCCTGTGCTGTGGGACCACGCTCGTGTGCCTCACCGCGTCACGGTGGTCCCCGAGGCGGGCTCGGGTTGGGGGTTCAGGTCGTCCGCGGGTGGGCGAGGAAGAAGTCGAGGGCGTCGGCGGTGGCGTCGAGCGAGTCACTCGGAGAGCCGGCGATGAACGCCCGGTCGGCGCCGCCCGGCCACTCGTGGTTGCCGTCGGCGAGCGACCGCAGGCGGACGGCGCCGTCGGCGTCGCAGCCCTGGGCGTCCTTGGTGCGGAGGTCGCCGTCGACGGTGACCGACGAGGGGCCCTCGCAGTGGTTGATGCGCCGCCAGCGGTCCACGGCCTGGGTGACGGACGCGTAGTCGACCCGGCTGTACCCCACGCCGATGCCTCCCTCGTAGGGGACGTTGAGGTCGCGGAGGCCGTGGATGATCAGCACGTTCATGGGGTGGCGGGGCCGGCACGGATGGGTGTCGTCGATCGCGCCTTCCACCGGAGCAATGGCCGCAAAGACGCCGGGGAGGTCGCACGCGAGGCGATAGCTCATCATCGCCCCGTTCGAGTGGCCGATGGCGTACACCCGGTCGGGATCCACCGAGTACTGCCGCCGGACGCGGGAGACCAGCTTCTGGATGAAGCCGACGTCGTCGACCGAGGCCGCCACGGAGTAGGCGCAGCAGTTCCCGGCGTTCCACGTGCGGACCCCGCTCACGGGGCCGGCCACGCCGTCGGGGAAGACGCCGAGCATCCCCCGCGCCGAGAGGGCCGGATCGAGGCCGTTGGCACGCTCGAACTGCTCGCCGCTGCCGAAGCCGCCGTGCAGGCCGACCACCAACGGTGCCGGCGTGCCCGGTGTGTAGCTGCTCGGGACGAACACCCGGTACGTGCGGGTGCGGCCCTGCCACTGGACCGCCCCGGTCACGACCGTGCCCGCCTCCGGGGGGCGCGCCGCCGATGACTGGGCGGCGACGGGGGCGACCGACCCTACGAGCGCGACCGCGAGGACGGCCATCCCCACGATCGATCCGGCGAGTCGGTGGCGGCGCGTGTGCATGATCACAGGATCGTCGCGCACGACGCCGGGGATGAGAACGCGGTCAGCCGACCAGGTCGGCCATGAGCTCGAGCAGCTCGGGCGGGCCCGAGAGCAGGAGGGTGGTGACCACACTCTCCTCCCACTGCTGGAGCTCGTCGCGGATCTTGTCGACCGAGCCGATGAGGGAGATGTCCTCGACCATCGAGGTGGGCACCGCGGCGATGGCCTCGTCCTTGCGGCCGTCGAGGTAGGCGTCCTGGATCTTCACGCAGTCGGCCTCGTAGCCCATGCGGGAGAAGACCTCGAAGTGGAAGTTCTGGTCACGGGCGCCCATGCCCCCGATGTAGAGGGCGAGGTAGGGGCGCACCATGTCGGCGGCCGCCTCCACGTCGTCGATGGGCACCACGATGACCGTGGCGGGCACCTCGAAGTCGTCGATGGTGTGACGGGCGCCGGGGCGGGCGAAGCCCTCGTCGAGCGCGGTCTTGTAGAAGGCGTTGTCCTTCGGGGCGAAGAAGATCGGCAGCCAGCCGTCGGCGATCTCCGCGGTCATGGCCACGTTCTTCGGGCCTTCGGCGCCGAGGTAGATGGGGATCTCGGTGCGCAGCGGGTGCAGCGTGGACTTGAGCGGCTTCCCGAGGCCGGTGCCGCCGGGGAACGGGAGGGCGTAGTGCCGGCCCTCGAACTCGACGGGCTCGTCGCGGGCGATCACCTTGCGCACGATCTCGACGTACTCACGCGTGCGGGCGAGGGGCTTGGGGTACGGCTGGCCGTACCAGCCCTCCACGACCTGGGGCCCGGAGGCGCCGAGGCCGAGGATGAAGCGGCCACCCGAGAGGTGGTCCATGGTCATGGCGGCCATGGCCGTGGCCACCGGCGTGCGGGCGGAGATCTGGATGATCGACGTGCCGAGTTGCACGTTCTTGGTGGCGGCACCCCACCACGCCAGCGGAGTGAGGGCGTCGGAGCCGTAGGCCTCGGCGGTCCAGATGGAGTGGAAGCCGAGGCGGTCTGCGGTCGCGATCTGCTCGACGGCGCCGTCCGGGGCGCCGCGGCTCCAGTAGCCGATCTGCAGTCCGAGCTTCATTGAGGCCTCTCCTCGTCCGGGGGACCGCCGATGCTAGAGCGACTCAGGCGGCCGACAGGTCGAGGGCGGTGAAGGGGCGGCCGAGGGCGTCGGCGACGATGGCGTGGGTGACGTGCCCGCCGACGGTGTTGAAGCCGTGGGCGAGTGCGGGGTCGCGCTCGACCGCGCCGGCCGGGCCGAGGGCGGCGAGGTCGCGCAGGTAGGGGAGGGTGGCGTTGGTGAGGGCGTAGGTGGAGGTGTGCGGGACCGCCCCGGGGATGTTGCCGACCGCGTAGTGCACGACGCCGTGCTCGACGTAGACGGGGTCCTCGTGGGAGGTCTCCCGGATGGTCTCGATGCAGCCGCCCTGGTCGATGGCGACGTCGACGATCACCGAGCGGTCCTTCATGCCCCGGACCATGTCCTCGGTGACCACCGTGGGCGCCCGGCCGCCGGGCACGAGAACGGCACCGATGACGAGGTCGGCCGTGGCCACGGCCCGCTCGATGGCCCCCCGGTTCGAGGCCAAGGTCATGATCCGGCCCTGGTGGATCTGGTCCACGAAGCGCAGTCGGTCGAGGTTCTTGTCGAGCAGGAGGACCTCGGCCTCCATGCCTGCCGCGATCCACGCCGAGTTCCAGCCCACGTTGCCGGCTCCGATGACCACGACCCGCGCCGGCGCCACGCCGGGGGCGCCGCCGAGGAGGATGCCGCGCCCGCCGTTCTCGCGCTCGAGGTAGTGGGCGCCGATCTGGGTGGCCATGCGCCCCGCCACCTCGCTCATCGGGGCGAGCAGCGGGAGTGACTGGTCGGAGTTCTGCACCGTCTCGTACGCGACCCCGGTGGTGCCGGCCGTGAGGAGCGCGTCCGCGACCGCGGGGTAGGCGGCCAGGTGCAGGTAGGTGAAGAGCACGAGGTCGTCCCGCAGGAAGGGGAACTCCTCGGCCTGGGGTTCCTTCACCTTGACCACGAGCTCGGCCCGGGCCCAGGTCTCTTCGGCGGTGGCGACGATCTGGGCGCCGGCGGCGACGTAGTCCTCGTCCTCGATGGCCGAGTTGCGACCGGCGCCCGACTGCACGAGCACCTCGACGCCGTGCTGGTGCAGCTCGCGCACGCCGTCGGGGGTCATGGCCACCCGGTACTCGTTGTTCTTGACCTCCGTCGGCACCCCCACGCGCAGCGTCATGGCCACAGCGTGCCAGCCCCGCCGCCTTCGTGCTGGTGCTGGGTTACGCACATCTCCCGCCCGCCGGGATCCGGGCCTGGTGGCCCCCGCTTCGGTACCGTTCGTGTCGTGGGGCGACCACGGATCGCGCTCGAGCCGGCGGGCCAGCGCACCTGGCTGGCGGGGGCCGTGACGCGCGGTGGCGGCGAGGTCGTCGGTGCCGACGAGGCGGAGGGCGTCGTCTGGGCATCGACCGGCGAGGCCGTTGCGCTGGCCGCCTTGTTGGCGGATCACCCCGGCATCCGCTGGGTGCAGCTGCCGTGGGCCGGCATCGAGCCCTTCGCTGCCGTCCTCGACGACACGCACACGTGGACCTGCGGGAAGGGGGTCTACGCGGAGCCCGTGGCCGAGCACGCGCTGATGCTCGGCCTCGCCGGCCTCCGGGGGCTGGACCGCTACGCCCGCGCCAGGTCGTGGGAAGCCCAGCGGGGCACGAACCTCCTGGGCGCGGCGGTCACCATCGTCGGCGGCGGCGGCATCGCCGAGTCGCTGCTGCGGCTGCTCGGCCCCTTCGAGGCCGACGTCACCGTCCTGCGACGCACGCCCGAACCCATGGCCGGCGCGGCGCGGGTGCTGCCACCAGATGCGCTGCACGAGGTCCTGCCCGGGGCCACCCTCGTCGTGCTGGCCCTGCCCTTGATCCCCTCGACGTCGGGTCTCATCGGCGCACGCGAGCTCGCGCTCCTGGACCCCCACGCCTGGCTGGTCAACGTCGCCCGGGGCGCCCACGTGGTCACCGACGACCTGGTCGATGCGCTGCGGGCGGGCACGATCGGCGGCGCCGCCCTCGACGTCACCGACCCCGAGCCGCTGCCCGACGGCCACCCCCTCTGGTCGCTGCCGAACTGCCTCATCACGCCACACACGGGCAACACCGCCGAGATGGCCACGCCGCTGTTGTCGGCACGCATCACCGCCAACGTGGCCCGCTTCGCGGCGGGCGAG
>CAYYDZ010000083.1:0-1814 GCA_964470715.1 uncultured Microthrixaceae bacterium | reverse complement strand
AGGGTGAGGCGCTCCTCAGGTACTGGCGGCCGTGCCGCACACCGCCGTGCGGTCAGACGAACCCGGTGGTCGATCGGAGCGGTCCGGACCATCGGCCCGGGCGCTCGAGTGCGCACATCCGTCGGCTCGTAGCGGGTCGGGGCGACACCGCCGCCAGCAGGTCTCCTACCGGACCCGGTCGGGCGGATCTTCCCCTTCGTGTGCGGTGCTCATGTTCCTGACAACCTCCTTCGCTCACGCGTGGACCGTCTGTCTGGATCGTTTCCCACCCTCCTCCCCGGGGGCCGGGGTGTCAAGGGTGAACCGAGGGCGTCCCGACGCAGTCAGCGGGGTGCCGGCACGATGACGCCCGGATTGAGGACGCCGGCAGGGTCGAGGGCCGCCTTCACCGCGGCGAGGGCACGACCCACCGGCTCGGGGCGCTGGCGTCGGTACCAGCGGTCGTGGTCGCGGCCGACGGCGTGGTGGTGGGTGATGGTGCCTCCGTGGGCCGCGAGTGCCTCGGCTGCCGCCACCTTCACCTCGTCCCACATGGCCACCTCGGAGCCGGGGCGACTCGGGGCGAACACGCTGAAGTAGGGCGCCGGGCCGTCGGGGTAGACGTGGGTGAAGCGACAGGTGATCCAGCCGTCGCCGCAGATGCGGCGCACCGCGTCGAGCACGGCCTCGGTGACACCTGCGTGCAGCGCCGGGAAGGCGTCCCAGGTGCACGCGGTCTCGAAGGTCTCGACGATCACGCTCATGCGCACGAGGGCATCGCGTCCGTAGGGGGCGCGCAGGAACGAGTTGCGCCACTGCCCGACGGCGCCCTGACGCCCCGCCTCGGCGCCGCCGGCCGGCGGGTCGTCCGTGATCGTGGTGCCGCCGGGGACGGAGCCGCCGTGGTCCTGGGCGAGTTCGACGGCCCGGTCGATCCATGGTCCGAGGGGGTGGTCGGCGGACTCGAAGCCGAGGATGAGCAGGTGCGAGCCGTCGTCCACGCCGGCGGCGGTGGCGGCCTCGCCGGCGTCGAGGAGGCGGCAGTTGGTGGGGAACAGACCCGACTGGCTGATCGCCCGGCAGGCCGCCACGGCGGCCTCGAAGTCGGCGAAGCGGACGCCGGCCGAGGCCTTGTGGACCGGACGGTCCTGCAACCGCATCCAGGCCTCCGTGATGATCCCCAGCGAACCCTCGGAGCCGAGGAAGAGCCCGTCCGGCGACGGACCTGCACCGGACCCGGGCAGGCGACGGGACTCGCTGATTCCCGTCGGGGTCACGACCCGCATCGACTCCACGAGGTCGTCGATGTGGGTGTAGACGGTGGCGAAGTGCCCGCCGGAGCGGGTCGCGAGCCAACCGCCCAAGGTCGAGAACTCGAACGACTGGGGGTAGTGGCGCAGCGTGTAGCCCTCGGGGCGGAGCTGGTCCTCGAGGACCGGGCCGAGCGCGCCCGCTTGGATGCGAGCGGCTCGGGACACCCGATCGATCTCGAGCACCCGGTCGAGGCGGGTGAGGTCGATGGACACCGCGCCGAGGTAGCCATCACCCACGTCCGCCTCGACGCCGCCGACCACCGAGGAGCCCCCGCCGTAGGGGATGGCGGCGATGCCGGCGCCGGCGCACCAGTCGAGGAGGTCGACGACGTCGCCTTCGTCCTCGGGGAAGGCCACGACATCCGGCGGGTGGGCCAGCTCGCCACGGAAGCCCCGCACGACATCTCGGTACGACTTCCCGTAGGTGTGGGCGGCCCGGTCGTAGCGATCGGTCGAGCAGACGCGTGCGACGCTCGCCGGTGGCGCGATGCGAGGCTCGGGCAGGTCGAGGTCGGCGAGCCG
>CAYYDZ010000082.1:0-12118 GCA_964470715.1 uncultured Microthrixaceae bacterium | reverse complement strand
CGGTCGTAGGGCTCGAAGGCCGTCACCTGTCGTCGCCCGCGGCCGAGCAGGGTCGAGAGTCCGTCGAGCGCGAGCCCGGAGGCGGGGCCGAGCAGTGTTGCGGCGGGCCACAGCAGGCCGGGGATCAGGAGCTGGATCTGCATCGAGGTTGCGTGTCTGAAGGCGGCGGGAGTCTAGCACGCAGGGCGCTGCAGGCTCTCCGGCCCGACGGTCCTGCTCGCGGGGGGCCGTGCGGTGGCGACGCCACTTCGCCGGGCGGAATGCGCATATGATCGGGCGCTCGGGCTGAGTCGCACTCGGCCTTGTTCCCTCGATCAAGGATTCGCGCAGGACATGAATGTCGTCGATCTGCTTCTGCAGCAGGCTTCGAGTCGCCCCGAGGCACTCGCCGTGCGCCATCGGGATGAAGTGCTCGGCTACGGGGCCCTAGGGCGGCGGGTATCGTCGGTTGCCGCGGCTCTGGCGAGCGCCGGGGTGGTGCGAGGAGACGTGCTCGCGCTCTGTCTCGACGATCCGCTGGATCATCTCTTGGCGTCGTTGGCGGCGGCGCATCGGGGGGCGACCGTGGTGAGTGTCCCGCGCAGCATGCCCGAGGCTCTGCGCGCGCGGTTGCTGGCGCTCACGCGTGCAGGCCGGGCACTCGCCGATGACGGCAATCGAGGCGGCGCGGACATCGGCGGGCTGCCTGTCCTTGCCTGGTCCGCGCTCGACAAGGACGGACCTTCGCCTACGCTCGAACCGGCGGGCGAGGTGGCGGATCAGCCCTGGATCTACGTGACGGGATCGGGTTCCACCGGGCGGCCCAAGATCTTGCCGGTCACGCACAGGCAGCAATGCCTGCGCTCTAGGCTGGGGCCGAGCTGGCTGCCCTATGGCGCGCAGGATGTCTTGTGCTCCATGGTGAGCATGCACTTCTATTCGGCGAAGCAGCGCTGCCTGGAGGCGATGGTGCTCGGGGCGGGGATCTTCCTGGATACCCCCGGGCGAGTGGACCTTCGCCGTGAAGTCGCCGAGGGCGAGGTGACGGTGATCCATGCGATGGTGAGCCACATCGAGACGCTTCTGCGCCGGCTACCGGCGCAGGAGAGCGGCGCCTTCGCCCGCCTGCAGGCGCTGATGTTGGGGGGCTCGACGGTGTCCATGGCGCTGCGCGACGAGATCCGGAGACGCTTGACTCCGCGCGTCCATGTCTTCTACGGAACGAACGAGAGCCACACCGCGACCCTGACTCGACTGGACGAGGTCCATGAAACGAGTGGTGGCGTGGGTCGTCCTTTCCCGGGCGTCCGCATCGAGGTGGTCGATGAGGCTGGGCAGCGGATGCCGGCGGGTGTGGATGGCCTTGTCCGTATCGCCTCTCCCATGGTCATCGATGGCTATCTCGGCGACGACGAAGCGACCGGGAAGGCGTTCGCCAAAGGCTGGTTCTATCCAGGGGACATCGGCCATCTGACCGCCGACGGGCAACTGGTGCACAGAGGGCGCGCGGACGACATGATGATCGTCGGCGGCGTGAATCTCCATCCCGCCGAAATCGAGCAGTGCCTGCGCCGGCATCGAGGGGTGCGCGACGCCCTGGCAAGGCCGCTGCGGCATCGGGTGTTGCAGGATGTCCCGGTCGCGCTGGTGGTTCCCGAGGCCGGAGCGCTTCCGGGCACGCATGAGCTCGTGGCCCATGTCCAGGCACAGCTGGGGCGCCATGCCCTGCACGACGTGATACTGGTCGATCGCATCCCGCGCAGCGAGCTCGGCAAGGTGCAGCGCGACGCGATCGAGGCCATCCTGGAGCGCCATTATTCGGCGCGCGACGGCGGTCGGGCAGGCGGGGCGCGCGGCCCTTTGTCCAGGCCGCGTCAGTTGCAGACCCGCTTCGAGCTCGAGTTCGCGCCGCCGATCGCTCCCGTGCCAGCCCGTATGGATGCCTGGATCGCCTTGCTGGGCGAGGACGCGCTGTTCGGGACGAGGCCGTCCGACGGCCGCGAAGCTGCAGATCCGCTCCGGTACTGGCTCCAGCAGGTCCTGCGCCTGGCACGGCTGTTCCTGCAGTTGGTCCGGGTGCCCGTATTCGATGTCTTCCAGCTCATCGACTGCGCCCCGGCCGACGAACATCGGCAGCGCTGGCGGGCGGCGTTCCTGTGTCCAGGGCCCGAGTTCGTATCCCGTACGGAGTGCGCGGAGCTGGTCGGGATCGCATTCCGGATCGCACGGCTTGCGCAGGACACGGACCCGGGCAACGCGCAGGACCGGGAACGCCTCTTCCTGGCCATCGGAGGCGAGCTTCTGCAGCCCTATGGAAAGCGGATGCCCGCGGGAAAGTCGACCCTCGAGGTGCTGCGCGCAGCCTATCGGCTGGACATCCCCTTCCGGCCGCTTGGCGGGGGGGTGTATCAGCTCGGCTGGGGCAGCCGGGCGAGGCGTATCGAGCGCAGCACGACCGATGGCGACTCGGTCTTCGGCATGCGCTGGTCGCACGACAAGTGGATGGCATCGGAGCTGTTGCGTGCTGCCGGACTGCCGGCACCGACGAATCGGCTCGCCGAGACGGTCGAGGAGGCGCGCGCGGCAGCCCATGACCTGGGTTATCCGGTGGTCGTCAAGCCCGTCGATCGGGATCGCGGCGAAGGGGTGACGGTGGATGTGGGTGATGACGAAGGCCTGGCAAGGGCTTTCGCGACGGCTCATGAACGCTCGCCGGGCAAGCGGGTTCTGGTGGAGCGACAGGCTCCAGGGGTCTGCCATCGGATCTTCGTCGCTGCGGGACGCTTGCTGTACGCCGTGAGGCGGCTCCCCGCCGGCGTGTACGGTGATGGCAGGGCCTCGATCTCAGCCTTGGTCGAGGCCGAGTATGTACGGCAGATGGGTTTGCCTCCCTGGAGGCGCACGCCGGGTTGTCCGCTGGACGACATCGCGCTCGAGATGCTTGCGCGCCAGGACCTGGGGCCGGAGGACGTGCCCGCTGCCGGTCGCTTCGTGGCCTTGCGCCGCATCGAGACGACGGCCTCGGGAGGCGTGGACGAGGAAGTCACCCATGCGCTGCATCCCGAGAATGTGCGCGCAGCGATCGCCGCCGCGCGCTTTTTTGGCCTGGAGGTTGCCGGGGTGGACATGATCAGCCCCGACATCACCGCGCCGTGGCATGCCAACGGTGCCATCATCAACGAGGTGAATTTCGCCCCCCTGCTGGGCGGTGGCGAGATATCGCGGCGCTACGTCGACGAATACCTGGTCCGCCTGGTCGATGGCCGTGGGCGGATCCCCGTCGAGGTGTTCGTGGGCGGGGCGGCTGCCTGGGAGGCGGCCGAAGCGCGCTGGCGGGCGCTGCTCCAGGCGGGCGTGGTCGCCTTCCTCTGCAACGACGTGCGTACGCTTGGCGGCGACGGCCAGCCCTTCGCCTTGCCGGTCGACGGCCTGCATGCGAGGGTGCGCGCCTTGACGCTGCGCGCGGAGGTGGGTGCGCTGGTTCTCGTCGTTCAGACCCTCGAGTTGCTCGGCACGGGTCTCCCGCTGGATCGGGTCGATCGCGTCGTCGTGGTCGACGGCAAGCTTGGGGTGCCGGGCGCACCCGCGCTGCAGGCCGCGGATGCCGAGGTGGTCGGGTTGATCGCCCTGTGCCGCGCCTGGAGTGCCGGTGGGGCCGCGCGCTGAGCCGCGCTGGGCAGGCAAGGATTCCATCGGACGGCGGGGAGATCATGGTCGAGTTGGTTCGGGTTGGTGCGCCCTTCACATGGCTTCGAGGAGCCGCCTTCGGTCTGCAACAGGGGGCTCTCCTCGGCGAACTCGCGTTGGCGGGCGAGGGCCGTGCCGGTATCGTCGAGGAGATGCTGGAGGCGTTCGCCGACGAAGCACCATTCGCGGAAGCGGAAGCGGGAGCGGGGGAGGCTTCGGGTGTCGAACGCCTGCTCGACTGCATCCTGCGCTGCGTCGGCGCCTTGCAGCGACGAGCGGGGATCCCGGTTTCGTGGAGAAACCATCGTGGCCTGATCCGGAACGTCGGAAATGTCCGATTTTTCAGGGTGGCGCTGCCGTCGGAGCAGCCTGTGGCGACCGAGCGTGCGCTGCGTTGGGTGCTTGCCGAGGTGAATCGGCGCGCGAGCGACGAGTGCTCCGGCAGCATGCACGAGCCGAGCCGGCAAGAGTCGCTGGAAGAGCTCGAACGCGTGCTCGGAGCGCATGCGATTCCCGGCATCAATCCGATCAACATCGCACTTGCCGCTTTCCGCGCCGAGATCCCCGTCGGACGTCTGCTGCAGGATGTCCTGGTGCTCGGCCAGGGGCGGCGGGCACGCTGGATGAGGAGCACGATCACCGACCGGACCCCCGGCATCGGAATCGGAATCGCGGGCAACAAGGTGAATACCGCGCTGGTCCTGCGTGCCGCAGGCCTGCCGGTACCGGAGCAGGTGATCGTGCGCTCGGCCGAAGGCGCGGTCGATGCTGCTCGCGCCATTCGCTACCCGGTGGTGGTCAAGCCCGCGGACCAGGAACAGGGGGAAGGGGTGCAGGCCGGCCTGTGCGAGGATGCGATGGTCCGTGCCGCGTATCGAGCAGCCAGCGCCTTGTCGCGGACGATCCTCGTCGAACGCCACGTAGGGGGCTTCACCCACCGCCTTACGGTTTTCCAGGGACGGGTCCTGCGCGTGATGCGGAGGGTGGCCGGGGGTGTGGTGGGCGATGGCGTGTCCGATGTGGCCACGCTGGTGGAACGGCGCCTGGAGGACGAGATCCACCGGCGCCGTGCGCAGCGTGCGGGCGCGCCCCTGCTGAGCCTGGACACGGAGGCGCTCGATCTGCTCGCGCGCAGGGGCATGGCGCCCGCGTCGGTGCCCGCCGCGGGCGAGTACATCCGCCTGCGCAGGCGCGACAACATCAACGCGGGCGGGGAGAACCAGCCATGTGCGCTCGGTGACGTCCACCCTGCGAATCTGCAACTCGCCGTGGATGCGGCGATGGCCCTGCGGCTCGATCTGGCCGGCGTGGACCTGATCATCGAGGACATCTCCAGATCCTGGCTGGAGGCGGGCGGGGCGATCTGCGAAGTCAATGCCCAACCGCAGATGGGAGCAAACTCCCACGCGGGGGTTTTCGATGCGGTGGTGCGCGAACTCGTCGACGGCGACGGACGGATCCCGGTCCACCTCGTCGTCTGTCCGGATCGCGAGGACTGGCACGCGGGCCTCTCGGCGCGGCTGCTGCAGCACGGCGAGGTCGATGGCGTGTCTTCGCGTCACGGCCTGTTCCTGCCCGCAGGTCGCGTGAGCAGGCCTTTCGAGGACGCGCTCGGCGCGGCGCAGGCCTTGTTGCTCCGGACCGACGTCGGCTGTGCCGCGTGCCTGATGTCGGCGCCCGACATCCTGCGCCTGGGGCTCCCGAGCGACGTGCTCGCCACCATCCGGATTGCCGACGAGACGGCGATGAGCGCGGCCGAACGCGGCGCTCTCGAGGCGCTCCGACCGCTGGTCGAGCCGCATCTGCGCCGGTGAGGGCGGGTCGGCCGGCGCTCAGGCGGGGCGTCCGAGAGTCACGAACAGGTATTCGGCTGCGCCTACGGTCGGCCCGCTCACGCCGGGCCGCGCTGCGCCGGAGCGCCGCCTGTCGCAGTCCAGCCAGCGCAGGCCCGCGCCGTCCGCGAGTCGGCGCAGGCTCTCTTCGCCATTGACCGGATGCGAGGCGCACAGGTCGGCGTAACCGACGGCGAGCCGCACGGCCTCATTCCGCTCCAGGCCGCCGCCAGGTAGCTCGGGCAGCGCATCGACGACGGTGCGCACGAGTGCTTCCTTCTGCTCCGGCCCGAAGGGTACCGGCTGGTCTTCCCTGCCGGGCCGCAGCCGGGTGGTGAAGATCAGGCGACCGCCCGGTGCGAGCAGCTCCGCGTAGCGTGCGAACAGCACGGAGCGCAGGGCAGGGGGGAAGTAGCCGAGGAAACTGCTGGTGAGGATCAGGTCATAGCCCCCCGGGTGGCGATGGTCCAGGATGTCCGAGCGGACCACGCTGAGATCGCCGCCATGCCGGCGCGCGTACCAGCGGCTGAGGATCAGCGGGGTCGGACAGAGGTCGACCGCGGTCACGCGCAGCCGCACCGACAGGCCGGCGCAGCCGGCGAGCACGTGGGCATAGGCGGAATAATCGGCGCAGCCGCTGATCAGGACACGAAAGGAGGCACCGGCATGTGCCCGGGCGGCGTCGCGGATCGCGGTGGCGAACTCCGCACTGAAACCGCTCATCGTCTTGCCCAGCCCGAGCAGGCGCAGGTATTGCCAGAAGCCGTGATAGGGCGCGCATGAGGATTCTCCGGGGCCGCCGCGACAGGCCAAGTGCGAGATCTCCAGCGCGAAGGGGGCCGACTCGATCAGGGGCTCGGCAAGGGGATTGGCGACCGCGGGCAGGATCGGGCGGCTGGCTTCTTCTGGGCTCATCGCGTCTGTTCAGGAAGGAGTGGAAGCAGCCGGGCGAAGCGTTCGCGCTCGCGCTCGATCAGCGCGTGGAAGGCTGGCCCGGAGGCGAACGTGGGGGAGATGCCGCCGTGCTGGCGATCGAGCGCCGCACTGACCTGCGGACTGGTCATCGCGTCCTGCAAGAGTCCGCGCATGGCCTCCCGGATTGCCGCGGGCGTGCCGCTACGGCCGTACCAGCCGAACCAGAGCGTGCCGTCGAAACCGGGCACCGCCTCGGCGAGGCTGGGCAGATCCGGAAAGCGTGGCGAGCGCTGTGGCGCAGCGACCGCGAGGAGCCTCAGCTTTCCCGCCCGCACCAGCGGCAGGGCGGACGCACCGGCGAACGCCACGCGCACGTCGCCGCGTGCGAGGCCGGTCGCCGCGGCGCCCCCCCCCTTGTAGGGAACGTGGTTCAACCGCAGTCCGAGGCGCTGCGCCAGATCGGCCATCAGGAGATGGTGCATGCTGCCGATGCCGCCGCTCGCGTAGTTCAATGGGCGCTCCGCCGCGCGTGCCTCGAGCACGAACTCGGCCAGGCTCTTGATCGGGTCCTCGGCCCCGACGGCGAGAAAGAAGAAGTTGCTGCCGATCTGGGCGACCGGCGCGAGGCCGTGCAGGGGATCGGCGAACGCTCGCGGGTAGAGTACGGGATTCACGACGACCAAGCTGTCGGCTGCGACCAGCCAGGCGCGACCGTCTGCCGGCAGCTCGAGAAAATCAGCCAGGGCCCGTTCGCCGTTGGCGTCCGGGAGATTGACGATGCGCGCATGGATGCCGTGCCGGTCGGCCAGATAGGCGGCGATCGCGCGCGCGACCGCGTCAGGCCCGCCGCCGGCAGCGACCGCCACGAGGAGGGTCGGCCGCTCCGGTATGATCCGGGCGCCGTTTACCTCGCCAGCCCCGGCGCGTGCTGCCGCCAGGCCGGCGAGGGCGGCGAGGAAGTGTCGTCGGTTCATGGATCACTCTCAGGAGACGTTGATGACCGCAAAGTCGAACTCTAGGGCCATGCGGCCGCCTGCGCCACCGTCGATGGAGCGTCGGCAGTGACCCATGGGGAGAGGCCTCCGGCGTTGGGAGAGGGGGTGGATCGCCAGGCGCGTTCGCGGTCCGCGGTGCTGCTCGCCTTTTCCGCTCTCGCTGCGTGGCTCGTGCTCGGTGGCGTCGGGCTGGGTGTCGGCTCCTGGCGGCGCCTCGGTCCGGGGGCCTTCCCCGCCCTCATCGGGGCGCTGCTGATCTTCGCCACCGCCGCGCTCGCGTGGTCGCGGCCCGCGCCCGCATCGGCGGACGAAGCCGCTGCCGCGAGCGGACGGGAGGGCGTGTGCCTGCGCGGCGTGTGGGCGGCGCTTGCCGGACTGGCAGGTTTTGCCTTGCTCGCGCCCGCGCTCGGGTATGCCCCGGCCGCCTTCGCGGCAGCCCTGCTCACCAGCCTGGGCGATCCACGCTGGGGTTGGCGCGACAAGCTCCTGCAGGCGGCCGGGCTCGCCGCGCTGGTGGCGGTGGTGTTCGGAGTCGGCTTGGAGCTCCCTGCGGCGAGCTTCAAGATCCCCTTTGCGTGGGCGCCGTCGTGGATGCCTTGAGCGGATTGATGGCGGGTCTGGATGTCGCGCTGTCGCCGGACAATCTCGGGTTCTGCCTGGCGGGTGTGGCGCTCGGGACCCTGGTCGGCGTGTTGCCCGGGGTCAGCTCGCTGGCGGCGGTCGCGATGCTGCTCCCGTTCACGCATGCGCTCTCGCCGATCACCGCGCTGGTGCTGCTGGCCGGCGTCTATTACGGCTCCGAGTACGGAGGCTCGATCGCCTCCATCCTGCTCAACGTGCCGGGAACGCCGGCTTCCGCGGTGTCCTGTCTCGACGGCCATCCGATGGCACGTGCGGGGCGTGCCCGCGAGGCACTGATCCTGAGTGCGGGCGCGTCCTTCTGCGGCGCGGTCGTGGGCATCGGCATGATGCTCGCCATGGCGGCTCCGCTCGCCGGGCTGGCATTCATGCTCGGGCCGGCGGAATATTTCGCCATCATGCTGTTCGGGCTGGTGTGCACGGCTGCCGTCGGTCGTGGACATCTGGCCGCGGGGTTGGCGGCGATGCTCGCCGGAGTCGGTCTGGCGATGGTGGGTACCGATGCCCAGACGGGCGTGGCCCGCTTCACCTTCGGGCTCGCCGAGCTGCGCGACGGGGTTCCGCTGGTGGTGCTTGCGATGGGGCTCTTCGGCGTGTCCGAAGTCATGCTCTCGATGTTCGCCGCCATCCCGGCGGTGCGTTGTCCGGTGGGATCTTCCGGAGGGTGGCCGCGTATTTCGGCGTGGCGCGGCGCGGCGGGGCCGATGCTGCGCGGGGGGGCCCTGGGCGGCCTGTTCGGGGCCTTGCCCGGTACGGGGCCGACTCTGGCCTCGATCGCAGCCTATGCGCTGGAGCGACGCCTTTCCGATCGTCCGGAGCGCTTCGGCCAGGGGGCGATCGCCGGGCTGGCGGCGCCCGAAGCCGCCAACAACGCGGCGGCGCAGACCGCCTTCGTGCCCACGCTTGCGCTGGGCATCCCCGGCAGCGCCACCATGGCCCTCATCCTCGGTGCGATGTCGGTCCACGGGGTCGTGCCCAGCCCGCTGCTGGCGGTCGAGAGTCCGGAGCTCTTCTGGGGGCTGATGGCGAGCTTCGTGATCGGCAACGTGTTGTTGCTCGTGCTCAACGTTCCGCTGGTCGGTCTCTGGGTGCGCATCCTGCGGGTGCCGCCAGAGCGGCTCTATCCCTTCGTCCTCGTCCTGATCGGCGTGTCGACCTTCGGCGCGCGCGGAAGCGCGTTCGACGTCTGGATCGCCCTCGGTATCGGCCTGCTGGCCTACGGATTGAGGCGATCGGGTGTGCAGCTTGCGCCGGTGCTCATCGGCTTCGTCCTCGGGCCGCTGGTCGAGGAAAACTTCCGCCGCGCGCTGGCAATTTCGCAGGGCGACTTTGCGATCTTCGTCTCCAGTCCGATCGCTCTGGCGGCGCTCGGCGCAGTCGTCGTGCTGCTCGCGGTTGCCGGCTATCGCTCGTTTCGCAATGCGTGGCTTGCCTAGGGATGCGTCCGGGCCGCCCGTGCTCGGGCGAGGGGCTGGATATGCTGTACAGCGGTCGTGAGCTTCGGTGAGAATGAAACCAGTCTCGTATCCGGACCCGACCACAGGAGCTTTTCGATGTTCCAGGCCCAAGCCCCGCGCGCGCTTCCCTTGCTGCTGTCCCTGTTGCTCTTGCTGGCCCCCGCCGCGCTGCGCGCGGAGGTCGCGGAGGGACAGCGCTTCGGCGACTGGGTCTATGAGTGCCAGCCGCTGTCCGCTGCCAGCAAGGCCTGCGCCCTGGTGCAGGTGCATTCCTTCGGCAAGGGGGATGTCCGTTCGGTTCGCTTCAACATCAGCCGCCCACCCCAGGGCGGCGGGGTCGGCATGAGCGTGGTCGTGCCGCTCGGCATTCACCTGCCCAACGGGATCCGTGGCGACGTGGATGGCAAGAACGGCTTCTCGATGACGCCGCTGACCTGCGTGGCGCAGGGCTGCATCGCCACGGTGCCCCTCGATGCGGGCATGATCGAAGCGTTGAAGGCTGGCCGTGTGCTCAACCTCGAGTTCTACAGCAACGCAGGCAGGCAGCAGGTGAAGGTCGCGGGCTCTCTGAAGGGGATCACCAGTGGCTTGCGGGCGAGCGGGCTGGATTGAACCGGGAATGGGGGCGGGTGGAGGCCTGCAGCATGGATGAACTGATCCACGCGCTGGGACGGCTCGACGGGGTCGTCGGCGTCGGTATTGGCGGCTCGCGCGGGCTGCGGATCGCCTCGGAGTTTTCGGATTTCGATCTCGTCCTGTTCCGCAGCGGTGGCGAACGGGTGGCTGCGCGGGAGATCCTCGACACGCTTCGTGCCTGCACGGGGGTTTCCGAACTCAGGGATCCTGCCGGATTCGTGTCCGGCAGCTTGGGGCCGCATCGATTCGAGATCTTCCAGAAGGATCTCCTCACGATCGAGCGCGAGATCGAGCAGGCGCGGAAGGGCGCATTCACCTGGTCGATCCGCCAGCTCTTTCCGCATGGCGACTTGAGCACCGGCCTGATCAGCCACGTCGTCCATCTGATCGTGTGCAGCGACCCTGAAGGACAGCTGGAACGCTTGCGCGCCGCCGCCCGTCCTTTTCCCGCCGCGCTCCGGGCCGCGCTCGTCGATACCTTCATGCAGCAGGCCGACATCACCGTCACGCACGCGGCGAAGATCTCCCGTCGGATCGATCTTCAATACCTGGTGGGACTGTGCTCGGGCTTCGTCTTCTTCGCCAACATCCTCATCTTTGCGGTGAACGGGGTGTATCCGGTGCTGGAGAAGGGTGGCAGCCTGCTCATCGCTCGGCTGCCGCAACGTCCGGCGGACTACGAGAAGCGGATTGCACAGCTCTTTGTCAGCGCGGCCGCGGGGGATTACCCTGCGGCCGCGGCGATGCTCGATGCGCTGTTCCGGGAACTTCGGTTCCTGGCTGTCGAGGGCCGCTGAGGGATCGCCTCCGTCGAAGCGGCGCACGGCAGATCATACTGTCCTCAGTGCGCAGGGGCCGCCCGGGACGCCAGGCCCGGGTAGAGCCTGGGCCAGGCCTCGACCCAGCAGCAGTGATGGTCGAAGTCGGGAACGATGCGCAGGCTGGCCGCGCTCGGGGAGCGGAGGTGGCGCAGCCATCCTTGTGCCAGCTCCGCCGGCAGTTCTCGATCCTTCGCTCCCGAGAGATGAATCTGCTCCAGTTCAGACAGCGCAGGCGCGACCACGACGGGGTCCAGGGATCCCTCGAGCGGGGTGATCCGGTGCATGCGCGTCCAGGCCGCAGGGTCGAGGTTGCCGGCGACGGTGATCAGGCGCTCGACGTCATCGCGGCGTGCGGCAACCAGGGCCGCGATCGCGCCCCCGCCGGAATAGCCGACCAGTTCCAGCGCTTGTGCACCATGATCGGCTTTGATGCGATCGAGCGCGTGGTCGATCGAGTCCACGACCTCGGGAGCGAAACGGTGGGATGTCCAGTATTTGTTGCTGCAATTGCGGCGTTCCATGTCCAGCGTGAACTGGCAGGGCCGGGCCAGGTGGACCGCGGCCCCCGAAGGGTGGCGCAGCGCGAGGCCCAGCGCCACCGGATCGAGAGGTGTGGGGTCGCGTGAGGGCTCCGAGCGGCTCAGCCAGGCCAACCCATCACCCTCGATATAGACACTGAGCCTCTCGACGCGTTGCACGGGGCGGGGACGGTGAGCGATCAGCACGAAGCGCCCGCTGTCGATCGCGACACGCTCCCAGCCTGCGTGAGCGGCGAGGCTGCGCGCTTCGGACCGGCGCGCTTCGAGCCCGGTCGGCGAGCACGCGCTCGTGGCACCAGCTGCCATCAGGGCGAGTGCGAGGCGCACGGGCGGAGAAAGGAGAGCATTCGCGAGTGTTGCTTTCATGCGGTGGAGGTGAGGTTCGTGCTCGTGCAGGGTAGGCAATCGGGTCGTGTTGCAGTATGTTTCTAGATAAGAGATCGTTTCTACACCTTGGCGCCGACAAGACTTGAACCGCGCGATTTGGGCGAGAAGCAAGCGAAGAGCTGGTGCCATACGATTCATCCGGAGCCCACAGGGTTGCCGGACGTGTTCCTAATGATTTCTCTAAGGGAGGCTTGACGTCATGAACAAGAGTCATCGTATCGTCTGGAGCGA
>CAYYDZ010000081.1:6361-12253 GCA_964470715.1 uncultured Microthrixaceae bacterium | reverse complement strand
CGGCTGATGCCCTTGCCGTACATGATGTCGAACTCGGCCTGCTTGAACGGCGGGCTGACCTTGTTCTTCACCACCTTGACCCGGGTGCGGTTCCCCACCACCTCGACGCCGTCCTTGATGGCCTCGATGCGGCGGATGTCGAGGCGGACCGACGAGTAGAACTTGAGGGCCCGACCGCCCGGCGTGGTCTCGGGGCTGCCGAACATCACCCCGATCTTCTCCCGCAGCTGGTTGATGAAGATGCAGATGGTGTCGGACTTGTTGAGGTTGGCGGTGAGCTTGCGCAGGGCCTGTGACATGAGGCGGGCCTGGAGGCCGACGTGGGAGTCGCCCATCTCGCCCTCGATCTCGGCCCTGGGCGTCAGGGCCGCCACCGAGTCGATGACGACGACGTCGAGGGCACCCGAGCGGATCAGGGTGTCGGTGATCTCGAGCGCCTGCTCGCCCGTGTCGGGCTGCGAGATGAGCAGCTCGTCGATGTCGACACCGATGGCGGCGGCGTAGACCGGGTCCATGGCGTGCTCGGCGTCGATGTAGGCGCAGATGCCACCGTTGCGCTGGGCCTCGGCCACCACGTGCATGGCGAGGGTGGACTTGCCCGACGACTCGGGCCCGTAGATCTCCGTGACACGACCACGGGGCAGGCCCCCGACGCCGAGGGCGATGTCGAGCGACATGGCACCCGTCGGGATGGACTCGATGCCCATCGACGTCTTTTCGCCCATCTTCATGATGGACCCTTCGCCGTGCGCCTTGGTGATCTGGCCGAGGGCCATCTCGAGTGCCTTGTCTCGCTCCACGGTGGTGCCTTTCCTGTTCGAGGTGGTCAGGGTTGCTCTACGGTCGTCACCGTACGGATGGGGTCTGACAAGTAAGCCGGTGCAGGGCCTCGGCCGACCTGGGAACTCCCGGACCGGCTCCGGGGTTGAAGGGGTGCGGGTGCTGCCTGAGATGCTGGCGAGCCGGAACGACACCATCGTAGTTTCGAACGTTCGTTCGATCAAGCACCTGTGCCAAGAGGGCGACAGTCCGAGCACACTGCCCACCGACCCCCGAATCGCAACGAGGAGCTCCAGCCCATGAACCCACGACCTCCCGCCACCGACGACGAGTACCGCGAGCGCCTGACTCCCGAGCAGTACCACGTGACCCGCGAGAAGGGCACCGAGCGCGCCTTCTCGGGCGCGTACTGGGACTGCAAGGACGAGGGGACCTATCGCTGCGTGTGCTGCGACGCCCCGCTGTTCTCCTCGGACACCAAGTTCGACTCGGGCACGGGCTGGCCGAGCTTCTACGCGGCACTCGACAGCGATGCGGTGGTCACCGAGAGCGACCGCTCGCACGGCATGGTCCGCACCGAGGCGATGTGCGCCAACTGTGGCGCCCACCTCGGCCACGTGTTCCCCGACGGTCCCCGGCCCACCGGGACCCGATTCTGCATGAACTCGGCCTCGCTGCGCCTCGACGCGAGTGGTGAGGTCATCGACGAGGACGAGGACGGTGCCGGCTGATCTGCTCGACCGATCGGGCGCTCGGAGGAGCGCCGATCGGGTCGACGCCGCGAACGGCTAGCCCGCTGCCGTGGTCGGGGTGGCGCCCGAAGACTCCGCGTCGCCGCCCAGCAGATCCTCGCAGTCACCGCTCACGCCCTCCTCGAGCCGACCGCCGCAGGTGCTGCCGTAAGCCTCGGCCGCGGAGCCGACCGGCGTGACCCGGAAGAGCTCGTCGCACGACGCGAGGTCGCCGTCGAAGCACTCGCCGGCCAAGCGGTCGAACTCGGCGTCGTTGAAGTCGCCGGGCTCCTGCGGGTCGGACGCGCTCGCGAAGCGGGCCACGCAGTCGGGGGAGCCGTCGACCTCGTCGATGCGACCGCCACAGGTCTGGCTGTACGCCTCGAGGTCGGAGTCGACGGGGGTCTGGGCGAAGAGGTCGTCGCACGCCTGCATGTCACCGTCGAAGCACTGGTTGGCGAGGTCGTTCAGAGCCTGATCGTCGCCGAGGATGTTGCGGGGGTCCTGTCCCGGCGGGAGGTCCCCGTTCTCGTCATCGGCCGTGGTGGTGTCCGTCGCTCCGGTGGTGTCCGTCGTGTCGGGCTTCGTGTCCGACACCGTGACATCGGCCCCGCCCCCGTTCTCCTCGACACCGCCTCCGCACGCGGCGAGGACGAGCAAGAGGACGGAAGCGAGCAGCAGCAAGCGGCGGCGGGTCATCAGGTGCTCCTTGGGCGGCGGTGACGAGACGCTAGCCGGTGTCGGGATCAGCCCTGGCCGTAGATGGTCACGCACAGGCCGGCGGGTTCGTTGCGCCCGCCACAGGAGTCGCCGTAGGCCTCGTAGTCGGAGTCGACCGGGCTTTCGAAGAAGAGCTGGTCACATGCCGAGAAGTCTCCGTCGAAGCAGTCCTGCGCCAACGCGTCGAGCTCGGCGTCGTCGCCGAGGTCGCCTGGGTCCTCGGCGGGGGGCACCGCCCCGGACGCCGCGGTCGTGTCGGTGACATCGGATGCGGAGGTCGTCGTGGTGCCGGCGGCCGCGTCCTCGCTGGTCGTGGTGGCGTCGGGCACGGTGACGGCGGGCGCTTCGACCGTTGAGCCGGTGGCACCTTCGGTGTCCACCTCCTGCACCCCGCTGCCGCAGGCGGCGAGCAGGAGCGCGCCCCCGCAGACGGGGGCGATCAGCATGCGAAGCGACGGACGGTGGGTAGCCATGGGATCTCCTGCGAGCGGGAGTGCTGGTCGGCGGGAGGGTAGCGGCCCTCAGGCGGGCAACGCGAGCAGCCGCTCGCGGAGCAAGTTGAGCACACTGATGGTGGCGAACTCACGGACCCGCTGCCGGTCGCCGGGCAGGCGCATTCCGACCGCCTCGCCCGTCGAACCGAGGGCCAGGCCGAGGAAGACGGTGCCCACCGGTTGGCCCTCCTGCTCGGAGGGCCCGGCCACGCCGGTGACGGCGATGCCCACGTCGGCGCCGAGACGGTGCCGCACCCCCTCAGCCATGGCACGCGCCGCCTCCGCGGTGACCACCGGCCCTCGGGGAACGTCGAGCAGGTCGTACTTCACCTCGGACGCGTAGCTGACCACCCCGCCGACGAGCACGTCGCTCGCACCGGGCACGTCGGTGAGGCGACTCGTGATGAGCCCACCCGTGGCGGATTCGGCGACCGCCAGCGTGAGCCCACGCTCGCGCAGCAGGTCGAGGGCCACCGACTCCATGGTCTGGCCGTCGAGTCCGAACACGAGGTGCCCGATGATCTCGCGCAGACGGGCCTCCTCGTCATCGAGGATCAACTCGGCAGAGGCGGCGTCGGGGGCCTTGGCGGTGATGCGCACCTTGAGGCCCTCGATGCCGCTCGCCAGGAAGGCGAGCGTGGGGTTGCCCTGCGCGTCGAGCTGGGTGATGCGGTCGGCCAGCAGCTCGGCCAGCCCGGACTCGGAGTGGCCCCAGGTGCGCAGGGTGCGGCTGTGGATCACCGACGCCACACCTGCTCGCTCGCGCAGGTCCGCGAGGATGCTCCCCCCCACCATGGCCTTCATCTCGTACGGGACGCCGGGCACCGCGTAGATCACCTGCGACTCCCCCACCGGGCAGCGCAGGCCGGGCGCCGTACCAGGCATCTCGTCGAGCACCTCGGCACCTTCGGGCACGTCGGCCTGGCGGAGGTTGTTCGCCGGCATCTCCCGGCCCCGTGAGCCGAACATGGCGCGTATCTTCTCCTCCAGCTCGGGCCGGCGCAGGAGACGCACCCCGAGCACGTCGGCGATGACGTCGCGGGTGATGTCGTCCTGGGTCGGGCCGAGGCCGCCGCACATGATGACGGCGTCGCTGCGTTCGAGGGCGATGCGCAGGGCGGAGGCGATGCGCTCGGCGTTGTCGCCGACCTTCGTCTGGAAGTGGGAGTCGATGCCCGACAACGCCAGCTGCTCGCCGATCCACGACGAGTTGGTGTCCACGATCTGGCCGAGCAGCAGCTCGGTGCCCACGGCGATCACTTCACAGCGCACGGTCAGCTCCGGGGGTCGGCGGGGCGGTCGGCCCCCATGGTGGTGATGGCACGGCGACCGTCGACGACGTACTGGGCGCCGCTGAACAGGGTCAGGACCACGGCCGCCCAGAGAAGCACCTCGCCCAGCCACGGCACGGCCTCGACGATCGGCGGGCAGATCACCGCGGTGACCGCGAGCTCCTGGACGACCGTCTTGACCTTGGCGCTCTTGCGGGCGGGGATGGCAAGCCCGCGGCGGCCCCAGTACGAGCGGTACAGCGAGATGCCCAGCTCTCTTGCGCCGATGAGCACGAACGGCACCCAGCCGAAGGCACCGCTGCCCACCAGCACGGCCATGGCCCCGAGCACGAGCACCTTGTCGGCCAGCGGGTCGAGGAAGGCACCCGAGCGGGTGGCGCCTTGGCGGCGGGCGATCCAGCCGTCGACGCCGTCGGTCAGGGCGAGCACGCCCCACAGCAGGGTGGCGCCCCACGACACGTCGTCCTTGGCCAACATGGCGAACAGCAGCGGCGAGACGAACAGCCGCGTGATGGTGACGAAGTTGGCGGGGGTGGCGATGGCCGACGGACCGAAGCCCCCCTCGGGGCGCTCGACCTGGGGCTGCTGCTCGGCGGTCACGAGGCCGCTCCGCTGAGTACGTCGGCCTCGGCGAGGAGGTCGGGGCCGAGGGCGTCGGTGACGGTCACGGTGTGGAAGGTGCCGACCACCAGCTCTGACGGCACGGTGACGATGCCGTCGATCTCCGGCGCCTCCCGGTGGGACCGGCCGGTGCCCGGCGTGTCGACCAGCACTTCGACCTCCCGCCCGACGAGGGCGAGGCGGCGGTGGGCGGTGATGGCGTCCTGGCGCTCACCGAGCTCGGCGAGGCGCTCACGCACGAGCTCGCCGTCGACGCGGCCGTCGAGGTCGGCGGCGTAGGTGCCGGCCTCCTCGGAGTACCGGAAGAAGCCGCACCAGTCGAGCTGGGCGTCCTCCACGAAGCGCAGGAGGGCGTCGTGGTCCTCCTCGGTCTCGCCCGGGTAGCCGACGATGAAGTTGGACCGGAAGGCGGCGTCGGGCTCACGGCGGCGGATGGCCTCGATGCGCTCGAGGAAGCGCTCGCCGTCGCCCCAGCGGCGCATGCGACGCAGCAGCGGGGGCGAGACGTGCTGCAGCGACAGGTCGAAGTAGGGCACGCCGGTGGCGCAGACCGCGTCGATGAGCCCGTCGGTGAGGTCCGACGGGTACAGGTAGAGCAGGCGCACCCGGTCGACCTGCTGCGCCACCGCCTCGACGAGAGGCACGATGGCCCGGGTGCCCTGGCCCTGGTCCCGGCCGAACGCGGCGAGGTCCTGGGCCACGAGCACGACCTCGCGGACGTCGAGGGCGGCGACCTCCTCCAGGATGGACTCGATGGACCGAGACCGCTGCGGGCCCCGGAAGCTGGGGATGGCGCAGAAGCCGCAGGCCCGGTCGCAGCCCTCCGCCACCTTCACGTAGGCCCAGGGGACGAGCGAGCGCGGCCGCGGCAGGTTCAGCAGGTCGAACGACGGCGCCACCGGCAGCCCCTTTCCCGGCTTCGCGGTGAGGGTCACGGGCACGCCGAAGCCGACCACGGCGTCCGCCTCCGGCAGCGCTTCGGCGAGCTCGTCGCCGTAGCGCTCGGCGAGGCACCCCGTGACCACGAGCTCGGCGCCCGGGCGCCGACGCTCACCGAGGTCCAGCACGGTGTCGATCGACTCCTGGCGGGCCTCTTCCACGAAGGCGCAGGTGTTGATCACCACGAGGTCGGCCTCGTCGGCGGTGGACGCCGGGACCAGGCCGTCCGCGAGCAAGGTGCCGACCAGCTTGTCGGAGTCGACCTCGTTCTTCGGACAGCCGAGCGTCTCCACCCAGAATCGCCGTGGCGTCACC
>CAYYDZ010000081.1:3021-6261 GCA_964470715.1 uncultured Microthrixaceae bacterium | reverse complement strand
CCGTCGAGCTCCTCGACGGTCATGAGCACGGCACGGGACTTCGAGCCCTCGGAGGGGCCGACCACGCCCTGCTGCTCGAGCAGGTCCATGAGGCGGCCGGCGCGGGCGAAGCCGACCCGCAGCTTGCGCTGGAGCATCGAGGTGGAACCCAGCTGGCTGCGAACGACGAGGTCCATGGCCTGGCGGAGCAGCTCGTCGTCCTCGCTGTCACCGATGCCGAACGCCCCCCCGCCACCCTCGGCGGGGTCGGACTCACCGTCGACGCCGGGGACGTAGGCGACGTCGGGGGCCTGGTCGTGCCATGCCTTCACCACACCCCGGACCTCTTCCTCGGTGACCCACGAGCCCTGGATGCGGTGGGGCACGCTGGACGTGGGGCCGAGCAGCAACATGTCGCCCTTGCCCACGAGGCGCTCGGCGCCGGGCTGGTCGAGGATGACGCGGCTGTCCTGGAGGCTGGCCACGGCGAAGGCGAGGCGGGCGGGGATGTTCGCCTTGATGACGCCGGTGATCACGTTGACCGACGGGCGCTGGGTCGCCACGACGAGGTGGATGCCCACAGCGCGGGCCTTCTGGGCGATGCGGGTGATCGACGCCTCGACGTCCCGGGCCGCCACCATCATGAGGTCGTTGAGCTCGTCCACCACCACGAGGATGAACGGCATGCGCTCCTGCGCCGGCAGCTCGTCGCCGTCGCTGCCCTCCCCCGGCGGCGGGCCCTGGCGCAGCTCGCCCCGGTCGAACTTGGCGTTGTAGCCGGTGATGTCGCGCACGCCCGCCTCGGAGAGCAGGTCGTAGCGACGGTCCATCTCCTTGCACGCCCAGGCCAGGGCGTTGGCCGCCTTCTTGGGGTCGGTGACCACCTGGGTGAGCAGGTGGGGCAGGCGCTCGTACTGACCGAGCTCGACTTGCTTGGGGTCGACCAGGATCATGCGCACCTGCTCGGGTGTCGAGCGCATGAGGATCGACGTGATGATCGAGTTGATGCACGACGACTTGCCCGCACCGGTGGCGCCGGCGATGAGGATGTGGGGCATCGTGGCGAGGTTGGCCAGCACCGCCTTGCCGGCGATGTCCCGGCCGACGGCCACCTCGAGGGGGTGGGTGGCCTTGCGGGCCTCGGGCGAGGCGAGGATGTCGCCCACCGAGACGAGGTGGCGGCGGACGTTGGGGACCTCGACGCCGATGGCCTGACGGCCGGGGATGGGGGCCAGGATGCGGACGTCGGGCGAGGCCATCGCGTAGGCGATGTCCTTGTGGAGGCTGGTGACCCGGGCCACCTTGACGCCCGGGCCCAGCTCGAGCTCGAAGCGGGTGACGGTGGGGCCGACGACCATGCCGACGAGGCGCGTCTCGACGCCGTGCTCGGCGAGGGCCCGCTCGAGCTCGCGCCCGGTGGCCTCGACCTGGGCGTGGTCGTACTCGTGGTCGCCGGCGCGCTCGAGGAGGTTGGCGGGCGGGAGCTTCCACGGCGAGCCCTTGACGGAGCGGGGCGGGCCGATCTCGCGAGCGGTGGATTCGATGGGCTCGAGCGCGGGTTCCGCACGCTTCTTGGGGGCCCGCAAGGCCTTCTTGGGCGGGGACGGCTCGAGCTCGCCGCCCTCGTCCTGGTCGAACAGGGTGGCGCCGCCGGTGGGTACGGCGGGCGCGTTCGATCGTTCGTCGCCGATGCGGAAGAGCCACTGATAGGCCTGGCGCAGCGCCGAGCCGGCCGGCTTCACGCCGGCGGCGGTGCGGTCGGCGGCGGTGCGGACGTGGGCGCGGCTGAGGACGATGACCCCGACGAGGCCAACGGTGATCAGCACCAGCGCGGCGCCCCAGACCGCCAGCACGGCCTGGAGGGGGGAACCGGTGGCGAAGCCGAGGTACCCGCCGGCGTCGCCGAAGTCGCCCACCGGATCGCCCCACTCCGGGCTGCCGGCCACGAGGTGCAGCAGGCCGGTCACCGACACGAGCAGCAGTGCGCAGCCCACCACGAGCCGGGCGGCCTGGTCGTGCGGACGATCGTCCTCGCCGGACGCGGCGGCACCCGCATCAGGGTCGACGCCGGTGTGGGGGCCCGAGCGCAGCACCACCACGCCCAGCAGCACCAGGATGGGCGGGGTCAGCCAGCGGACGAGGCCGAGGAGAGCACCGGTGCCGTCCGACAGGACGCCGCCGGCGGGGCCCACGAGGTCGCCGTAGATGCCGAGCCCGGCGATGATGCCGAGGGCGATGAGGGCGAGGCCGGCGATGTCGGCGCCATGGCCGCCGAGGGCCTTGCCCGCGAACGCGGTGGCCCGTTCCGTGGCCGTCGGAGGCGGCGGCGGGGCCTTGCGCGTCGCCGTGCGGGTGCCGCTGGACCGCGACGACCGGGGCTTCGAGGCCCCCGAGGATCGGGTGGGTTGCTTGGCCACAGTGGCAACAACGCTAACACCAGCCCCACCACCAACAGGCGATGCGAGGGCGGGTTCTGGGCCAAGATGGGCCCGTGAGCGACCCGGCCCTCCCCTCCTCCGACGAGCCCCTCGTGGTCACCCGCGACGGCACGGTGGCCACGCTGTGGCTCAACCGCCCCGACAAGCGCAACGCGGTCACCGAGGCCATGTGGTCGGGCATCACCCGCACCTGCGCCGAGTTGGCCGACGACGCCTCCGTGCGGGTCCTCGTGGTGCGCGGCGCCGGCGAGCACTTCTGCGCCGGCGCCGACATCGCCGAGCTCAGCGGCCTCGCCGACCGCACCGCCTACCACGCCGTGAACAAGGCCGCTGACGACGCCCTGGCCGCGTTCCCCCGCCCGACCATCGCCTTCATCCAGGGCTCGTGCGTGGGCGGCGGCGCCGAGATCGCCGTCTCCTGCGACCTGCGCATCGCCGAGTCGACCGCCCGCTTCGGCATCACGCCGGCCCGCCTGGGCATCGTCTACCCGCCCTTCGCCCTCGAGCGGGCGGTGGCGGTCATCGGGCCGGCGGCGGCCAAGCACCTGCTGTACTCCGCCGAACTGATCGGTGCCGAGCGGGCCCACCACATCGGCCTCGTCCACGAGGTGCTCGACCCGGGACTCGCTGCGGCCCGGGTCGACGCCCTGGCCCGCCTGCTGGCCGACGAGCGCTCGCTGCTCACGCAGGTGGCGACCAAGGAGATGATCGCCTCGATCGAGGCCACCGGTGCCGTCGGGCCGGAGGTCGAGGCCCGCTGGAACGCCGAGTCGACCGAGGCCCCCGACGCCGCCGAGGGCCTCAACGCCTTCGTCGAGCGCCG
>CAYYDZ010000081.1:0-2921 GCA_964470715.1 uncultured Microthrixaceae bacterium | reverse complement strand
TCGCGGCAGCGGGCGGTGACGCCGGTCGGCGTCACCTGGACGGCGAGGCGGCGCCCGCAATGGGGGCAGTGATGGGGCGCCTCGAACTCGCCGGCGGCGCCGCACCCGCCGGTGCACTCCCCCACGGGTCGGCCGCAACCGACGCAGTGGGTGGGCGCGTCGTCCACCAGCCGGAGGATCAGATGACCTTGGACAGCACGCCGATGGGCATGCGCAGGTCGGTGAGCATCTGCAGGTCCTCGTCGGGCGAGCGGCCGAGGGTGGTGAGGTAGTTGCCGACGATGAGGGCGTTGATGCCCGACGTCATGCCCAAGGTCTGCAGCTCGCGCAGGGTGACCTCACGGCCGCCGGCGTAACGCAGGATCACCGAGGGCAGGCCCAGGCGGAACAGCGCGATCCACCGGATGGCCTCGAGGGGCTCGACCAGGGGGAGGTCGGCCAGCGGCGTGCCGGGCCGGGGGTTCAAGAAGTTGATCGGCACCTCGGCGGGCTCGACCTCACGCAGTTCGGCGATGAGCTCGAGGCGCTGCTCAACGCTCTCGCCCATGCCCAGCAGGACGCCGCAGCACAGCTCCATGCCGTGCTCGCGCACCAGCTGGCAGGTGTCGAAGCGCTCCTCCCAGCTGTGGGTGGTGACGATGTTCGGGAAGTGCGAGCGGGCGGTCTCGAGGTTGTGGTTGTAGCGGTGGACGCCGCCCTCGGCGAAGCGGCGGGCCTGGTCCTCGGTGAGGATGCCGGCGCTGACCGCCACGTTGAGGCCGACCCGCTCGCGCACCAGCGGCACGAGCTCGAGGATGCGGCCCATCGTGCGCTCGTCCGGGCCCTTGATGGCCAAGACGATGCAGAACTCGGAGGCACCCAGGCGGGCGGTCTCTTCAGCCGCTCGCAGCACCTCGTCGGTGTCGAGGAAGGGCGTGGCCTGCACCTGGTTCGGGAACGACGACGACTGGCTGCAGAAGTGGCAGTCCTCGGGGCAGCCGCCGGTCTTGGCCGACAAGATGCCCTCGACCTCGACCTCGGGGCCGCACCACGACAAGCGCACCTCGTGGGCCAGCGCGGCCAGCGAGGGCACCGCGCTGTCGGGCACCGTGGCCAACGCGGCGAGCTCGTCGGCCTTCAGCTGCCGGCGCTCGTCGAGCAGGGCGGCCCCAGCCGCCGCGATGAGTTCCCGTGACATGGCCCCGACGGTAGTGGTTGGAGGCCGGGGCAGACACCTGCGGAACGAGGCCCGTACCCCGTGCGGGTCGGCCGGCGCTGATCACCTCATGAGCACCTCGACCCGAAAGGCATCTCTCATGAGACTCCGCACCCTCGTCGCCGTCACGGCGCTGGCACTCACGGTGGCCCTGGGACTCGGCGGCACCGCCGCCGCCGCCGAGCACCCCGGCCGTCCCGACGGCCCTCCGCCCGCTGCCGGTCCGGCCGCCGACCCGTGCGAGCGGGTCACCCACGCCCTCGAACGAGCCCAGGACGGCCTCGAGCACGCCAACGAGCGCCTCGCCCACCTGCAGGAGCGGCGCGCCGACGCGGTCGCCGACGGCAACGACGAGCTGGTCGAGCGCCTCGACCACCGCATCGAGCAGGTGTCCGAGCGCATCGAACACCTCACCGAGCTCATCGAGCGCCTCACCGCACGCCAGACCGAGGTCTGCGCGGCAGACGCCGCCTGATCGTCAGCACTGCCGATCCGGCGCCGGGCCCCGTTCCCCCAACGACGGGTCCCGGCGCCGGTTGCCGAGTCGTGCGAGCTTCTTGGAAGCCGAGAACCGCCACCGGCGCAGAACGGACCGCCACCGGCGGCTTCACGCTTCCCGGAACGGAAGCCCGATGTCCCACGCTCAAGCGTGACGAGCACGGCACACCCGGCATGGAGCGGCCGACGGCGCCCCATCGGCTCTACGCCTCCGGGACCTACGCCTCCAGGACCACCGGGACGATCATGGGCTTGCGCTTGGTGCGGCCGCTGACGAACTTGCCGGCGGCGCGCCGCACGACCCGCTGCAGCGACTCGATGTCGTGGGTGTTCTCCTCGGAGAAGGCGTTGTGGATGGCGTTGGACACGGCCTCGGACGCCTCGTCCAGCAGACCGTCGGCCTCGGGGGCGTAGACCCACCCCCGGGTGATGACGTCGGGCCCGGTGATGACCTCGCCGGTGGACGAGTCAACGGTGACGATGACGACCACCACGCCTTCCTCGGCCAGGACGCGGCGATCGCGCAACACGCCGTCACCGACGTCGCCGACGATGCCGTCGACGTAGAGGTAGCCCGCGGGCACGCTGCCCGTGATCTCGAGGCCGCTGTCGGACAGCGTGAGCTGATCGCCGTCCTCGCACTGGATCACGTGGTTGTCGGCGATGCCCATCATCCGACCGAGCTTGGCGTGGGCGGTGAGGTGCAGGAACTCACCGTGCACCGGGACGAACCACTCGGGGCGGGCGATGGACAGGTAGGTCTTGAGCTCCTCCTGCTTGGCGTGGCCGGTGGCGTGCACGTCGCTGATGCCGGAGTGGACGACCTCGGCGCCGAGGCGCACCAGGCCTTCGATCACCTTGCCGACGTTGAACTCGTTGCCGGGGATCGGGTGCGAGCTGAGGATGACCGTGTCGTGCTCGGTGATCTTCAGCCACCGGCTGTCGCTCGACGCCATCAGGGCCAGCGCCGACATCGGCTCGCCCTGCGAGCCCGTGGAGATGATGCAGACCTTCCCGGGGTCGAGGTCGTTGACCTCTTCGATGTCGCGCAGGGCGTGGTCGGGGATGTCGAGCAGGCCCATGTCCCTGGCCAGCTTCACGTTCTTCTTCATCGACATGCCCAGGGTGGCCACCGTGCGCCCGAAGGCCACCGCAGCGTCGGCGATCTGCTGGATGCGGTGGATGTGGCTGGCGAAGCAGGCGGTGATGATGCGCCGGCCCTCGTGGC
>CAYYDZ010000080.1:8469-12299 GCA_964470715.1 uncultured Microthrixaceae bacterium | reverse complement strand
GCCCGAATTGCCGGAGCCGAACCCCTGCGCGGGGGACTGCGGCGGACCCCAGGAGTGCAGCCCTTGTTCGAAGTCGGCGATCGCGTCGTGTATCCCCATCACGGCGCCGCGGTGATCGAGCGCAAAGAGAAGCGCGAGGTCTTCGGCGAGAAGCAGGAGTACCTCGTCCTGCGCATGGCCCACGGCGATCTGATGCTGTCGGTCCCTGCCAGCAACGCCGAGGCGGTCGGCATGCGCCGACCCATCGCCCGCGAGGACGTCGACGACCTGTTCCAGCTGCTGGCCAAGCGCGACGTGCGCGAGCCCTCGAACTGGAGCCGGCGCTTCAAGAACCACCAGGAGAAGTTGAAGTCGGGGGACGTCTACCAGGTGGCCGAGGTGGTCCGGAACCTCGCCCTGCGCGACGCCGACCGCGGCCTCTCGGCCGGCGAGAAGTCGATGCTGGTCAAGGCCCGGGGCGTGCTCGTGTCCGAGCTCAGCTTCGCCCTCGACGTCTCCGAGGACGAGGCGCTCGACCAGGTCACCAAGCAGCTCTCGTAGCACGGCGTGCTCTCGGCGCCGCTGAGGTGAAGCCGCGCTGAGGTCCAGCGCCAGTCCAGCTGGTCGGCGCCGACCGAGGCTCGGCGAGCGTGCAGCGGGGCCCGGACGCGAAGACGGCCGCCCCGGCCACTGCACCCTCGGGGCGATGAGGGTGAGGGCCGAGACGGCCGGGGGCACCGCCTGCGACGCGTTAGCTGCCGCCGCTGGTGGTGACCGGCGCCGGTGCGGGTGCCGGTGCCGGAGCTGGGGCCGGGGCGGGTGCAGGGGCCGCCGCCGCCGGTGCGGACGAGCCCGAGCCGGCCGACGAGCCGCTCGAGCTGGACGATCCTGAGGACCCGGACGAGCCGCCGGAGCCACTGCTCGACGGGACCGGAACGTAGCGCGGGCGCACGATGATGATGCGGTCGGGGGTGGCCTCGGTGGTCGTGGTGGTCACGATGGGGCGCTGCACGGCGGGTGCGTCGTTGGCCGCGGCCTCGTCGGGCGGGTTGGCAAGGCCCATCGCTGCGACCATCCCGAACGCCGCTGTCGTCGCCACCCCGGCGGTCAGGATCCGGGTGGTGGCCGCGGCGTGCGGCCGCTTCTTGCGGCCCGGCTTCTCGGCGGGCCCTGCGACCGTCTCGAAGGAGGGGTTCCGGCGGTCAGTCATCGTCGCCGGGCTCTTCCGCTCGGTCGTCATCGGGCTCGTCCGCGTGGCTGTCGTCGTCATCGCTGTAGGTGGGCGTCGCCGCGGTGGGGGCCGGTGCGACGGAGGGGGTCGGCGCCGGGGCGGTCGCTGGCGCCGGAGCGCCGGCGGACGACGCGCCTGACGACCCGCCTGACGGGCTGCTGCCGCCGCTGCTACCGCCGGAGGCCGGTACGGGGACGTCCTGGTAGATGATGGTGACCTCGGGTGGGGGAGCGGTCGTCGAGGTCGTGGTGGGTGCCGCCAACGCGGCGGCGCTCTTCACGTCGAGGTTGCCCACGGTGCTGGCCTGAGCGCCGAGGAGCCCGAAGTTGACGGCCATTGCCGCGCCGGCGGCAGCGAGCGTGCCGACGACGGTTCCTGCGACGGCGAGTGCCTTGCGTCGTTCCATGGGGGGTTCCTCCCGGTTGTGATCCGACCACTGGACCGTACGAAAGGCATCGACAACGACGGGGCAGTCGAGGGTTAAGGCTTGGCAAAGTTGTCCAGGTTGACGCCCAAGCGTGGCGATTCGTGCGACCGTGGTCGGGTGCGTTTGCTGCTGGTGGAAGACGACGACGCCATCGCCGGACCCTTGGTCAAGGGCCTGGGGCGCGAGGGCTTCGAGGTCACGCGGGTGGCGACGGGTTCCGATGCCCTCGCCGCCGAGGCGTCCGATCTCGTGCTGCTCGATCTCGGACTGCCCGACATCGACGGCTACGAGGTCTGTCGGCGCCTGCGGGCCGAGTCGGACGTGCCCATCATCGTCATCACCGCTCGTGGCGACGAGGTCGACCGCGTCGTAGGCCTCGAATTGGGGGCCGACGACTACGTCGTGAAGCCCTTCGGCTTCCGCGAGCTCGTCGCCCGCATCCGCGCCGTCAGTCGTCGGGCCGCTTCACGGCAGGCGGACGACGAGGTCGAGGCCGACCCGGTGCTGCGAGCCGGTCGGGTCGAGGTGGACACGCGCACCCGTCGCGCCACCGTCGACGGTGGCGAGATCAACCTCACCCGTAAGGAGTTCGACCTGCTCGCCCTCCTGGCCAGCGACCCCGGGGCGACGCGCACCCGGGACGAGATCCTCGAGGAGGTCTGGGACGCCCACTGGTACGGCCCCACCAAGACCCTCGACGTGCACGTCGCATCGCTGCGCAAGAAGCTGGGTGATCCGACCCTGATCGAGACCGTGCGGGGGGTGGGCTTCCGGCTCGGGATCGAGCCGTGACCCGACGCCTGCTCTTGGGGTACCTCACCCTCACGGTGCTCGTCCTGTTGGTCCTCGAGGTGCCCCTCGGCATCTCCTACGCCCGCCGCCAGATCGACGAGCTCACCTTCGACGTCGAACGCGACGCCGTCGCCCTCGCCTCGCTGTCGGAGGACGTCCTCGAGGGCACGCAGGACATCGACCTCCAGGCCGTGGCCGAGGCCTACCAGGAGCGCACGGGTGGCCGGGTGGTCATCGTCGATGACGTGGGCGACGTGGTCGCGGACTCCGACCCGTTCCGTCCCGGAAACCGGTCCTTCGCCAGTCGACCCGAGGTCGCCGTCGCCCTGAGCGGCCGGGTCGCCACCGGCACGCGCCGATCTGACACCCTCGACCAGAACCTGCTCTACGTGGCCGTGCCGGTGGCGTCCGGCGGCGAGGTCCACGGCGCGGTGCGCATCACCTACCCCACCTCGACCGTCGACGAGCGGGTCCTGCGCAACTGGGCCCGCCTCGGCCTGGTCGCAGTGGTCACGCTGGCGGCCGCCACCGTCGTCGGCATCGTGTTCGCCCGATCCGTGACGCGGCCGTTGCGGCGACTCCAGGAGACCGCCACACGCCTGGGTCACGGTGACCTCGAGGCCCGCACGCCCACCGGGGAGGGGCCGCCGGAGGTGCGCTCGCTCTCGGTCGCCTTCAACGACACCGCCAACCGCCTCGAACAGCTCGTCACCGCGCAGGAGGCCTTCGTAGCCGACGCCTCCCACCAGCTGCGCACCCCCCTCACCGCCCTGCGCCTGCAGCTCGAGAACGTGCGCGAGGAGGTCGGTGCGGAGGAGGCCGAGGAGGTCGACGCCGCCCTCAACGAGGTGGGTCGCCTGTCCCGCCTCGTCGACGGCCTGCTGGCGTTGGCACGTGCCGAACGCACGTCCACGACGGTCACGGCGGAGATCATCGACCTGCGCGAGTTGCTCGACGAACGCCGTGAGGTGTGGGCGCCGGTGGCCGCAGAGCAGGGCGTTGCGCTCGACCTGGACACCGGTGACCAACCCGTGTCGACCCTCGCCACGCCCGACCACGTCGCCGGCGTGGTGGACAACCTGTTGGCCAATGCCCTCGACGTGTCGGCACCAGGGAGCACGGTGACGCTCTCGTGCCGGGTGGCGGGGGGCGACGTGGAGGCTCACATCCTGGACCAGGGGCCCGGGTTGACCACCGAGGAGCGCGCCCGGGCCTTCGACCGCTTCTGGACGACCCCGACCACGGGACCCCGTCTCGGCGGGAGCGGTCTGGGACTGCCCATCGCCCGCCAGCTGGCTCGCATCGACGGTGGCGACCTCGAGCTGCGCGAGGCTGCCGGCGGCGGGGTCGATGCCGTCCTGCGGCTGCCGGCGGTGCGCTGAGGCATCGGCCGGCCGGCCC
>CAYYDZ010000080.1:0-8369 GCA_964470715.1 uncultured Microthrixaceae bacterium | reverse complement strand
GGCGTGCGTCCCTGGGGGTGACGACACCGAACGGTCGGCGGCAGCGGCGCCCGCCGCCTCCTCCTCCTCCTCCTCCTCCACCACCACCCCCAGGTCGGTCAGCGGAGGCGCCCCCGTCGCCTCGCCGGGCTGCAGCGACGAAGCTGCGGTCCCCGACACCGGCGTGTCCGATGAGCGGCTCGCGGTGGGCGACACCGAACGGGAGTACCGCCGCTTCGTGCCCGCCGGCTATGAGTCGACCACACCGGCACCCCTCGTGGTCGACCTGCACGGGCTGACCATGTCGGATGACATGGAGGCTGCGGTCACCGGGATGGAGCCGCTGGCCGACGAGGAGGGGTTCCTGGTCGTGACGCCCCAGGGCCTGGGCGACATCCCCTTCTGGAACTTCGTGTCGGCGGGCATCGCCACCGACGACGTGTCCTTCCTCGGTGACCTGGTGGCACGGGTGGGCGACGACCTCTGCGTGGATACGTCCCGCGTCTACGCCACCGGGATCTCGAACGGCGGCCTGATGTCGTCGGCGCTCGCCTGCGGACTGCCCGACGTGTTCGCGGCCGTGGCCCCGGTCGCTGGGGTCGCGTTCCTCGAGGGTTGCGAGGACGGCCCACCGGTCTCCTTCCAGGCCATCTACGGCACCGCTGACAACGTCCTGCCGTACGAGGGGGGCCTCGGCGCGGCCATCCGCGGCTTCCTGTCGTCCAACCCCCTGGATGCGTCGGCCGCCCCCGCCGACGATCAGCAGGACCGGATCGACGACATCGCGTTCGCGCCCGTCGACGGCACCCTCGCCCGCTGGGCCGGGCGCAACGGCTGCGCCGCCGAGCCCGAGGAGGAGCGGGTCTCCGACGAGGTCGTTCGTCGCTCGTGGCCCGACTGTGACGGCGGCGCCGAGGTCGTCCTCTACGTGGTGGAGGGAGGCGGTCACAGCTGGCCCGGCACCCCGCTGTTCAACGCCGACGCCACCGGGGGCGCCGACACCGCCGCCGGCGGACTGGCCTCGGTGGCGGGCACCACCACCATGGACATCAGTGCCACCGAGCTGGCCTGGGAGTTCTTCCAGCGCCACCAGCTCGAGCCCTGAACCGCCTGGATCCGCCAGATCACCACGTTCTGGCACCGGATTTCGGTGCCAGGGAACCGAAATCCGGTGCCAGTTCGCGCGGCGGTCGAGGGCAGCAGGTGCTTCAGGCCAGGCCGAGGCGTCGCAGGAGGCTCGGGGGGACGCCGGTGTCGCCGGCGGCGAGCATCGCTGCCCGCTCGACGTTGACCCCGTCCCACTCCCGGCCGCTCCAGCGGTCCCAGGGGCCGGGTGGGATGGCGGCCGGGTCGCCGTCCGCCTCGGCGCACGACCACAGGTAGGCCTGGAGGGCCAGCACCTCGTCGGCGCCGCCGACGGGCCCGTGGCCGGGGACGATCACGTCGCCGAGCTCGCTCACCTGGGCGAGGCTGTCGGCCCAGGCCAGCAGGTCGCCCTGGAAGGCCATCGGGGTCACCCCGAAGCTGCACAGCGCTCCGGCGAAGACCACGCCGGCGCCGGGCACGACCGCCACGAGGTTCTCGTCCATCTGGCCCGGCAGCGGGACGGCCATCACGGCGCCGCTCACGTAGGTGGCCTCGGCGACCACGTGGCTCACCGGACGGGTGCGCAGCTCGTCGTCGAACTCGTCGGCGACCGACGGGAAGAGCCGGCGGTAGGCATCGACGTTCGGGGGCTGGTCGAGGTGGGCGCTCGTCTGGGCCGTCCCGTAGATCCCGGCCCGCCAGAACCGGGGGGTGCCGCCCACGTAGGGGATGTGGCTGCTCGTGAGCACCACCCGGCGCACGGGTCGGTCGAGGGCGTCGACCGCGTCGGCGAAGGGCTCCCACTGCGAGGGCACGCACAGCGTGTCGATGACGGTGATGCCGTCCTCGTCGACCACGACGCCGGCGTTCGGGTGCCCCGGCCCCGGGCTGGGGTCCAGCCACGCGAGGACGCCGGGGGCGAGGGTGGTCAGCCCGGTCACCTCCGTCACCTTAGGGGTGCCTGCCGACACTGTCAGAGGTCGATGAGCAGGTGCCGGCTGAGGTCTCCGTACAGCTCGGGCACCATGCGCCGCTCGGCGAAGCGCCACGCGCCGTCCACCCGCTCGAACGTGTCGACGTAGCGGCCGCTGATGATGGCCTGGAGGGGGAAGTCGGCGAGCCCCTGGAACACGGTGAAGTACGAGTGGCACTCGGCGCGATCGCCCGACGGGTCCACGTCGACGACCGCGTTGGTGGTGACGTGCTTGGTGTGAGGGGTGCCGTCGTCGTAGCGGCGGGTGGTGGCCAGGTAGAGCGCCTCGACGGCGTCAGCCCCCGTCGCCAGCGCGGTGCCGTCCTCGGTGGCGATGGTGCCGTGGGCGAAGAGCGCGCCGACGCCGGCGAAGTCTCCGGCGTCGATGCGGCGGGCGTAGGTGCGTAGGAGGCGTTCGATGGCGACCTGGTCGGCAGGGTCCTGGTGCGTAGGCGCCTCGGCGGCGGGGGGAGGGTCGGCAGGGGGAGCGGCCACGCCCAGACCGTAGATCGGCACCGGCGCCGCGCCAGACTGGCGCCTCCCATGGGCATCCTCTTCGCGCTCCTCGCCGCCACCAGCTATGGCGCCGGCGACTTCTTCGGCGGCCTCGCGTCCCGCCATTCGCCCGTGATCCGGGTGACGCTCCTCGCGCAGACGGTCGGCGCGCTGCTGTTGGTCGTGCTCGTCCCCGTCGTCGGGGGCACGCTCGTGGCCGGCGATCTCGCTCTCGGTGCGGCCGCGGGGCTCGCCGGCGCACTCGCCCTGCTGGTCTTCTACAAGGCCATGGGGTCGGGGGCCATGAGCGTCGTGGCGCCGGTCTCGGCCCTGGCCGCCGCCGGCCTGCCCGTGATCGTCGGGCTGGCGACCGGTGAGCACCCGGCACCCCTCGCCCTGGTCGGTGTCGTCATCGCCATGGCCGCCATCGGCCTCGTCAGCCAGCACGGCCCGGCGGCGCCCGACGACACCGAGCTCGACGTGCAGGCACCAGGCGTCTCGGCCCGCACCACGGTGCTCCTGGGCCTTCTTTCCGGCGTCCTGTTCGGATGCCTGTTCCTGCTCCTCGACCGAGTGTCGGACGACTCGGGGCTGTGGCCCCTGGTCGGCGCCCGGGTGGCGTCCGTACCGCTCCTCCTCGTGCTTGCGCTCGCCAGCCGCACGCCGCTGCGGCCGGCTCCGGGCTCGAAGCGGATCATCGCCGCGTGTGGCATCTTCGACATGGGCGCCAACGCCTTCCTCGTCCTCGCCTTCGGCAGCGGGCTGCTGGTGCTCGTGTCGGTGATCGGCTCGCTCTACCCGGCAAGCACCCTCGTCCTCGCCCGGGTGGTGCTCCGCGAGCGGGTGACCCGTGTGCAGGCGGTCGGCCTCGCCATCGCCGCTCTCGCCGTCGTCCTCATCGCCGTCGCCTGATCTCGACCGCGACTGCCGAGATCAGCGGTCACGCACGCGTTGACCGTCGGCGGGCCGACCGTGGTCTGCCTTTGGGGACGGAGCGGGTGGGGCCTAGCCTCGGATCGTGGCTGAGTACTCCGCACCCGTGCGCGACATCGAGTTCGCCCTCGAGCACGTCGCCGACCTGTCCGCCCTGTCCGGCTTCGAGGCCTTCTCCCACGCCGACCCGTCCATGGTCCGGGGGGTGCTCGACGAAGCGGCGCGTTTCATGAACGACGTGATCGGCCCACTGAACCGGGTGGGTGACGTCGAGGGCAGCACCTGGCACGACGGCCAGGTGCACACGCCCACCGGCTTCAAGGAGGCCTACGCCCGTTACGTCGAGGCGGGCTGGGGTGGGGTGCCGTTCGACCCGGCCTACGGCGGCGGTGGATTCCCGTGGCTGGTGGCCACGGCCCTCCAGGAGATGCTGGCCTCGGCGTCCATGGCCTTCTCGATGGGCCCGCTGCTCACCCAGGGCGCCATCGACATGCTCGCCCACCACGCCGACGAGACCCAGCGCGAGATCTTCCTGCCCAAGATGGTGCTGGGGGAGTGGACGGGCACCATGAACCTCACCGAGCCCGAGGCGGGCTCGGACGTCGGTGCCCTCCGCACCAAGGCCGTGCCCGCCGGCGACGGCACCTGGCGCATCACGGGAACGAAGATCTTCATCACCTTCGGCGAGCACGACATGGCCGAGAACATCATCCACCTCGTGCTGGCCCGCACCCCCGACGCCCCTCCGGGCACCAAGGGCATCTCCTGCTTCATCGTCCCCAAGTACCTCGTGAACGACGACGGGTCCCTGGGCGAGCGCAACGACGTCGTGTGCGCCTCCATCGAGCACAAGATGGGCATCAAGGCCAGCCCCACCTGCGTCCTGAGCTACGGCGACAAGGGCGAGGGGGCCGTCGGCTACCTCATCGGCGAAGAGAACCAGGGCATGCGGTACATGTTCACGATGATGAACAACGCGCGCCTGTCGGTGGGCCTCGAGGGCCTCGCCCTCGCCGAACGGGCCTACCAGGACGCGCGGGCCTACGCCCAGGAGCGTCGCCAGGGCCGGGCCGTGGGGGCCCCCGCCGGCGAGAGCTCGTTCATCGTCGAGCACGCCGACGTGCGCCGGATGCTGCTCACCCAGAAGGCCAACATCGAGGCCATGCGCGGCCTGCTCTACCTGACCGCCGAGGCCATGGACCGCGCTGCCCACGAGCCCGACGAGGCCCGGCGCGAGGCCAGCCGCGAGCTCGCCGACCTGCTCATCCCCATCGCCAAGGGGTGGTCCACCGACCTCGGCGTCTCGATGACGTCGCTCGCCATCCAGGTCTACGGCGGCATGGGCTACATCGAGGAGACGGGCGTCGCCCAGCACTTCCGCGACGCCCGCATCCCGCCCATCTACGAGGGCACGAACGGCATCCAGGGAATGGACCTCGTCGGTCGCAAGCTGCCCATGCGGGCCGGCGGGGTCATGGCCGACTTCATCGCCGGCGTGCGCGCCCTCGATGCCGACCTCGCCGCGGCGGGCGACGACCTGACGACCATCCGCCACCACCTCCACGAGGCCACCGACGCGCTCGAGAACGCCACCCGGTGGATCCTCACCCACGGCGCCCAGGACCCGAACCAGGCGCTCGCCGGTGCCACCCCGTACCTGCGCCTGTTCGGCGTGGTGGCGGGCGGCTGGGTGATGGCCCGCCAGGCGCTCGCCGCGACCGCGCTGATCGCAGCTGGTGAGGGCGACGCCGACTTCCTCGCCGCCAAGGTGGCCACCGCCCGCTTCTACGCCGAGCACCTCCTGCCCGAAGCCCTTGGCCTCGTCGCCCCGGTGACCGCCGGCGCCGCCGGGCTCTTCGCCATCGAGCCGAAGTACCTCTAGGCGCCAACGTGGCCGCCCTCCCCGCCCTCCTGGCGTCCATCCCGAGCCCCGAGACGAACGAGATCGTCGTCGGGCCGCTGCACCTGCGGGCCTACGGGCTGATGATCGCCCTCGGGGTCATCGCCGCGGTCGAGCTGGCCAGGCGGCGCTGGCGGGCGCGGGGCCACGACCCCGACGAGATCTCGGGCATGGCCCTCTGGGCCGTGCCCGCCGGGCTCATCGGCGCCCGGCTGTACCACGTGATGACGGACTGGCAGCGCTTCGAGGGCCGCTGGATCGACGCCGTGAAGGTGTGGGAGGGCGGCCTCGGCATTCCGGGGGGGATCGCCCTCGGCGCGCTCGCCGGCGTCCTCTACGCCCGCCACAAGAAGATGCCGCTGGGCGATCTCGCGGACACGGTGGCGCCGGCGCTCCCGCTCGCGCAGGCCATCGGTCGTCTCGGCAACTGGTTCAACCAGGAGCTCTTCGGCGGGCCCACCTCACTGCCGTGGGGCCTCAAGATCGACCTGGCCAATCGACCCGACCGCTACCTCGACGCGACCACCTTCCACCCGACCTTCCTCTACGAGGGCCTCTGGAACCTGGCATTGATGGCCGTGCTGATCCTCATCGACCGCAAGCGGGTGCTGCGGGCGGGCAGCCTGTTCTGGGTCTACGTCGGCGGCTACTTCACGGGCCGCCTCTGGGTCGAGGCCATGCGCATCGACCCCGCCAGCCTGATCCTGGGCATCCGCGTGAACATCTGGCTGTCGATCATCGCCATCGCCTTCTCGTTCACCTTCGTGGCCGTCCGCGGCCGGCGCCGCCCCGACGACGAAGTGGGTGCCGACGAAGAGGGCAGCGACGGTGTGCACGCGGACGAGGACGCCACCGAGATCGACGAACCCTCCGTCTGACGCGTCGGCGAGGCGCCGCCGCGACCGGCGGGTCTACGCCGTGACGGAGGCGCCCTGGGCCAGCAGGTCGAGGTAGCTCTGGCCGCCCAGCGTCCGCCGGAGGCGGTTGTAGGGATGGTGCTCGGACAGCTGGTCGGCCGATACCGGCGGCGGGAACAGCAGCAGCTCGCGTACGTCGTAGGCGATGCTGAACAGGCGCATGCGGTCGAACTGACGTGGCATCGAGAAGAGCTCGGGGTAGTAGTCGGCCAGCACGAAGGGCACGTCGACGTAGTCGGCGGCGCGGGCCTGGCTGCGGTAGTGCTCGGCCACGTGCAGGAACGGGAAGGCGCAGTAGCGCAGGAAGACGTCCAGCTCGAGGTCGGCGGGACAGGGCCGTGCCCACTTGAAGTCGAGGAGGGCGGTGATCCGGCGGCCGTCCCAGAGGACGTTGTCGAAGTGGAGGTCGCCGTGGACCATGGTCGGAGCGTCGAAGGGGTCGAGCGCCGGACCGGTGCTGAGCACCATGTTGCGGGTCTCGATCATCACCCCGGGATCGACATGCGCCAGGTGCTGGGCCTCTTCGAGAGCACCCATGAGCGGGCCGAGCGCCGAGCCCGTGGCGACCGAGCTGAGCAGGGGCGGGCTGTCGATGACGGGCAGCTGGACAGGGCACTGGAAGCTGTGGAGCGCCCGCAGCATGGCGGCCAGCTGCTTGACGGCCTCCTGGCGATCGGCCACCGACATCTGGGGCCAGCACTGGCTGAGCACCCGGCCCGGCACTCGCTGGACGACAAGATGATCGGCCCCGATCTCGCCGCCGTAGTGGACGATCGGTGGGTAGCCGAGCTCGCGCGGGAGGAACGGCGCCAGCAACGCCTCCCGCTCGAGGCGGTGGTCCTGGCGGCGGTTCATGCGCACGATGTGGTCGCCTGCAACCCACACCTCGTTGGTGACGCTGCGCAGGGGCACCAACGGGACGTCCGAGCTCAGTCCGGCGTCGGCGAGGGCGGCACGCGCCCGGGCCTCGGCGAGCGCGCTCATGGGAGGACCGGGGGCGTCGTCTGCATCTTCGTCCTGTCGGCCCCTACCCGGGTGGACTTGAGGCGCCGCGGGCGGCCCGTCGAGCGGCGTCGTGGGCGGCGACGACGAGGTCGGCGAGCGGCGGCCACGCCGCCATGGCCCAGGGGCCGAATTCCCGTCCTGACAGGCCGAGGCAGGCCAGCTCGCGTGCGGGATCGACCCACAGGAAGGTGCCCGCCCCGCCGAAGTGGCCGAACGTGGTCGGCGCGGTCGCCCGGCCGGCCCAGTGCGGGTGCTTCGCCCCCTTGATCTCCACCCCGAGACCCCAGTCGTTCGGGTCGAAGGCCCCGACGCCCGGGAGCACCCCCGCGAGGCCGGGGAAGGCCACGGAGGTGGCGAGGGCACGCGTCTCCGGGGCCACCAGGGTCGGCCGGAGCAGCTCGACGGCCAGCCGGGCCAGGTCGTTCGCCGTGGACCAGAGATCCTTGGCGGGCGATCCCTCCAGGGCGCTCGCATCCATGGCGAGCGGCGCCAGCACCGCCTCCTGGAGGTAGTCGGCGAAGGCGATGCCGGTGCGCTCGGCCACGAGGTCGCCGAGGAGGTCGAAGCCCACGTTCGAGTAGATGCGGCGAGCACCCGGGGACGCCAGTGCGACAGGGCGGTCGAAGGCGAGCCCGGAGGCGTGGGCGAGCAGGTGCCGGACCGTCGAGCCCTCGGGGCCCGCCGGCTCGTCGAGCCCGACGGCCTCCTCCTCGGTGGCAACCCACACCGCCAGCGCGGTGGCGACCTTGGTCACCGAGGCCACGCGCTGGCGGCGGGCGACCTCGCCCCGTCGGGCGAGCACCCCGTCGGGCCCGCACACGACCGCGGCGGCGTGGGGTACCTCCCACCCGTCGATCTGGGTGAGGGCGGCGTCGAGCTCAGGCGCCATCCCAGACCATGGTGTGGTCGGAGGACCCGTCCGCGCCGCCGGCGGCGGCCAGCCGCTCGATGGGATCGTGCTTGTCGATGTGGCCGATGAGCCCGTTGTAGACCGAGTAGCCGACCAGGCGCTGGAGACGCCGGGGGAACGTCGCCACCAGCGCAGGCGGCAGGCCCAGCTGCTGGTTCTCCTGCTGGCGGA
>CAYYDZ010000079.1:0-12312 GCA_964470715.1 uncultured Microthrixaceae bacterium | reverse complement strand
GAGGCCTTCGCCTCGGTGGTGCTGGCCTGGCAGAAGGAGACCGGCGCCGACCTGGCCAAGGTCAACGTCAACGGCGGCGCCATCGCCCTGGGCCACCCGCTCGGCGCCACCGGTGTCCGCCTGATGACCACCCTGTTGAACGAGCTCGAGCGCACCGGCGGCCGCTACGGACTCCAGACCATGTGCGAGGGCGGGGGGCAGGCCAACGTCACGATCATCGAGCGCCTGGACTGAGTCGTCCGACTGGGCCGCCGGCGCCGGCCAGAAGACGTCGCTCAGCCGCCGTCTCCCGGCGTCGGTAGCGACGACCGCAGATCGTCGAGGAAGTCTCCGAAGGTGACGTCACTGCCCCGCACTCGGCTGAAGGCCGGGAGCAACGCCACCAGGGCGGCACCCAGGAGCGTCCACGCCGCGTCCTCCTCGCCCAGCGCCGGCGCCGACACCGATGGCACTGACCCCGGATCGGCCGATGCCCGCACCGCCAGCCCGTCACCGATGGCCGTCAACAGTGCGGCCAGCGACCCGTAGGTGAAGGGCGGGCGCACCTCGAGACCGTAGGCCTCGAAGGCGGAGTCGTAGAACGCCGCCCACTGGGCACCCACCGTGCGGAAGTGCGCCGCGACCCGGGGGGCGATGTCCGGATCCGCCGCGGCCCACATCGCCATCAGGACCCGCAGGTCGGCGCTGGAGCGGAGGCGATCGAATTCGGCCGCCGCACCCACGCGGATCGCCTCATCGAGGGGACCGTCGAACCGGGGGACGTCCGACGGCGGCTCGAAGCGAGCCGGAGCGAACACCGCGTCGAGGAGGTCGTCGCGGTAGTCGTCCTGGCTGTCCCAGTAGTGATAGAGCGCCCCAACCGAGACCCCGGCCCGCTGGGCGACATCGGTGAGGCGGATGTGCTCGAGCGGTGGCCCCGCTGGCTGCTCCTGCGCGAGGGCGCGTCCGGCGTCGAGCAGGGCCCTCCGCCCCTCCTCGGAACTGCGCCGCACCCGTCGCCGCCTGCGCTCCGTCACGTGGCCACGGTACCCCCATGGCCCGTTGACATACCACATAGAACCTTCTAGGTTCTCGGTTTCTGAAACGGACAGACCGAGGAGTCCACGCCATGGGCGGACCACCCGAACCTCGCGACGAGCGTCGGCAAGCGCAGCGCCGTGACCCCGTTCCCATCCCGCGCGACGAGCTCCGAGGGCATCTCGCTGACCTGGACGAGGCCTGTGAGGCACTCGGCAACGGCGACGACCCGAAGGCGCGCCGACTCGTCGGCGACGCGGTGGGCTGGCTCCAGGCCGTCATGTTCGACCACCTGCCCCCCGGCGACGATTCGGCCGGTCACGCTGCCTGAACGCTACGTGGCCGCGCTCGGCCCCCACGAGCAGAGGCGGGCGCGAGCCTCCTCGGCCTCGGTCAGGAGGCGCTGCACCAACTCGTGCACCGACGGCAGGTCATCGATCATGCCCACCACCTGACCACTCGACATCACGCCCAGATCGGGGCGGCCGTCGACCATCGAGGCCTTGAGCAGCATCGGCGTGTTGGCGGCCATGATCACCTGGCTCCAACTCAGCTCCTGCGAGCGGTGCATGGCCACGCCCTCCCGGATGATCTGGCTCCACGGAGTGCCCGACAGCTTCTTGAAGCGAACGGCGTTGCTGATGGCCCGCGGCAGCGAGGTGACGGGACCCGTGCGGTCGAGGGCCTCGGTGAACTCGGTGCGCAGGACCCGGTGGGGCACGCCGTCGACCTGGGTGGTCCGCAGCGTGTCGTTCACGCCCTTGCCCAGGTACACCTGCTTCACGTCGTCGCCCACGGGCGAGTCCGAGGTGAGCAGGAAGCGGGTGCCCATGGCGATGCCGGCGGCGCCGTAGGCCAGCGCCGCGACGAGACCCCGGCCGTCGAAGTAGCCGCCGGCGGCGATCACGGGCAGGTCGACGGCGTCGACCACCTGCGGGAGCAGCAGCGACGTGGGGACGTCGCCGGTGTGGCCGCCGCCCTCCCCGCCCTGGACCAGCACGGCGTCGACGCCCCACTCGGCCACCTTCTCGGCGTGGCGCTTGGCCCCGATGGAGGGCATCACCACCACGCCCGCGTCCTTCAGCTTCTTGATGAGGTCGGGCTTCGGCGCGAGGGCGAAGGAGCCGACCTTCACCCCCTCCTTGATGAGCAGGTCGATGCGGTCGCCGGCGTCGGGCGCGTCCGCCCGCATGTTCACGCCGAAGGGCCGGTCGGTCTGCTCCTTCACCTCGCGGATGGCCCCGACCAACTGGTCGAAGTCCATGGTGGCGGCGGCGAGGATGCCGAGGATGCCGGCGTTGGCCGACGCGGCGACGAGGCGCGGCCCCGCCACCCAGCCCATGCCGGTCTGCACGATGGGGTATCGCACCCCCACCAGGTCGCAGAAGCGGGTGTGGAACGGCGACGGCGGGTCGGCCGCCGACGGGGCGTCGCTCACTCCGGCTCCTTGACCTCTTTGGCGAGGAAGCCGTTGGGGTCGATCACCTCGTGGATGAGGCGCTGCTCCTCCTCGGTCGGCGGCCGTGACTCGGGCACGTCGTCGGGGACGACGAGCGCGAAGCCCGTGGCCTCGACGACCTCGTCGATGGTGACCCCGGGGTGCACCGAGCGCAGGCGCATGGTGTGGTCGGGCGTCTCGAAGTCGAACACGCCGAGGTTGGACACCACCCGGCGGATCTCGTGGAAGCGGGCCGAGTCGCCCGGCAGCGCCGCCGCCCGGTCGTAGCCCACGCCCGACACGTAGTCGACCTTCTCGACGAACGAGCGGGCGGTGTGGTTGGGCACCCAGTACGAGCAGGTGTGGTTGATGGTGTTGCCGGGGGCGCCCCGCACGCCGAGCAGCTGCGCCTTGGGCTGGCGCCAGTCGCCGATGCAGGCGATGTTCATGTTGCCGTAGCGGTCGATCTGGCTCGGGCCCATGATGATGTGGCGCCGGCCGGTCCACACCGCCAGATCGAAGATGTCCGAGAAGGGCAGCCAGCCCTCGACGAGCTTGTCCTCGAGGGGCACCGCCACCCCGACCGGGATGGTGTTGGCCACGAGGAGGGCCTCGGTGTCGGTCATCACGAGGTCGGGCTCGAAGGTGGCCCGGGCCAGGCGGCCGGCGATGACCGGGACGTTGCCGATGGGGTTGCCGAGGATCTCGCCGTCGCCGCGGAAGACGTCGGCCAGGGCGGCCACGCAGACCTCGCCGCGGGTGTAGGTGCTGGCGCTCACCTTTGCACCTCCTTCGTCGGTGCCCCTTCGGGATCCGCGTCGCCGTCGTCGCGCTGCTCCGCTCCGCTGCGCAGCCTCTCGATCCGCTGATCACGCACTGCGGGCCTCCTTCACGGCTCGCTGGTAGTCGGCCTCGCTCACGTCGAGGTAGCGGGCCTTGAACTCGAGCCACTTGTCCTCGTCGCCGGCGGTGGCGACGTACTCCCGCTGGAAGGCCTCGTCGCGGCCGTAGTCGGGGGCGCACAGGGTGAAGTGGGCCCCGCCGGGCGCCTCCACCACGCCATCCACCATCAGGCGGTTCAGGCGCAGGGTGTGGATGGGGCCCTCCTTCAAGAGGTCCTCCGTGGGGATGATGCGCTCGCACGACACGTAGCGCTTGTCGGCGGCGAGGCAGAAGAGGTCGTCGTAGAAGGGGTCGGGCCCGAGGAACTGGGCGTTGCCGCCCTGGTCGGCCCGGTTCATGTGCACGAGGGCCACATCGAGCTTCAGCGCCGGCATGGCCACGTAGACCTCGCCGTCGTCGTAGGGCGAGGTGACCAGCTTCAGACGGGGATTGGACTCGAGCAGGTCGGTGCCCAGGCCGGCCCGGGTGGGCAGGAACGAGACCCGCTGGGCGGCGGCACGCAGGCCCCACTGGAACATGCCCTCGTCGTACTCCTCGGCCTCGACCGTGCCGTTCTGGCGGGCCGCCCGGAAGTGCGGCTCCAACGGGATCGAGTCGAGCGACACGAAGCCGTAGACGATCTTGCGGGCCTGGCCGCTCTTGCACAGCAGACCCACGTCGGGGCCGCCGTAGGAGACGATGGTCAGGTCCTTCAGCGACGACCGCAGGATGGCGCGGACGAAGGCCATCGGCTTGCGCCGCGACCCCCAACCGGCGATCCCGATGGTCATCCCGTCGGACAGCTCGGACACGACCTCGTCGATGGTCATGCGCTTGTCGGGCATGGTCAGGCTCCTGCTACTGGTCGAAGTCGGCGTCGCGCTTGTCGACGAACGCCTGGCGGGCCTCGTCGGCCACGCCCGAGAGGTTGAGCTCGAAGGTGAAGCCCTGCTCGAAGCGGTAGCTGCGCTTCACGTCGATCGGGTCAATGCCGTTGAGCGACTCCTTGGCCGCCCGGACCACCGTGGGGCTCTTGGCCGCGATGTCGCGGGCCACCGCGAAGGCGGCGTCGCGCAGCTCGGCCTGGGGCACCACCTGGAGCACCGAGCCGAAGTGGTGCAGCTCGGCGGCCGTGGCCGTCGCGCTCGTGTACACCATGGCCCGCATCTTGTGCTGGGGCACCAGGCGGGCGAGGTGGGTGGCGGCGCCGAGGGCGCCCCGGTCCACCTCGGGCAGGCCGAAGGTGGCGTCCTCGGCAGCGATGATGATGTCGGCGTTGCCCACCAGCCCGATGCCGCCACCGAGGCAGAACCCGTTCACCGCGGCGATGACGGGCACAGCACAGTCGTAGACCGCCGCGAACGCCGCGTAGCAGCCCCGGTTGGCGCCGATGAGGGCGTCGTAGCCCTCGGTGGCCTGCATCTCCTTGATGTCGACGCCGGCGTTGAAGCCCCGGCCCTCGGCCCGCAGGACCACGGCGCGGACGGCCCGGTCGGCGCTGGCGCGGTTGCACAGCTCGGCGACCTCGAACCACCCGGCGACGGTCAACGCGTTGACCGGCGGGTTGTCCATGACGATCTCGGCGATGCCGAGGTCGTCGACCTGGTAGCTGTTCCCCACCGATGCCTCCTGTGCGTGCCGGACCCCTCGCAGGGGGCGACCGGCGGATCTGACGGACCGTCAGACCGTACGGCCGGGGCTGCGACCTCCGCTAGTTTCGCCACTCGTGACCGCCCCTCGGGACCTGCTCGACCTCACCGGCACCGCGGTGCTCGTCAGCGGCGGCTCGGGCCCGTTGGTCCGAGGCATCGCCGATCGCTTCGCCGAGGCGGGCGCCGACGTGACCGTGGCCGTCGACCAGGAGGACCTCGACACGAGCGACGCCGCCGCGGTCGACGCCTTCGTCACCGCGCTGGTCGAGCGCACCGGGCGCCTCGACGTCGCCATCCACTGCGTCGGCCCCGACCCCGGGGTCGACGCCGCCACCGCCGACGCCGGCCGCTCTCGCACCGTCATCGACCGGGACCTCCTCGCCGGCGTGCACCTGTCACAACGGGCCAACGCCGCCATGCAGGGCCAGGAGGGCGGCGGCGCCATCGTCCACGTGACGACCCTCGACGCCCAGCGACCGCGCCCGGGCACGGCGGTGTGGGGCGCGGCCGGCGCCGGACTCCTGGGACTCGCCCAGAGCCTCGCCGTCGAATGGGCCCCGAAGGTGCGGGTCAACACCGTGAGCGTCGGCCCCCTCGATCTGCCCGACGGGCCGGCTGCGGCGGCGGTCCCCCCCGTGCCGATGGCCCGCCTGGCCACGGCCACCGACGTCGCCGACGCCTGCCTGTTCCTGGTGTCGCCGTTGGCTTCCTACGTCACCGGCACCGACCTCGTGGTGCACGGCGGGGGCGAGTGGCCCCCGTTCCTGGCCGCGGCGAGCGCGGCCGCGGATCAGGCCGGCTGATCAGGTCGGCGGCGGTGCCTCTGCGTCGATGAAGACACCCGCGTGCCCAGGTACACGGCGAATCCGAAGATGGTGACGCCGAGAGGCACGTGCCATGCCGCGGCCTCCGCCGTCTCCCGCCCGACGTAGCCGAGGCCGGTCTGGGCGAAGAGGGCCGCCACGAGGACAGCGGACAGCAGCAGGCGGGCCCGGTCGGCACGGCCGACCACGGCCACGCCCAGGAGGACGAGTCCGAGCACGAACGAGGCGTTGCCCATGAACCCGTGCACCCGGATCGACCAGTCCCCGAAAAGGGCCTGACCGGCCACCACGGCCTGGGCGAGCACGAGTGCGGCCAGCACCTCCGCGACCACCCGGTGGGTGCGCCCGATGCCCGCCTCGGCGGGAGCGACCGTGATGGCTACTTGTAGCGGTAGGTGAGGCGGCCACGCGAGGTGTCGTAGGCCGAGACCTCGATCTGCACGCGGTCGCCCGGGAGCACACGGATGCGGGCCCGGCGCATCTTGCCGGAGATGTGACCGAGGACCTCGTGCCCCGACTCCAACTTGACCCGGAACATCCCGTTCGGCAGCGCCTCGGTGGCGATGCCCTCCGTGACGATGACGTCGTCTTTCTGCCTGGCCACTGAACTCCTACGGGTGTGGGGTGCTGCGGGCGAAATGCCCGACGTTCCAGCATACGGCGTGCGGGAGCCGCTCCTTCGTCGGTGGCGTCAAGCGCGGCGAGTCGCCGCCACCAACGTAGGCTCGGGGGCATGGCCGACGAGTACCTCGAGCACCTGCGCGCCGTCCCGTTGTTCGCCAACTGCGCCAACTCGGACCTTGTCGCAATCGCCGCCGCGGTGGACGAGATCGAGGTCGAGGCCGGGCGGGTCCTTGTCACCGAGGGCGAGCTCGGCAAGGAGGCCTTCATCATCGTCTCCGGCGAGGCGGCCGTGACCCGCGACGGCAACCCCGTCGCCACCCTCGGCCCCGGGGCTCCCTTCGGGGAGATGGCGCTGGTCGACCGCTCGCCCCGCAACGCCACCGTCACCGCGGTCACCCCCCTCCGCCTGTTGGTGCTCGGCCAGCGCGAGTTCGTGGGCCTGATGGACGGCTCACCGGGGTTCGCCCGCACCATCCTCGCCGCGCTCGCGGCGCGGCTACGGGCCAAAGACCTCGCCCTCTACGGCTGACTCGTTGGGGCCACCCCCGCGACTCGGCGGGTCCTGTCACCCGAAGTCCGTTTCGGCCATGCTCGTTCCTGCGCGTGGCCGAAGCCGTTTCGGGCGCCACCCGCCGAGCCGCTACCCCGTTTTGCGGTGGCGGGCTGACGCCCGCCGGTGGTGAGGCTGGCGCGCCCGCGCTAGGACGCTTCGGCGGCGCGCTCGAGGCGAGCGGCGCCCGACGGGGCCTCGAGGGGATCCAGCGCCTCGATGGTCTCGCCCCGCTCGAGGCGGTCGCTGGCGGCCTGGAGGGCCGCCGCCGCACGGAAGGTAGCCAACACGACGGCCGTCCCGGGGGTGCCGCCGGGAACGGAGGCGCCCCGGAGCGCGGTGCTGCCGTCGTCGCCTTGCAGCAACGCCAGCGCGCGGCGCTCGCCGTCGACCTCGGTCTCGCTGGCGTAGCGGAACATCCGGCCGCAGTCGATGGCCTTGAGCAGGGCGGTGGCGACGGCCTCGACCCGGCCGGTGGCCCAGGCGTGCGCCTGGCGGGGCCCATTCGGGGTGGCCAGGCGCACCGCAGCCTCGGCCCCCATGGCGGCCTCGGCGAAGCGGATCTGGAACTCGGGCACGTACAGCGGCTCGTCGTGGTGCTCGGAGAGCTGGTGGATGCTGGCGCCGAGGCTGGTGCAGAAGGCCTCGACCGCAGCGATCTCGGGCGGGCCGAGCAGCCCCTGGCGCCGGCCGACGGCGTAGATGCCGCTGCTGGCCCAGCCGGAGGTGGCCACGGTGGCGCCGACGTAGCCGGCGGCCTCGAAGGGCCCGGACTGGCCCTTGCGCAAGCGCCGGCCGAGCAGGTCGCAGAGCTCGAAGCCGTCGGATGGCTCGAACGAGGAGAAGGCGGGCGAGCGCAGCGTCAGCCGGGCGCGCTCGGTGCGACCCTGGTGGAGGTAGGCACACAGGTCGAGCGGCATCGACGAGCCGAGGCCGTCGAGCAGCGCCCGGACCAGGTCCGCGCCGAGGTCGGAGGTGTCGGTGTCGCCCCCGTGGCCCAGTGTGGGCGGCGTGAGCATCGTGGGCTCGTCGAGCGACTCGGCCGTGTCGGGGATGAGGCTGGCCAGACCGCCCCGTCGGGGTTTCTCGACGGCGGTGGCGGCGAGGATGGCCGCGAGGCCCTTGCCGAGGCCGCTCTGGGGCTCGTCGGCCACGGCGGCGGCCCGGTCCTCCCCCAGATCGAGCGTGAGCGTCTCGGGCGCCATGGGGACCAGAATCCCACCTCGCGCGCTGAAAGTGGGTGATGGTCACCCGCCGCGCGATCGTCGTGGCTCCGAGAGACGAGGAGCCGGTGTCAGGGATGCTGCGAAGAGACCGAGAGCACCTCTCCCGTGAGGTAGGTCGAGTAGTCGCTCGCCAGGAAGACGATGACGTTGGCGATCTCCCACGGCTCGGCCGAGCGGCCGAAGGCCTCCTGCTTGGTGAGGTCTTCGAGCAGCTCGTCGGTGGTGACCTTGGCCAGGAAGGGGTGCATGACGAGGCTGGGCGACACCGCGTTGACCCGGACGCCGTAGGGGGCGGCGTCCATGGCCGCACAGCGGGTCAGGGCCATCACGCCCGCCTTGGCCGCGGCGTAGTGCGCCTGGCCCTCCTGTGCCCGCCAGCCCACCACCGAGGCGTTGTTGACGATCACACCCGAGCCGCGGGCGGTCATGTGGCGCAGGGCGGCCCGGGTGGCGCGAAAGGTGCCGTTCAGGGTGACGTCGAGCACGCTGGACCACTGCTCGTCGGTCATCTCCATGATGGACGCGGTGCCGCCGAGGCCGGCGTTGTTCACCAGCACGTCGAGCGCGCCGTGGGCGTCCACGGTGGCGTCGATGAGGCCCTGCACGTGGTCTTCGCGGGTGACGTCGCACGGGATGGCGAGCGGACGGACGCCGGCCACCGCCGAGAGCTCGTCGGCGGCCTCGGCCAGGCGGCGCTCGTGGCGGTCGCTGATGACCACGCTGGCGCCTTCCTCGACGCAGCGCTTCGCCGTGGCGAAGCCGATGCCGGTGCCGGCGGCCGCGGTGACGAGGACGACCTTGCCGGTCAGCAGACCGTGGGCGGGCGGCTCGGGCGGCGCCGCGGGCGGGGTGGCGGGAGCGTCGGGAGGGGTCATCGCAGGCTCGTCATCGGGATCGGGTCACACCTTGGGTTCGGGAGGGAGGCCCAGCACCCGCTCGCCGATGATGTTGCGCTGGATCTGGTTGGACCCGGCGTAGATCGTGTCGGAGCGGGTGAACAGGAAGAGGCGCTGGAAGGCGGTGAGGGCGTCCTCGTAGGCCGCGCCCTCGCCGCCGTCGGTGGCCAGGGTGGCGTCGGCGCCGAGGACGTCCATGGCCAGCTCGCCGAGGTTGCGGTGCCACGTGGCCCAGAAGAGCTTGTTGATGCTTGCCTCGGGCCCGGGCTCGCCGCCCTGGCTGTCGATGCCCGAGAGCGTGCGCATGGCGGTGAAGCGCATCAGGCGCAGGCCGATCCAGGCGTCCACGATGCGTTGGCGGATGGCTGGCCGCTCGAGGGCGCCGTTGGCCTTCGCGGCGGCGATGACGCGGTCCAGCTCGGCCTGGAAGCCGAGCTGCTGGCCGAAGGTGGAGGTGCCCCGTTCGAACGCGAGCGTGCCCATGGCCACCCGCCACCCGCCGTTGACCTCGCCCACGAGGTTGGCCGTCGAGGTGCGGGCGCCGTCGAAGAAGACCTCGTTGAACTCCGACGAGCCCGTGATCTGCACGATGGGGCGGATGTCCACCCCGTTCTGGCGCATGGGGCACAAGAGGTACGAGATGCCCTTGTGCTTGGGGGCGTCGCGGTCGGTGCGGCACAGCACGAAGACCCAGTCGGCCCAGTGGGCGAGGGAGGTCCAGACCTTCTGCCCCGAGATGACCCACTCGTCCCCGTCGAGCTCGGCCTTGGTGCCCACGTTGGCGAGGTCGGACCCGGCGTTCGGCTCGGAGTAGCCCTGGCACCAGAGCTCCTCACCCGAGGCGATCTTGGGCAGGAAGCGCTGCTGCTGCTCGGCGGTGCCGAAGGCGATGATGGTGGGACCGACGAGGGTCTCGCCGATGTGGCCGACGCGGGCGGGCGCGCCGGCCCGGGCGTACTCCTCGTGCCAGATCACCTGCTGCATGAGGGTCAGGCCGCGGCCCCCGTGCTCCTTCGGCCAGGCGAGGCAGGTCCAACCGTCGGCGCCGAGGCGGCGCTCCCAGGCCAGGCGGTCCTCGAACATCTCGTGCTCGTAGCCGGGACCACCCACGCCGCGGACCTCGGCGAACTCGCCCGAGAGCTGGGCCTCGAGGTACTCGCGGACCTCGGCGCGGAAGGTCTCCTCTTCCTGGCTGAACTGCAGGTCCACGGTGGTCGCTGGGCTCCTGGGGACGGAGGCGCGGGGCGCTCCGGAGATCTGACGGGTCGTCAGGACCCTACTTCCGGGCCACCCGCGCGGGCAGATCCGGCCCCTGCCCGCTCACGAGGTCGGCGGGTCCTCGGGGAGGCCCGGGTCCCAGCTCACCCCGTTGATGTGGCTGCCGCCGTCGACGAAGAGGGTGTTGCCCGTCAGGTAGCGGCTGTCGTCACCGGCGAGGAAGACGGCCACGCCACCGATGTCGTCCTCCGGATCGCCCATGCGCCCCATGGGGTTCATGGCCAGCAGCTCGGCGGCGTTCTCCGGGGCGAACTGCCGGAACATCTCGTAGGCGGGCGTCACCGCGGCGGGGCAGATGACGTTGACCCGGATGGCGTGCCGGGCCCACTCCCGGGCGGCGCTGCGGCTGAAAGCCCGGACCGCCTCCTTCGCGGTGTTGTACTCGACGGTGTACAGGTGGGCGTTCACGCCGTTGAGCGAGCAGAGGTTGATGATCGAGCCGCCGCCGCGCTCGCGCAGGAGGGGGAAGCACGCCTGCATGCCCCAGTAGGCGCCCCAGAAGCCGACCTTGAGGCCGCGCTCGATCTCCTCGTCGTCCTTCCACTCGATGCGGCCGAAGCCGCCGCCGCCCCAGGCGTTGTTCACCAGCACGTCGACCCCGCCCCAGCGGTCCCGAACCGTGGCCACCATCGCGAGGACGTCGTCCTTCACGGCCACGTCGGTGCGGGTCCACTCGGCGTCGATCCCGAAGTCGTCGCGCAGCTCGGTGGCAGCGCGTTCGGCCGACTCGGGGTTGAGCTCGGCGACCAGCACCGAAGCACCTGCGCCGGCCAGCCGACGGGCGATGCCCCGGCCGATGCCCTGGCCCGCGCCCGTGACGATGGCGATCTTCCCGTCCAGCGTCCCCATGTGTCCCCCTCGTGCTCCCCGGCGTCGAACGTCCCGGCCGCGACCCTAGGTCGGCGGGGCGACCATGATGGCCCGATGGCAGAGCTCCTCCTGGCGTCGTGGCAGCCCGGCGCCCTCGACCTCCCCGCCGGCCTGCGCCTGGTGGTCGCCGACCCCGGCGGCGACGGCGGCCTCGCCGCGGTGGCGTGGCTGCACGCCGAGCCCGAGTGGGTGGGCGGTGGCGTCGACGTCTACGCCGCCGAGGCCCATGCGCAATGGGACGACCTCGCGGGACACCCCGAGGTGGTGCAGCTGGTCTTCGTGCGGCGCCACCCGGACCTGACCCACGACCAGTTCGTCGAGCACTGGACCACGGTCCACCCGCCGCTCGCCCGGGCCCACCACCCCGGGCTGGCCCGGTACGTGCAGCACGTGATCACCGACGCGCTCACCCCCGACGCCCCCGCCTTCGACGGGATGGCCGAGCTGGCCTTCGCCACGCGGGACGACCAGCGCGACCGGACGTACGGCTCGGACGAGGACCGGGCGGCCATCGCCGCCGACGTCGCCACCTTCCTCGACGTGGCCGCCGGGCGACGCCTGATCGGCACCGACCTGGCGCTCCCGTAACCTCGGCCCATGCCCGAGCAACCCGAGTGGTCGGACGAGCCCATGCTCCCGGCCGACGCCCGCCAGCTGTGGGCCGGTGGCCCCGCCCCCGACGCCGGCCCCCGCCTGCGCAAGCACGAGCTCGTGCGCCAGGCCAAGCGCATCATCGAGGCCGTGGCCCTGCTCGACATCGAGGGCAGCCAGGACGACGAGCTGGTGAGCCTCATCACCTCGGCCATGGGCCTGGCCGACGAGCTCGAGGCGTACCCGTCCCTGCGCCGCAAGGGCGGGATGTCCACCGCCGGCGGCGAGGACGGGGTCCTGATGGAGCGCAGCGGCATCAGCGGGCGCAGCAACCCGCTGGCCCCGCCGCTCTACATCGACATGACCGACGACGAGATCACCCGGGGCCACGCCATCTGGACCGACGCCTACGAGGGCCCGACCCACAGCCTCCACGGCGGCTTCGTGGCCGCCGCCTTCGACGA
>CAYYDZ010000078.1:5792-12413 GCA_964470715.1 uncultured Microthrixaceae bacterium | reverse complement strand
CGTGCGCCGGCGCTTCTACTGCGACAACTTCCTCGACCTCATGGGCACCGCCGGCACCGCCCTGGCCGCCTGACCGGGCGGTACCTCCCGAGGTTCAGCTGTCGGCGAGGCGGGCGGGGAAGCCGCCGCTGGCGATCGGCCCCCAGCGCTCGATGGTGAGGCGCAGCAGGCTCTTGCCCTGGTCGACCATGGCCTGGCGGTACTCGTCCCAGTCCGGGTGCTCGCCGGCGATCGAGCGGTAGTAGTCGACGAGGGGGTCGAGCGCCTCGGGGAGGTCGAGCACCTCGAGCGAGCCCCAGAGCTGCACCCACTCGCCGTTCCAGTCGTCGGACAGCACGAGCGCCGAGCCGGCGGTCCGGCGCCGGGCGTTCGCCACCTTGGCCCGCTCGGGGTACGTCGAGGTGACGAGCCGCCCGGCCTCGTCGACGCCGGCGCTGACCGGCGACGCCTGCGGCGTCCCGTCGCCGCGGGTGGTGAGCAGCACCACCCGATGTCGGGGGCGCACGAAGGCGAGCAGCTCGTCCCGCTCGACCGTGCGGTTGGTCGCGATCCTGCGGGCCGTCAGCCGTGCTCCCCGTGGTTGCGGTCGTCTCCGGATCCCCACCCCCACGGTACGTGCGCCCGAACGAGGCGACGCCGCCCTGTCAGGGCGGCGTCGTGGGCCTGGTGAACTGCCGTGGTGGGCGAGGGGGGACTTGAACCCCCACGTCCTTTCGGACACAGGAACCTGAATCCTGCGCGTCTACCAAATTCCGCCACTCGCCCGAGTGGTGAGCAGACGAGCGTAGCGCCTCCCGCCCTGCTATCCAGATTCGAAACCGCCGACGGGAACCAGCGGGGGCGTACCGGGCGTCACACCGTCATGCGCTCCACGGGTGCCCTCCGCCGCCATCGGCTCGCCGCCGGCGCTCTCGCGTTCCTCATCGTCGCCGTCGTGGCCGCAGGGTGCTCGTCTTCCGGGGTGGACGAGTCGAGCTCCAACGACGACGCCGCGCCGGCACAGTTCTCGGACGAGGCGGCGACGTCCGACACGGGTGGAGCCGGCGCCGGCGACTCGGCCGGCGGGGCCACGTCAGCCGACGCCCCCACCGACGCTGCGGGCAGCGGCGTCGACCCGGCGGTCGCCGCCGCCAGCGCCAACCGGGACATGATCCTCACCGGCAGCATCGCCGTGGTGGTGGAGGACCTCGACCGGGCGGTGACCAGGGTCGGGCGCATCGCCACGGGCGCCGGCGGCCTGGTCTTCGGCGAGCAGACCTCCCGCACGACCGACCCCGGGTCGGTGCTCACCCTCAAGGTCCCGCCGGCGTCCTTCGAGCGGGTGCTCGACGACGTGGCCGCCCTCGGCGAGGCCGAGGACCGCCAGATCGGCAGTGAGGACGTCACCTCCCAGGTGGTCGACCTCGACAGCCGCATCGCCACCGCCGAGGCGTCGGTCGACCGCCTCCGGGCCCTGATCCTGCGAGCCGAGGACATCCAGGACATCGCCGTGCTCGAGAACGAGCTCTTGAACCGGGAGACCACCCTCGAAACCCTGCGGGGCGAGCGCCGCACGATCGGCGATCAGGTGGCGCTGGCGACCATCACCGTCACGCTGACGCCGACGCCGGACTCGCCCGACACGCCCCGTGAGGACCCCGACGAGCTGCCCGGCTTCCTCGACGCTTTCCAGGGCGGGTGGGACGCCCTCGTCAAGGCCGCCAGCGTCGTGGGCCTGGTGGTGGCCGCGCTCCTGCCCTGGCTGCCCTTCGTCCTGCTGGCCTGGGCCATCGTCCACGTCGTCCGGCGCTGGCTCCGGCGCCACCACCCCGCCGACGAGTTCGGCACGGGAGGGTTCGGCGCCGGCCCGTCCGGTGGCTTCCCCCCGCCGCCGCCTGCGCCGCCGGCCCGTCCCGGCCCTTCGCCGCCGGACGAGTCCCAGCGTGAGCCCGTGGGCGCCGCCGCCGGCCCGCCGTCGCACGGGGACCAGTCGCTATCGTGACCCTCGTGGTGATCAAGGCCTTCGAGAACCGTCTCGAGCGCATGGTGGAGGGCACCTTCGCCCGGGCCTTCAAGAGCGGGTTGCGCCCGGTCGAGCTCGGCCGCCGCCTCACCCGCGAGATGGACGCCGATCGCTCGGTCGACGTCAACGGCAACACCATCGTCCCCAACCAGTTCACGGTGTGGCTCAGCGCCACCGACATCGAGCGGTTCTCGTCGATGTCCGACCGCCTCGTGTCCGAGTTGTGCGAAGCCGCCCGCGAGCACGCCCGCGACGAGGGCTACCGCTTCATCGGGCCGGTGAAGGTCGCCTTGGCGAATTCCGAGCGCCTCCGGGCCGGCACCTTCAGCATCGACGCGGAACTGGCCGAGGGCGAGGGCGGCCTCGGGGCCGGGTCGCTGATCCTGCCCACCCGTCAGCGGGTGCCGCTCGGCGAGCACGCCCTCACCATCGGGCGGCTGCCCGAGTGCAACATCACCCTCAACGATCCGAACGTCAGCCGTCACCACGCGGAGATCCGTCCCCAGGGCAACGGCTTCATGATCGTCGACCTGGGCTCCACCAACGGGGTCAAGGTCAACGGGGTGCGCGTGAGCCAGCAGGCGCTCGCCGACGGTGACCAGATCGCCATCGGCAACACCCGCATGCAGTTCGAAGCCTCGTGAGCATCGGCGCGCACCGCGACGAGACGGGCCCTGCGGTCTGCGTCGCGGACGTTGGCGACTGAGCCCGGCGAGCGCCTCGGCGCCGGCCACCCCCGGCCACCCCCGGCAAGGGCAGGCTCACCGGTAGGCTCCCGTCTCAGTGTCGGAGCAACTCCTCACGATCCTCAAGCTGTGCCTCCTGGTGCTCCTGTACCTGTTCTTCCTGCGCGTGCTCCGAGCCGTGTGGGCCGAGCTGCGGGCACCCGTGGCGACGGTGGGTCCCACCGAGGTGCCGGTGTCGAACCGGGCGGCGCGCAAGGCCGCCCGCACCTCGGCGGCGGGTGCCGCGCGACCGTCCCGCCGCGGGGGTACCCCCAAGTCCTTGCGGGTCATGGAGCCAGCAGCGCAGAAGGGTCGTACGTTCCCCCTCGGCGACGAGATCACCGTGGGCCGGGCGGCCGGGTGCTCGGTGACGCTCGACGACACCTACGTCAGCCAGATCCACTCACGGGTGTTCACCCGGGACGGGAAGATATTCGTGGAGGACCTCGGGTCGACCAACGGCACCTACCTGAACCGGGCCAAGGTCCAGGGCCCGATGGTCATGCAGAAGGGCGACCGCCTCCAGGTCGGTAGCACCGTGATGGAGCTGGCGTGAGGCCGATGGACGAGCCATCGGGCTCCGGCCGGCGTGGCTCGCACCAACGCAGAGCCGCTGGGCGAGGAACGAGCCAGGAGCGGCGACGATGATCACCTTCCGGGCCGGCGCCGTCACCGACACAGGGCGCGCCCGTGCGGTGAACCAGGACAGCCTGCTCGTGGTCGACGGCCGGCTCTACGCGGTCGCCGACGGCATGGGCGGCCACCGGGGTGGCGAGGTCGCCTCGGCGCTGGCTCTCGAGTCGCTCGCTGGCCTCGCCGAGTCCACCACGGCGGCGCTGGTGAACGGGATCACCCGGGCCAACGATGCCGTCTACCTCCGTTCGAGCCAGGATCCCGAGTTGCGGGGCATGGGCACCACCCTCATCGCCCTGGCCCTGGCGGTCGACGCCGACGGTCAAGAGCTCCTCGCCATGGCGAACGTGGGCGACTCGCGCGCTTACCGGTTCCGGGGCGGCCGGCTCGAGCAGATGACCGAGGATCACAGCCTCGTCGAGAGCCTCGTGCGCCAGGGCCGCATCACCGCCGAAGAGGCCGTCACCCACCCGCAGCGCAACATCATCACGCGGGCGCTCGGGGTGGACCCCGAGGTGGAGGTCGACTCGTGGGAGCTGCCTGCGGTGCCCGGCGACCGCTACCTGCTCTGCAGCGACGGGCTCTTCAACGAGGTCGAGCCCGCCACCATCGCCGCCACGCTGGCCGAGCGCGTCGACCCCGACGACGCCGCCGCCGAACTCGTGCGCTTGGCGAACGAGGGCGGCGGACGGGACAACATCACCTGCGTCGTGGTCGACGTCCTCGACGGCCCGGGTGGGGCCGACGAGCCCGTCGCCCGGGTGGACACGGCGTCCGAGCCCGACCTGGGCGCCTACGGGCCGGCCACCGCGCCCACACCGGCCGTGCCGGCGGCCGACCATCCGCCGTCCCCGCCGTCCCCGCCGCCCCCACCGTCGTCCACCGAGGCGGCCGGCGGCGCCGGCACCGCGGGCCAGCCCGACGGGGACGGTGACGAACGGCCGGCGCTGATCGGCGCCCTACCCGATCACCTCCCTGACGACGAACCCGGGGGGATCCCGACGAAGCGCCGACGCACCCGCCGCCTCACGTGGCGGGTGCTGATCTTCGTGGTGGCTCTGTTGGCGTTGGCCGCCACCGTGGTGGCCGCACTGGTCCACTACGGCCGGGACACCTACTACGTCGCGTTCGATGCGAGCGATCGGGTCACCATCGTCAAGGGTCGCCCCGGTGGGTTCCTCGTCTTCGACCCCACGGTCGAGCGGGTCACCACCATCTCCCTCGACGACCTCAGGGAGACCGCGGTCGAGCGGGTGCGGACCCAGCCCGACCAGGCCACCCTCGAGGACGCCGAGGTCTTCGTGGCCAACCTCTGCGAGGCGCTCCGGGCCGGTGCGGAGCCCAGCGAGTGCTCGGGAACCGACGGTACCGCCGGCAACACCACGGGGCAGCCTGCCGCATCGACCCGATCGTCCAGCGCCACCACCACCTCGCCATGATCGGCGCCCGCCGGCGCACCACCGAGTTCGGCCTGATCGTGCTGGCCGTCATCGTCGTCGGCGCCTCCTACACGCTGGCCAGCCTCGGCAAGGAGGCCTCGATCCCGGCCAACGTCGGACCCTTCCTCTTGGTCATCTTCGGCCTGCTCATCGGCGCCCACCTCGCGGTCCGCAGGCTTGCGCCGCTCGCCGACGGCATCCTCCTGCCCCTCGCCGCGCTACTCAACGGCTTGGGTTATGTCTGGATCGCCCGCCTCGACAAGGATCTCGCCGCCTTGCAGGCCACCTGGACGGCCCTCGGCATCCTCGGCTTCGTGCTCACCCTGCTCTTCGTGCGGCGCATGCGCGACCTCGACACGCCGTACACGCTCATGGTGGTGGGCGTCGGTCTGCTGCTGCTGCCGCTGGTGCCGGGGGTGGGCCGCACCATCAACGGAGCCAAGATCTGGGTGGCCCTCGGGCCGGTCAGCTTCCAGCCCGGTGAGTTCGCCAAGATCGCCCTGGCCATCTCCTTCGCGGCGTACCTCGTGCGCAAGCGGGAGGTGCTCTCGATGGCCACCTTCAAGGTAGGGCCCTTCGCCTTTCCCGAGCCCCGCGATCTCGGCCCGGTGATGCTGGCGTGGGGGTTCTCCCTGCTCGTCATGTTCTTCGAGAAGGACCTCGGCTCGTCGCTGATGTTCTTCGCCCTGTTCATCACGATGGTGTGGATCGCCACCCAGCGGGCGGCCTACCTGGCCCTCGGCACGGTCCTGTTCTCCGCAGGAGCGTTCTTCGCGTGGCGGACGTTCGACCACGTGCAGACCCGCGTCACGATCTGGCTGAACCCGTGGGAGGACCCGTCGGGCAAGGGCTTCCAGGTGATCCAGGGCTGGTTCTCACTCGCTGCCGGCGGCGTCACCGGCAAAGGCCCGGGCCTCGGCCAGCCCGGGTTGATCCCGGCTGCTGACACCGACTTCATCTTCGCGGCGATCGGCGAGGAGCTGGGCCTCCTGGGCGGGTCGTTGGTCCTCATCGCCTTCGTGTTGATGGTGGGCACGGGCCTGCGCATCGCCCTCACCGCCGACCGCGAGTTCGACAAGCTCCTGGCGGTCGGACTCACCACGCTGCTCGGCATCCAGGCCTTCATCATCATCGGCGGGATCACCCGCCTCCTGCCGCTCACGGGCGTGACGCTGCCGTTCATCAGCTACGGCGGCTCGTCGCTGGTGGCCAACTACGTGCTGCTGGCGCTCCTGCTGCGCATCTCGGACGACTCCACGCGGCGCCTCAACGATGGCCTCGTCAGCGAGGGCGCGGCCGCGTGAGGTTCCTGATGGGGTTGGCTGGTGGCCCGGGCGTCGATGATCGCTCGCCCCGCCGCACCGACACCACCCCCTCATGAACAAGCGCATCCGCCGCCTCGGCATCTTCCTCCTGGCCTGCTACGTGGCCCTGTTCGCCATGTTGAACTACATCCAGGTCTACGAGGCCGACTCGCTCAACGACAACGAGTTCAACGCCCGGGGCACGCTCGAGACCCTGCGCCAACCCCGTGGCGCGGTCGAGACCGCCGACGGCGTCGTGGTGGCGCGCTCGGTGCCGAGCAACGACCGCTTCGAGTTCCAGCGGGAGTACCCCGAAGGCGACCTCTTCGGCCACATCACCGGCTTCTTCCCGGTCAACGGCCGCGCCACGGGCGTCGAGCGGGAGTACAACGACGAGCTCGCCGGTCAGACCTTCGAGCAGGAACTGCGCTCGTTCGCCGACCTGTTCATCGACCGTGAGCGAACCGGCAACGTCACCCTCACGCTGCGCGACGACGTGCAGCGGGTGGCCCGCGACC
>CAYYDZ010000078.1:0-5692 GCA_964470715.1 uncultured Microthrixaceae bacterium | reverse complement strand
CGGGCGGCGTTCAACTTCCTCGACCCCACCAGCGGCACCTCGCCGTTGCGGGCATCGTCGTTCCAGAACACCTTCTTCCCCGGGTCGACGTTCAAGGTGGTCACGGGCTCGATCGGGGTCCAGAGCGGCCGGGTCACGCCGGAGGAACCCGTCTATCCGTCGGTCTCCAGCTACACGCCGCCCCAGACCACGCGGCCGCTGTCCAACTTCGCCGGCGAGGTCTGCGGCGGCACGCTCTTCACCATCCTCGCCCAGTCCTGCAACACCTCGTTCGCACAGATGGGTACCGAGACGCTGGGGCCCGACATCATGGTCGACGGCGTCGCGTCGTTCGGCTTCAACCAGGTGCCGCCCATCGACCTGCCGGGAGCGGTCGAGAGCCGCTTCCCCGTCGACTTCGCCGACAACCTGCCGGCTCTGGCCCAGGCGTCGATCGGCCAAGGTGACAATTCGGCCACGCCGCTCCAGATGGCGCTCGTGGCCGCGGCGGTGGCCAACGACGGTGTGATGATGGCGCCTCACGTGATGAGGGAGATCCGCGACGGCGAGGGCGCAGTCGTCGACGACGAGCCCGTCGACGCCTGGAAGACGCCCATCAGTCCCGAGGTCGCGTCCACCATGCGCCAGGCCATGTACGGGGTGGTGCAGGGCGGCACCCTCACCGGCGTCGCCGAGATCCCCGGCTTCGACGTCGGCGGGAAGACGGGCACTGCCCAGACGGGGAACGGCACCAACAACACCTGGGTCATCGAGTTCGTGGGCCCGCCGGGCCAGAAGCCCGAGTACGCCATCGCGGTGATCGTGGAGAACCAGGGGGCGGACGAGACCGGTGGCGGTGTGGCCGGGCCCATCGCCCGGGCCGTGCTCGAGCAGGTCCTGCAGGACCCCGCCGGCTGACCCCGCCCGCCCAGAAGGCCAGGAGGGGGACGACTACGGGCGGAGAGTGACCCGTCGGTAACCTGTCGCTGATGTCTGACTCCGGCGGGCTGCCCGTCTACAACGGGCGCTACCAGCTCCACCGCCAGCTCGGGCGGGGGGGCATGGCGGTGGTGCACCTGGCCCATGACCAGCTGCTGGACCGACCGGTCGCGGTGAAGGTGCTGAACGCCGACTTCGCCGGCGACCCCACCTTCGTCGAGCGCTTCCGCCGTGAGGCGCAGGCCGCTGCCAACCTCAACCACCCGAACATCGTGGCGGTGTTCGACTGGGGCGAGGAGGACGGCACCTACTACATCGTCATGGAGTACATCGAGGGCCGTCCCCTCGATGAGATCCTCGCCGGCGAGGGCCCGCTCCACCCCGACCGCGCCGCCGACGTGGCGACCGACATCGCTGCCGCGCTGGCGCTGGCCCACCGCAACGGCGTGGTCCACCGCGACATCAAGCCGGGAAACGTGATGATCGCCCGGCCCAGCGGACAGGTGAAGGTCGCGGACTTCGGCATCGCCAAGGCCATCGGGGGCGACACCGACCTCACCCAGGTGGGGACGGTGATGGGCACCGCCACCTACTTCTCCCCCGAGCAGGCCCAGGGCAAGCGCCTGGATCCCCGCAGCGACCTCTACTCGCTGGGGGTTGTCCTCTACGAGATGACCGTCGGCCGGCCGCCCTTCACCGGCGACACCCCGGTGGCGATCGCCTACCAGCACGTGCAGGAAGCGCCACCGCCGCCCCGGTCGCTCAACCCCGCCATCCCGCCTGCCCTCGAGGCCATCACCCTCAAGCTGCTGGCCAAAGACCCCGTGCTGCGCTACCCCTCGGCCGAGGACCTGCGCTCCGATCTGCGGCGATTCCGTGAGGGTGCCCAACTGCCACAAGCGGCCCCGGTGGCCCCCGCCGTCGTCGCCCCGGTCCCCAGCTATGGCGACTCGGCCCGCTTTCCCGCCGGCGAGGTGCCCGATCCGCCACGGCGCACCGGCATCTTCTTGTTCTTCCTGGTGATCCTCCTCGGCGCACTCGGCTTCGGCCTCTGGTTCTTCGCCGACCAGCTCGGTGTGTTCGACGCCGAGACCGTCGCGGAGGTGACGGTGCCCGACCTGCGCAACCGGCCCGTGGATGACGCAGAGGCCCTTCTGGCCGAGCGCGGGCTCGAGAGCTCGCGCGAGAACACGCGTGACTGTGACGTCGCCCCGGGCACGGTCACGGCGCAGTCACCGGCGCCGGCCACCAAGGCCGAGGAGGGGTCCACGGTGGTGCTGACGATCTGCCAGGGCACCGAACAGGTCACCCTGCCCGACGTGGTGGGCCAGATCGAGGCCGATGCCAAGGGTCTGATCGAGGGCCTTGGTCTCGTGGTGTCCATCACCCGACAGGCCGGAACGGTCGAGGACGAGGGCAAGGTGGTGAGCCAGGCGCCGCCTGCCGGCACGACGCTCGACCCCGGCAGCATCGTCACGATCACGGTGTCGCAGGGCATCCCGGACGGCTCGGTGCCACCGGCGACCGTCGCGCCTGGTCCGACGCCCACCACCGCCCCCGACCCCGTCACCGTCACCGTCGCGCCGTAGGGCATCCCTTCGCGTCTGATGCCTGCCGGTGGTCCCGACGCCCGCGGTTCAGTTGTGGATGGGGACGCGGGCCAAGAAGTTGGCGATGAGCTCGTGGCCCGAGTGGGTGAGGATCGACTCGGGGTGGAACTGCACGCCTTCGACGTCGAGTTCGCGGTGGCGCAGGCCCATGACCACGCCGTCGCTCGTCTCGGCGGTGATCTCGAGCACCTCGGGGATCGACGCTCGAGCCACGACGAGGGAGTGGTAGCGGGTGGCCTCGAGGGGGCTGGGAAGCCCCGCGAAGACCCCGGTGCCGTTGTGGAAGATCGATGACGTCTTGCCGTGCATGATCTCGGGCGCCCGCACCACGTCGCCGCCGTAGATCTGACCGATGCACTGGTGGCCGAGGCACACGCCCAGCACCGGGCGGCGCCCGGCGAAGCGCTCGATGATCTCGTTCGAGAGCCCGGCATCCTCGGGACGACCGGGCCCGGGGCTGATGAGCACGGCATCGGGCTCGAGGGCCTCGGCCTCGTCGATGGTGAGCGCATCGTGGCGGTGCACCAGCGGTTGGGCGCCTGCCTCCCCCAGGTACTGGACGAGGTTGTAGACGAACGAGTCGTAGTTGTCGATGACCAGCACCCGTGCTCCCACGGCGGGGAGGGTATCGGCGGCGGCCGGGCGCTCCGCCATCGAGAACCGCCCCGGGTACGATGCCCGCCATGGCCAAGCCCGCCAAACGCAAGGTGTCCTCCGGCTCCGGTTCTGGGGGTCGTGTGACGCCCAAGGGCGGTCCGTCCGCCGCGGCCAAGTCCGGTACCTCCGGGAACCCCAAGGCGACCTCCTCGCGGACCACCCCCTCGCCCACGAGTCGCTACACCCCTCCGGTGCCGAGCGAGTACAAGGTCAGCCCCCGATGGGTGCCCATCCTGATGTTCACCCTGCTGGGCGCAGGCATGGTCATGATCTTCTGCAACTACCTGGGCCTGGTGCCCGGCGGGACGAGCAACTGGTACCTGCTCGGCGGCCTCGGCCTCATCCTGGCCGGGATCGTCACCGCCACCCAATACCACTGACGACCACCCAGGCCGGTCGCCGCGACTCGGCCGCGGTCACCAGCGCGTGTTTCGGGCAGATCACGTCGAGGTGGACGGGAAGTTACATCGATGTGAGTCTCCCCAGAGTTCTCCACAGGCTGTGGGTATCCCCAAGTGCCTGTGAATTCTGTGGATAACTGACATGTACCTTGCCATGCCGGCGCTCGCAGGCCGGGTTCGGTAGGTTGCGGGCGAGCTCCCCGGAGGTTCCATGCCTGACGCCGCCCGCCCCGACCTCACGGCCGTGACCGACTACGACGCCGCGACCGACGCCGGCAGGAGCGCGGCGCGGCGTGACCGCAAGGACCGGAGGGAGGCGCTGGCCGTCGCGGTCGGCGAGCAGGCCCGAGGCGCCAGCCGCTCACTGGCCGAGCTGAGCGCCAGGGTGGCCGGTTCGCGCCGGGGCATGGCCCGCCAGACCGCCGACCAGGCTCGTCTGCGCACCGAGCTCAGCCTCTTCGCCCGCGAGCTCGACGCGCTCGCCGGCCGCACTCGCTCCGACGACGCCCCCTGGGCGGTGGCGTCGAGTGCGTTGCTGGCCGACGCCACCCAGGCGTTCGCCGCGGGCGAGCTGGCCGAGAGCTACCGACTGCTCAGCGCCGCTCGCCGCCAGTCCTACGACGGTCGGGGCCGTGACGAGCTCACCCTCGAGGCGACCGCCATCGAGGACGCGGCCCGCGCTCACCTGCGCGCCGCCGACGCCGGGCGTCTCACCAAGCAGCTCGGCGCGCTCAAGGCGTCCGACCGCCTCGAGAAGGTGCGCCTCCACCTCGCCGCGGCTCGCGAGCAGGTCGACGAGGCCACCATCGCCCACGATGAGCGGGCCCGCGTGGCGGCTCGTGGTCTCGTGCACATCGGCGTCCTGCTCGCTGTGCTCATCTTCGGTGGTGCGGTGGCGGCGTGGCTGTCGACCTCGCTGGCCGACGAGGGTGAGGCCCTGCGCAACCTCGACAACTACCTCACGATCTGCGCCCTGGGCGGCATGGGTGTCGCGCTCAGCCTCTTGCTGCCGTGGCGGCGCATCGGTGGGCGTCCCCAGGTGCTCGATTTCCTGCACCCCCTCGACGTCACCTTCCTGCGCCTGGTCCTCGGCATCGGGGTGGCGGTGGCCGTGGTCACCGTGTTGCAGTCCGACCTCCAGGCGGGCCTCGACCTCGCCGGTGTCAAGGCCTACCCGTGGGCCATCGCCGCCGGCTTCAGCGAGCGGCTCCTCGACCGCCGCATGGCCATGGCCGACGCCGAGGTCGACACCCGCTGATCCCCGGGTCGGCGCGCCCGGCGGCCATGAAGGGGAAGCCGGAGCCGTGGACCCACCGTCGCCGTCCGAGCGATGGCCCCGTCGGTCCCTTCCGGCCCGGACGGCCCACGAGTCAGCGGAGCTCTTTGCCGAGGCAGGTGCTCGTGGCTGCGCTCTCGAGGTATGCGCCCCAGCAAGGGATCTTGTGGAAGCCATGTCGGAGGTACAGCGCCATGGCCGCGTTCTGGCGGTTGCCGGTCTCGAGCACGAGGCGGTGGCAGCCGAGGCCGCGGGCGGTGGCCTCGAGGGACCGGAGGATCATCCCGCCCACATGGCGGCCTCGGCTGCCACGGCGGACGTACATGCGCTTGACCTCCGCGACGCCGGCCTCGATCCGCCGAACCGCCCCGCAGCCGACAGCATCGTCGCCGTCCCAGGCCACGAGGAACTCGTCGGCGGTGGGCAACGAGAAGTGGTTGGCGCCCGGCTCGGGGTACATCGCGTCGAGCTCGGCGTTCAGCTCGCCGATGAGCTCGAGCACGATGGGCTCATCGAGGGCGTGGGTCCGCAACACGACGTGGAGCGGTTCGTCGGTCATGGCCGACCGTCGCGAACCGGACCGCTCACAGCTCGTCGACGGGGGTGACGAGGATCATGTCCTCCAGGCAGTGGCGGGGCGGCTCGGGCATCTGGTCGTTGGCGGCGGTCATGCGGACCTCGGTGCCGCAGACGTCGCATCGGTACTGCAGCTTGACCTTGCGCAGCTCGCCGGCCGGCGGCGGCGGAGGGACGGGCCGGGCGAACGAGCCCAGGACGGCCCGGCCCATGCGCCAGATGGCGTAGGCGAAGGCGATGGCGATGGCCACCCG
>CAYYDZ010000077.1:9351-12440 GCA_964470715.1 uncultured Microthrixaceae bacterium | reverse complement strand
GTCGTGCCATGCTCGCGCCGCCCTCGGCGCCGTGGATGGGAGTCCCCATGAAGGCCAGCGACCTGTTCCTGCGATGCCTCGAGGCGGAGGGGGTCGAGTACATCTTCGGCGTCCCCGGCGAGGAGAACGCCGACCTGATGATGTCGCTGCTCGATTCGCCCATCGAGTTCATCGTGTGCCGCCACGAGCAGGGCGCCGCCTACATGGCCGACATGTACGGCCGCATGACGGGCAAGGCCGGCGTGTGCCTCGGCACCCTCGGCCCCGGCGCCACCAACCTGATGACCGGCGTCGGCCAGGCCGACATGGACCACTCGCCGCTGGTGGCCATCACCGGCCAGGGTGCGGTCACCCGGCTCCACAAGGAGTCCCACCAGGCCATGGACGTCGTGGCCATGTTCGACCCCATCACCAAGTGGGCCGAGTCGGTCTACGACGCCCGCACCATCCCCGAGATCGTCCGGAAGGCCTTCAAGCTGGCCCAGGCCGAGAAGCCCGGCGCCACCCACATCGAGCTGCCCGAGGACGTGGCCAAGGAGGAGGTCGACGACGTCCCCATCGTCCCTGGTCTGAAGGTGCGACGGCCCATCGCCGACGACAAGTCCATCGATGCGGCGCTGGCCATGATCGCCGCCGCCGAGCGGCCGGTCCTGCTGATCGGCAACGGCTGTGCGCGCACCCGCGTCACCAAGCAACTCAACCGCTTCGTGGACGAGACGGGGATCTACGCGGCCATGACCTTCATGGCCAAGGGCGTCATCTCGGACCGCCACGACCAGAGCCTCTTCGCCGCCGGCCTCGGCATCCGCGACCACGTGCAGACCGTCTTCGAGCACGCCGACCTCGTCATCTCGGTGGGCAACGACATGGTCGAGTGGCACCCGGCGCGCTGGAACCCCCAGCACGACAAGCCCATCCTCCACATCGACTTCCAGCCCGCCGAGGTCGACGGCGCCTACCGGCCCGACGTCGAGGTGGTGGGCGACATCGCCGGCGCCATGTGGGAGATCAACGAGCGCCTCGGCGACGAGCATCGCAAGGCCGACGTGGCCGAGTTCGCGGAGGTGCGCCGCACCCTCGTGCACGAGCTCACCGTCGAGTACGCCGAAGACGACGGCTTCCCCATGAAGCCCCAGCGCATCCTGCACGACCTGCGCCAGGAGCTGGCCGACGACGACATCCTCATCAGCGACGTCGGCGCCCACAAGATGTGGACCGCCCGCCACTACCCCACCTACGAGCCCAACACCTGCATCATCTCCAACGGCTTCTGCTCGATGGCCGGGTCCCTCCCCGGATCGATCTCGGCGAAGATGGTCCACCCCGACCGCAACGTCGTCGCGGTGCAGGGCGACGGCGGCTTCATGATGAACGTGCAGGAGCTCGCCACCGCGGCCATGTACGACGTGCCCTGCGTGCAGGTGGTGTGGGAGGACGGCGAGTACGGCCTCATCAAGTGGAAGCAGACCATCGGCTTCGGCCAGAGCTCGCACACGAAGTTCGAGAACCCCGACTTCGTGAAGCTGGGTGAGGCCTTCGGCTGCTTCGTGCGCCGCATCGAGGCCGCCGACGACTTCCGGCCAGCGCTGCGCGAGGCCTTCGCCCAGACGGACCGCCCGTCGCTCATCATCGTCCCCGTCGACTACCGCGAGAACATGCTCCTCACCGAGCGCTGCGGCCAGATCCTCGCCCGCTGATGGACTCACACCTGCCCAGTTCTGGCGCCCGATCGACTGGCTCTGGCCCGCACATCAGGCGCCAGTTCGGGACCGGCGAGCGGTGGTGGCGATGAGCTCGGTCGAGGTGCGGTCGCCGTACTCGGGGGAGGTGGTGGGCGAGGTCGAACTGACGCCGGCCGACGTGGTGGACGCCACCCTGGAGCGTCAGGCGGCGATGGTCGCAGACCGGGACCGGTGGCTCCCGGCGCACCAGCGCATCGAGGTGCTGAAGGACGCCGCCGCGCTCGTCGCTTCACGTCGTGAGGAGTTGGCCCGCCTCATCGCCTCGGAGGGCGGCAAGCCGCTCACCGACGCACTCGTCGAGGTCGACCGGGCCGCCAATGGGCTCGACCTGTGCGCCGAGGAGGTAGGCCACCAAGCCGGCGAGGAGATCCCCATGGGGCTCACGCCGGCGTCGGTCGGGCGCCTCGCCTTCACCACCCGTGAGCCCATCGGCGCGGTCGTGGCGGTGAGCGCCTTCAACCACCCCCTCAACCTGATCGTGCACCAGACCGGCCCGGCCATCGCCGCCGGTTGCCCTGTCCTCGTGAAGCCCGCCGGCCCGACGCCGCTGTCGGCCCTGGCCCTCGGCGGCATCTACCGGGAGGCGGGCCTGCCCGACGACTGGTGCGTCATCGCCCCCTGCGACAACGACGTGGCCGAGCGGGCCGTCACCAGCGACCGCATCGGCTTCTTCAGCTTCATCGGGTCGGCCCGGGTGGGCTGGATGCTGCGCTCGAAGCTGGCGCCGGGGGTGCGGGCGGCCCTCGAGCACGGCGGCGTGGCCCCCCTCATCGTCGACGCCTCTGCCGACCTGGACAAGGCCGTCCCCGCCATCTTGAAGGGCGGCTACTACCACGCCGGCCAGGTGTGCGTGTCGGTGCAGCGGGTCTTCGCCGATGCTTCGGTGGCCGACGAGCTGATCGAGCGGCTGGTGGCCGGCGTGGCCGACCTGGTGGTGGGCGACCCCCTCGACGCGGCGACGCAGGTCGGCCCGCTGATCCGCCAGGGCGAGGTCGACCGGGTGCACGAGTGGGTGCAGGCGGCCCGTGACTCGGGCGCGGTGGTGGCGGCCGGCGGCGAGCCCCTCGACCACCAGTGCTACGCGCCGACGCTGCTCGTCGACCCGCCCGCCGACGCCACGGTGATGACCGACGAGGTCTTCGGGCCGCTGGTCAACGTCACCCGCACCTCGGGGCTGGACGACGCCATCGCCCGGGCCAACTCGCTGCCGTGGGCCTTCCAGTCGGCGGTCCTGGCCCAGGACGTCGACGCCGCCCTGCGCGCCGCCACCCGTCTGAACGCTTCGTCGGTGATGGTGAACGACCACACCGCCTTCCGGGTCGACTGGATGCCCTTCGGCGGCCGCGG
>CAYYDZ010000077.1:7722-9251 GCA_964470715.1 uncultured Microthrixaceae bacterium | reverse complement strand
GCCAGGGCCGCCACGAGGCCGGGGATGGTGTGCTCCGCGGCGACGACGTCGACGTGGAGGCCGTGGGCGCGTGCGGTGTCGGCGGTGATGGGGCCGATGCAGGCGACGAGGGGTGGGACGGGGTCGTCGCCCTTGATCTCGAGGTAGCGCTCGACGGTGGACGACGCCGTGAAGGTGATGACGTCGGCGGTGGCCGCCGCCTCGCGCTCGGCGGGGGTGGGCGCCGCCGTCACCGTGCGGTAGGCCTCGACCACGTCGACCTGCCATCCGGCGGCCCGCAGCCCCTCGGGCAGGACGTCGCGGGCCACCGCCGCCCGGGGCAACAACACCCGCCCCGGCCGACCCGCCGGCGGCGCCGGGAAGGCGGCGAGGAGCGACTCGGCCACGTACTCCTCGGGCAGGAGGTCGGCGACGATGTTGCGGGCGGCGAGGGCGCCGGCGGTGCCCGGGCCGATGGCCGCCACCGAGACGCCGCCGAGCGCCCGGGCGTCGCGCAGCTCGTCGAGGAAGCGGGTGGCGCCGTTCACCGAGGTGAGGACGACCCAGTCGTAGTCCCGCGCCGCCGCGGAGGCCGCCGCTGCCCGCAGCGCGGCCCCGCCGTCGGCGGGGTCGGTGATCTCGATGGCGGCGAGCTGGACCGTCGTGGCGCCGGCCCACTCCAGGGCCTTCACCAACGCCGAGGCCTGGTCACGGGCCCGGGTCACCACCACCCGCTTGCCGAACAGGGGGCGGGACTCGAACCACGAGAGGTCCTGCGCCGCCACCTCGCCGATGACGATGGTCGAGGGGGACGCGAGGGGCTGGTCGGCCAGGGTCCCGAGGGTGGCGCGGATGGTCCGCTGCTCGGGACGCGTGCCCCACTGCACCGACGCCGCCGGCGTGTCCGCCGACAGCCCGCCGGCCATCAGCCGATCGGCGATGGCCCGGATGCGCCCGACTCCCATGAGCACGACGACGGTGCCGCCCACCCGGGCGACGGCCTCCCAGTTCACCGACGACTCGGGCCGGGCCGGATCCTCGTGGCCGGTGACCACGGTGAACGACGTCGATGAATGGCGCAGGGTGACGGGGATGCCGGCGTAGGCGGGCACGGCGATGGCCGACGTCACCCCGGGGACGACCTCGAAGGGCACCTCCGCCGCCAGCAGCGCCGCCGCCTCCTCGCCGCCCCGGGCGAAGACGAACGGGTCTCCGCCCTTCAGGCGCACCACGGTCTGGCCCGCCCGCCCCCGCTCGACCAGGAGGGCGTTGATCTCGTCCTGCGGCGTCGACAACCCGCCGGGCACCTTGGCCACGCTGATGCGTTCGGCGCCGGCCGGCGCCAGGGCGAGGAGGCCGTCGAGCGAGAGTCGGTCGTAGATCACCACGTCGGCGGCAGCCAGCACCTCGGCCCCGCGCACCGTCAGGAGCCCGGGGTCACCGGGGCCGGCGCCGACGAGGTACACGGTCATGGCGCCAGTCCACCACGCCCGACACCCGATCGTGCACGTCTCCGACGAACTCGGAAGGCAAACACCGCCGCCAGCGGC
>CAYYDZ010000077.1:0-7622 GCA_964470715.1 uncultured Microthrixaceae bacterium | reverse complement strand
CCCAGAACCGAAGGTGGGTCAGGACGACCGCGGGTCAGGCGAGGAGGGCGGCGCCGCCGTGGTCGTCGAGCAGGGCCCGGGCCAGGGCGTGACCGACCGCGGCGGCGTCGGACGAAGCGCCGGTGCGGGTCTCCCGCAGCACCACGTGGCCGTCGAGCGATGCCAGCAGGCCCTCCAGCACCAGCGAGCCGTCGCCGGCGACGGTGGCGTGGGCACCGGCGGGCAGGTCGCAGTCGCCGCCCAGCTCGGCCAGGAAGCCCCGCTCGGCGTCGACCGCGACGCGGCTCGGGCGGTGCTCGATGGCGGCGAGCGCCTCGAGCACCGCGGTGTCGCCGTCGCGGGCCTCGATGGCGAGGGCGCCCTGGCCCACCTGCGGCAGCATCACCGACGGCTCGAGCACCTCGGCGGCCCGGTCGGCGAGCCCCAGGCGCTCGAGGGCGGCGGCGGCCATGACGATGGCACCGAAGTCGGGGGCCTTGGCGAGGCGGGTGGCGATGTTGCCCCGCAGCCCCGTGAAGGTGAGGTCGGGCCGCAGCCAGGCCAGCTGGGCCCGCCGGCGCACCGAACCCGTGGCCACGAGCGCGCCCGTGGGTAGGCCGGCGAGGGTGGAGCCGACGAGGGCGTCGCGAGGCTCGCCCCGCTCGGGGACGCAGGCCAGGACGAGGCCGGGCACCTCCACCGAGGGCAGGTCCTTGGCCGAGTGCACCGCGAAGTCGGCGCGACCGTCGAGCACCGCGGCCTGGACCTCCTTCACGAAGACGCCCTTGCCCCCGATCTCCCAGATGGGACGGTCGAGCACGACGTCGCCGGCGGTCTCGACCACCACGGGCTCGACCTCGACGCCGGCCGGCGCCAGCAGGGACGAGACGTGCTCGACCTGCCAGAGGGCGAGCGGGCTCCCCCGCGTGGCCGCCCGCAGCTCGACGCTGCCATCACCCACGGGCGCAGCCGCTCACGAGCCGAGCTGGAGGAAATAGCTGCCACATGTGACTGCTCTTTGCTCCAAAGAGGGCCAGCGGCACGCCCCAGCGCGGCGCCGTGCACTCACAGGTCGAAGAGGGTACGCAGCGACTCGGCCAGGCGATCGCCACGGGGGGTGCCTGCCGCGTTCTTGAGGCGCACGGTGGGCTCGTGGAGCAGCTTGGCCAGGATGCCCCGGGTGAGGGCCTCGATGGCTTCGCGCTCACGCTCGTCGAGGCCTTCGAGCTTGGCCCGGTGGCGCTCGAGCTCCGCGAGGCGGATCTCCTCGGCCCGGTCACGCACCGCGGTGACCAGCGGGGCGACCTCGCGGGCGGTGCTCACCGCCAGATAGCGCTCGACCTCGTCGGTGACGATGCCGTCGACTGCGCTGACCTCACGCCGACGCTGCTCGATACCGGCCTCCGCGAAGACGCGCAGGTCGTCCATGTCCAGCAGCGTCACACCGTCGAGCTCACCGACGGCCGGATCGATGTCGCGGGGCACGGCGATGTCCACGATGAGCAGCGGTCGGCCGTCGCGCCGGGAGAGGGCCGGGGCGAAGTCGGCCTCTTCGAACATGATCGAGGAGGCACCGGTCGAGGTCAGCAGCACATCCACGTCGGCCAGCACCGAAGGCACGTCATCGACGTGCACCGCGCGACCCCCGACGCTGGCGGCCACCTCCTGAGCCTTGGACCAGGTGCGGTTCGCCACGAGGAGCTGAGGCGGGTCGTCCGTGTCGGCCTCGGCCAACGAGGCCACCATGCCTCGGCCCATGTCGCCCGCGCCGAGCACGAGGATGCCCTTGCCGCCGAGGGTGCCGAGGCGGTCGGTGGCCATGGCCACCGCAGCCTGCGCCACCGAGGTGATGTGACGGGCGATGGCGGTCTCGGTGCGGGCCCGCTTGCCCACCTCGAGGGCGTGACGGAACAACATGTTGAGCGACGGGCCGGCGGCCTGCTCGCTCTGGGCCAGCTCCCACGCCGACTTCACCTGGCCGAGGATCTCGCTCTCGCCGAGGACGGCCGAGTCGAGGCCGGCGGCGACCCCGAAGAGGTGCTCGACGGCCTCGTCGTCGTAGTGGGTGTAGAGGTGGTCGCTGAAGGCCTCGGGCGGCAGGTAGGCCATCTCGGACAGGAAGTTGCGGATGTCCTGGTACGCAGGGTGGAAGCGCTCGACGACCGCGTAGACCTCGGTGCGGTTGCAGGTCGAGAGCAGCACCGCCTCGCCGATCTCGTCGCGCGAGCAGAGGTCGTGCAGCGCCTTGGGCAGGCGCGCGTCGCTGACCGTCATGCGCTCCAACAGGTCCAGGGGGACCGTGCGGTGGTTCAGCCCGACTACGACGACAGACACGCCTGCAGGCGCTCCTTGGCTTCGGCGACACGACCCTCGCGGATCAGCTCCAGCATTCCCGAGTCGAGCGCCTCTTGCCAGTCGAGGCCCTCCGTCGAGCGCCCCTCGGCCCGAATCGACTCCCGGGTGTCAGCGAGCACGTCGATCAGTGTGTCGTACTCGGCGCCGAACTCCGACTCGAAGCGCCGCCGCAGCCACGTCGCCAGCGCGGGGCTGTGGCCCCCCGTGGAGAAGGTGACGAGCAAGTGGCCCCGGCGAACCCGCGACGGCAGTGTGAACGTGCAGTTGCCCGGGTCGTCGGCGCTGTTGACGAGGACCCCGGCGCGTTGGGCGTCGAGGAAGACCTGGTGGTTGGTCGCGGCGACGTCGGTGGCGGTGATGACGAGCATTCGACCATCGAGGTCGCCGATCCGGTAGGGACGTTGGTCCCAACTGAGGCGGGCGCCACCCTCGGGCGCCGCGACCTCCGCCGCCACCATCTCGGCCAGCAGCTCGCCCAGCGCCGGCGCGACCACGTGGACGAGGGCCTCGCACTCGAGCAGGCCGGCGACCTTGTCGGCCGCCACCCGGCCGCCGCCCACCACGAGGCACCGGCGATCCGCCACCCGCAGGTTGACGGGGTAGAGGGGCTCGTCGACCGGCACGCGCGGATCTACCCGTCGCCGACGGCGCGCTTGTCGGCGGAGGGGTCCGCTCGGCGCTGCTGGTAGAAGCTCAGGATCTGCAGCTCGACGGCGAGATCGACCTTGCGCAGCGACATGCCGTCGGGCACCGTCACGATGGCGGGGGCGAAGTTCAGGATCGAGCTCACGCCGGCGGCCACCATGCGGTCGGCCACATCCTGGGCCGCCACCGCCGGAGTGGCGATGATGCCGATGGCGGCCTTGTGCTCGGCGACGATGGCGGGCAGGTCGTCGATGTGGCGCACCTCGATGCCACCGATGTTCTTGCCCACCTTCCTGGCATCCGCGTCCACCAGCGCCGCCACCGGGAAGCCCCGGTCACCGAAGCCGCCATAGTTGGCGAGGGCGCGTCCCAGGTTGCCGACGCCGGCGATGACGACGGGCCAATCGTGGGTGAGGCCCAACTCGCGGCTCATCTGGAACAGCAGGTACTCGACGTCGTAGCCCACGCCCCGCGTGCCGTAGGAGCCGAGATAGGAGAGGTCCTTGCGCACCTGTGCGGCGTTGACACCTGCGAGCTCGGCCAGGCGCTCCGAGGAGATGGTCGTGATCTTGTCCTCGGCGAGGCCCAGCAGCGTGCGCACGTAGACCGGCAGACGGGCGACCGTGGCCTCGGGGATGTGGCGCGCCGACCCCTTCTTCGGCCGAGACGCGCGACCCTCCATGGCGGCCGACGGTACCGCGCTCGTGCGTTCGTTCACAAAGCCCCGGAGCGGGGCTCGGACCGCCCTACTTCAGGGTGCGGCGGAGAACCTTGCCCGACACGTTCTGGGGAAGTTCGTCGACGAACATCACCTTGGAAGGGCACTTGTAACGGGCGAGCTGCTCGGCACACCAGGCGATGAGGTCGTCCTCCTCCACGGCGAAGCCGTCGGCCACCACGACGAAGGCCTTGATGGCCTCGCCCGAGTGAGGGTGGGCCACGCCGACGACGGCAGCAGCATCGACCGCAGGGTGCTCGACGAGGACCTCCTCGACCTCTGCGGGGTACACGTTGAATCCCGACACGATGATGAGGTCCTTGACCCGGTCGACCAGGAAGAGGTAGCCGTCGTCGTTGACGACGGCGAGGTCGCCGGTGCGCAGCCAACCATCCGGCGTGAGTGCCGCTGCGGTGGCCTCGGGGTCGTTCCAGTAGCCGTGGAAGACGTTGGGGCCGCGGACCCACACCTCACCCTCGTCGCCGATGAGGACGTCGTCCTCATCGAGGCCGACGAGGCGCATCTCGACGCCGCGGATCGGTCGGCCGATCGATCCGAGGGGGGCATCCGGCAGCCCGTTGGCGGTGGCCACCACGGGGGACGTCTCGGTGAGGCCGTAGCCCTCGACGAGGCGCAGCCCGAAGCGCTCCTGGAGCCGGCGGGGCACCTCGTCGGGCAGCTTCGCGGCGCCGGAGGTGGCGAGGCGCACCGAGGCGAAGGCGGCCGGATCGGCATCGGGTTGATCGGCCAGCGCGGCCCACATCGTCGGGGGCCCCGAGACGAGGGTGGCGCCGTGGCGCTGGATGGCCTCGAGGGCCGAGGACGGGTCGAAGCGCTCGATGAGCAAGACGGATCCGCCGGCGTGGATGGCGCCGCCGAGAACCACGTTCAGGCCGAAGATGTGGAACAGGGGGATGACCCCGAGGCTGACGTCGCCGGCCTCCTGGGCCCGGCCGGGGCTGGCCTGCACCTGCTCGAGGTTGGCCAGGAGGTTGCCATGGGTGAGCATGGCGGCCTTCGGCGAGCCCGCGGTGCCGCTCGTGAACATCAACACGGCGAGGTCGTCGGCGTCCCGCTCGACGAGGGGGACCCGATCCGCGCCGAGGACCTGGTCGAAGGTGGCGGACTCGCCCACGCCGGCGCCGGCGGGCCCGACGACGTACTCGAGGGCGGGAGTGGCAGCGCGGTCGACCGATGCGAATGCGTTGCGACCCGAGGGGCCGACCACGAGGGCTCGGGCGCCGATGGCGGCGAGCTCGCGCTCGATCTCGCGGTGGGGGCTCGCGGGGTTGAGGGGCACGGCCACGAGGCCGGCACCGAGGGTGGCCAGGTAGGAGACCACGAAGTACCAGTTGTTCGCGCACAGCAGCGCCACCCGGTCGCCCGGCTCGAGCCCGAGGCCGATGAGCCCGCCACGGAAGCCGGCGACCTGCTCGCGCAGCTGGCCATAGGTGGTCTGCTCGCCCCGGCTGATCAGCGCGACGGCGTCGGCGGGGTGCGACTCGATCAGGCTTGCCAGGTTCACGCCCTCAGTCCACCAGATTCCGCTGCCGATAGCACTTCCATGGCGATGTCGATGGCGATCGAGACCCACGACCTCACGCGCGCCTTTCCGAGCGGCCGTGCGGTCGACTGCCTCACCTTCGACGTGCGACCTGGCGAGGTCCTGGCCCTGCTCGGCCCCAACGGTGCGGGCAAGACCACCACCATCCGCATGCTCAACGGCGTGCTGCGCCCGGACGGAGGGACGTCCCGGGTACTCGGCATGGACCCCGCCGCCGACGGCGACGCCGTGCGCCGCCGGACCGGGGTCCTCACCGAGAACGCCGGGTTGGACGAGCGTCTCACCGCCCGCGAGAACCTGGCCTTCGCCGCCCGCATCCGGGGCCTCCCCACCGCGGCGGCCGCCGAGCGGGCGGGCTTGCTGCTCGAGCGTTTCGGCATGAGCGACGAAGCCGACCGCCAGATCGCCGGCTTCTCGACCGGGCAGCGCAAGCGCGTCGCTCTCGCCCGAGCCCTCCTCCACGACCCCGAGGTCCTCTTCCTCGACGAGCCCACCTCGGGGCTCGACCCCGCCGCCACCCGCGACGTGGTCGCCCACATCGGGGCGCTGGCCACCGAGCACGGCCGCACGGTGATCCTGTGCACCCACTTCCTCGGCGAGGCGGGCAAGCTCGCCGACCGCATGGCGGTGCTGCACCACGGCCGCCTCGAGGCCTTCGGAGCTCCCGAGGTGATCGCCGCCGACCTGTGGAGCGGCCTCTATGCCGACCTCGATCTCGGCGGTCCGGCCGGCACCGAGACGCTTGCCCGCGTCGAGCGCGTCGACGGCGTCCACGAGGTGACCGCCGCCGACATCGGGGCTTGCCTCCTCGTACGCGACCGCGAGGTGCTGCCCGAGGTCGTGGCCGCCCTCGTCCACGCCGACGTGCGGGTCTACGGCGCAACGCCCCGGCCCCCCACCCTCGAGGACGTCTACTTCGAGCTCGAGGCCCGCCGTGAGGCCGGCGAGGCCGCTCCCGAGAGGGCCGCGTGACCTCCACGACCGCCGAAATGGCGCCGGCCCCCCGCCCGATGACCGCGCCGGCACTCGTGGCCGACCGCCCCGTCGGCGACCGCCGCGCCCGCTTCGACGCCATGCGGGCGGTCGTGGCCAAGGACCTCACCGCGGTGAAGCGCTCGAAGGCCGTCGTCCTGCCCATGCTCTTCGTGCCCGTCCTGTTGCTGATCGTGCTGCCGCTGATCATCGGGCTGATCGCCTCGCACTCCCAGGCGGTCGAGGTGAGCGACTTCCTCACCCGCTTGCCCGCCGGCGTGGCCGACCCCATCACCTCCCTCCCCCAGGAGGAGCAGATGGTGGTGCTGGTCAACGGCTACCTGCTGGCGCCGCTGTTCCTGATCGTGCCGCTGATGATCTCCGCCGTGCTGGCCGCCGACGCCTTCGCCGGCGAGAAGGAGCGCAAGACCCTCGAGTCGCTGCTGCACCTGCCCCTGCCCGACCGGGACCTCTTCCTGGCCAAGCTCGCCAGCGCCTTCATCCCCGCCCTGGCGGTGTCGTGGATCGGGTTCCTGTGCTTCGCCACGGTCGCCAACACGGTGGCGTGGCCGGTCATGCACCGGCTGTTCCTGCCCACCCAGCTGTGGATGGTGATGATCCTGTGGGTGGCGCCGGCGGTGGCCGCCCTCGGTCTCGGCGTGATGGTGCGGGTGTCGGCCCGGGCCCGGACGGCGCAGGAGGCCAACCAGCTCGGCGGCGCCGTGATCCTCCCCCTCATCTTCCTGGCCATGGGTCAGGCCACCGGCCTCCTCCTGGTCGACCTGGCCGTGGCCCTCGGCATCGGCGCCGTCCTCTGGGTGCTGGCCGTCTGGCTCATCGCCCGCGGCGCCAAGAAGTTCACCCGCGACTCCCTCGCCGCCAAGGTCTGACCGCTCAGATCTCGTTCCAGTGGCGGGCGTCGACGTACCGGCCGAGGTGGCCGGGGTTGGTGGTGGCGATGACGACGTCTTCACCGAGGTGTCGGGCCTGGGCGGCGAGGATCACGTCGCCGTCGAGGGCGTGGTGGTGGGCGGTCGGCCGGCCCGCGTTGCGAGCATCGGCCCAGAGTTGCGCTGCGGCGCGCAGCTGCGCCGTGGTCAGCGGCTCGTAGTGCAGGTCGGCGGCGAGCTCATCGAGGCGACGGCGTGATCGATCGAGGCCCGCTCGCACCAACTCCCGGCGGACCTCGTAGTCGGCGATCTCGGGGACGACGAGGTCATCCCCCCGCTCCTCGACCGAGGTCGCCCACGCGCGTACCTCCTCGTTGATCCTGCCCCCGCGAGGGTTGCAGAGCAGACCGAGCGGCCCCGAGTCCAGGACGACCAGCACTCAGAACGGCCGACCTTCGGCGCGCCGGGTGGCCGCCAAGGCCTCCATGAGAATCGCCGA
>CAYYDZ010000076.1:9423-12490 GCA_964470715.1 uncultured Microthrixaceae bacterium | reverse complement strand
TGCCACGGAGCGTGGTATCCGTCGAGTACGAAGGGCGATATTTATCGTCACTTTCCGTGGCGCCTTGAGCAATTCTTGGTCTACGGTGCAGCAAGAGCACCTTGAGAGGTTGTTCGACCACTCGAAGTGAGGAAGAGAGGTTGCGGAGCGTGGCGGAGCGGGTCGGCGGGTACGCGGGAACCACGACGGGGCACGGCGTGCTCGTCGATGGCGCGGACGCGCCCGCACTGGGGCGCCCGAGCCTGTCCGCCCGCCTCCGCGCCCAGGGTCGTTCACCGCTGGTGCGCGCCGGGATGCACCTCGTCGCCAGCGCGGGCCTCACCTCGGCGCTCGGACTGGCCTACTGGTCGCTCGCGGCGCGCCGGTACTCCCCGGCTGCGGTGGGAGCCACCGCCGGCCTGCTCGCCGCCATGGAGCTGATCGCGGCGATCGCCAACCTCGGCCTGCGCACCTCCCTGATCCGCTTCGTCCCGAGCCTCGGCCAGCGCGCCGGGCGGGTGATCGCGGTGTCCTACCTGGTGAGCGGCGCGCTGGCGCTCTCGGGGGCGGCCGCGTTCGTGGCCCTCCACGGGCGGTTCTTCCCCGAGCTCACCCTGCTCGACGATGCTCCGGGCGCCGCGTTCTTCGTGGTGTCCACCGTGCTCTGGGTGCTCTTCATCCTCCAGGACAGCGTCCTCATCGGCCTGCGTCGATCGTCGTGGCTTCCGGTCGAGAACTCCCTGTTCGCCCTGGCGAAGCTGGCGCTGCTGGTCGCGCTGGCCTCCTCGATGCCGCAGTGGGGCATCTACGTCTCCTGGGCCGCCCCGCTGCTCATCGTGGTGGTGGTCGTGAACGTCGCGGTGTTCACCCGCCTGCGGCACGGGGTTCGAGACACCGGCGAGCGCCTGACCCTCACCGACCTGGTGCGGTTCTCAGCAGGGGACTACGCCGCGTCCACGGTGTGGCTGATCACCATCGACGGCCTGCCCTTGCTGGTGCTGGCCTTGGCCGGCGCGCAGGCCAACGCCTGGTACCACCTCTCGTGGACCGTCGCCTACACCCTCTTCCTGATCCCGAGCGCGATCGGGTCGGCCCTGCTCGCCGAGGCCGCCCATGACGCCCCGCGGCTCGAGGCCAACACCCGCAAGGCACTCCTGCTGTCCTTGGCCCTCGTCGCGCCGGCCGCGCTCCTGCTCGCCGTGGGAGCGCCGCTCCTCCTGTCATTGTTCGGCGCCGCCTACGCGGACGATGCATCGAGCCTGCTCCGCCTGCTCTCCCTGTCGGCGATCCCCTACGCCGTGACCATCCTCTACGTGAACCTCGAGCGGGCACGGCGCCGGATCGCCGTGGTCGTCCGGCTGTACGCGGTGTCCTGTGCCGCCCTCATGGCACTGAGCGCGGCGATGGTGCCGTGGCTCGGGGTGACGGCGACGGGCGTGGCCTGGCTGGTCGTCCAATCGGTCCTGGCGGCCTGGGTCCTGCTCGTCCCCCTTCGGGAGCTCTGGCTCCGTGTGCTCCCCACGCGGGTGCTGCGCTCGCTGGGCGCGCCGACCACCTGGCGGGACCGACGTCGCCACTGGCGATCCGCGACGGCGCTCGTCGCTCGCGTCGCACCGCAGGTTCGCCCCGGTGCGACCTCGTGGTCGGTGCTGCACGCGACGAATGACGTGGTCGTCGCCCGCGTGTCGTGCGCCGATGGCCCGGATGCGATCCTCAAACTGCCGCAGACCCATCCGGCCGAGCTCAGCCGGCGACGCGAGATGGCCAGCCTCGCGGCACTTCGCCGCCACCCCGCGACGCAGGCGTGGGCCGCTGCGGCGCCCGAGGTCCTCGACCACGGCACGTTGGGCGAGCAGGCGTGGTCGCTCGAGAGCCGGATCGAGGGCGGGACGGCCGCAGCCGCGCTCTCCTCCGGGGCGGCACCCGATCGGGTGCTGGCCGGCGCCGTGAGCCTGATCTCGCCCCTCCACCGCGCCACCGCCCAGGAGCGCCTCGTCGACGACGCCCTGCTGTGCTCGTGGGTCGACGAGCCCGCGGCAGCCGTCGCCGCGTGCAGCCCAGAGGCCGCGGCGGGGCTGGACGACCTGGTCGTCACCCTGCGCCGGGTGCTCATCGGCCGATGGGTCACCGTGTCGTGGGTGCACGGCGACGTGTCGCCCGCCAACCTGGTGGTGCGCGACGGCCGCGTCGCGGGACTGGTCGACTGGGAGGCGGCCGGGCCCGACCGGTTGCCCGAGCTCGACCTGCTCGGCCTCGTGGCGGCGCTCCGGTGCCAGTCCCACACCGAGGAGTTCGGTGCGGTGGCCCGCGCCCTGCTCGAGCGCCCGTGGACCGAGGACGAGGTCGCCGCCCTGGCCGCCGGGCCCAACCCGCATCTCCCCCGCCAGGCGCTCGTCCTGCTCGCGTGGTTGCACCACGTGGCGACCAACGTCGCGAAGTCGGAGGCGTATCCCGCCAACCGCGTGTGGGTGCTGCGCAACGTCCTCACCGTCGCGGACTCGCTCGCCATGGCCTCACAGATGCCTGCCGACCCGATCACCGTCGCGGCCTCGGCCGACCTCCAGGCGGCCGACGCGACGACCCCTCCGATCCAGACGACCACCGGCGCACCGCGGGCCGCCGCCCCGCGTCGGGATCGACTGGCCCCCGCAGGGCCCACCCCACGGAAGGCCACGGGACGAGGGCGGGCCCGCGCCCGCCGGTTCCCCACTCGGGTCCTGGCCTGGTCGATCCCCCCGCTGGCGACCCTCGTCTGGCTGGCCGCCTCGGCCGGGGTCGACCCCCGCACGCTCGGCGACATCGGGCTGGTCTCCCACGTGCACCCCGTCGGCTACGTGGCCCTTGCCGCGCTCATGGTCAGTTTCGCCTGGGCGCTCCAGCGTCGCCCGTTCTCCGAGGGCCTCGTCGCCACCCATGTCGGCGCGTTGGTCACCGTGCTGTTCGCCACGCCGGCCCTGGTCTATCCCACGGTCCGCTACTCGTGGGCCTGGAAGCACATGGGCATCGTCGACTACATCAGCCGCAACGGGCAGGTCGACCCGGGCATCGACGTGCTCCCGATCTACCACAACTGGCCAGGGTTCTTCGC
>CAYYDZ010000076.1:6820-9323 GCA_964470715.1 uncultured Microthrixaceae bacterium | reverse complement strand
CGGCTGGGCGGGGTGGGCCTCGTGGCCATCGTCGTCACCGTGGTGTGGGCGCTCTGGGGCGCCACGGACTTCGTGGCGGCCAACGTGAAGATGGCCCTCGAGGGGTTCGGGTCGCCCATGGCCAACGCCGAGGGCAACCTCGTGGACACCACCCGCCTCAGCGAGGGCCAGGCCCTCGTCGCCCTCGCCGGCCGGTTGGTCGTGGTGACGGTGGGCCTGCTCGCCGCAGTCGGCCTCGTCCGGGTGGCGCGCCGCGACCGCGGCGCGGCGATCACCCTGTGCGTGCTGGGCGCCGCCCCCCTGGTCATCCTCGCCACGAACGAGTTCGGCGGCGAGATCCTGTTCCGGGTGTACCTCTTCGCACTGCCGGTGGCCGCCTACCTGGGCGCCCATGCGCTGCTCGATCCACCCCGGATCCGGCACGGTTGGGCGAGGGCCGTTCCCATCGTCGCCGTCAGCCTGGTCCTGGTCGTGGGCTTCCTGCTGGCCCACTTCGGCAAGGACGGGCACTACGCGTTCACCCGGGCCGAGTACGAGGCCGCCGCGTGGCTCGACGAGCACGCGCCCGATGACTCGCTGCTCGTCCAGGGCTCGTCGAACTACCCCGTGCAGTTCCACAACTACGAGCACTTCCGCTACGTGCCACTCGACACCGAGGATCTCCGGGCACGCCGGGAGATCGCCGACGATCCGATCGGCGTCATGAGGCGCTGGATGTCCGACGATCGCGACGCCGCCGCCTACCTCCTGCTCACCCGGAGCCAGGAAGAGGAGGCGGCGGCGATGGGAACCCGGCCCGTGGGCCTGCTCGAAGACCTGGAGACGGCGTTGTCCGCGTCCGATCGGTTCGACGTGGTCTACCGAAACGAGGACGCCGTCATCTTCACCCTCGACGGGAGGAACCGATGACCCGCGACCGCACCCTGTTGGCCCTGACCGTGCTCGCCCTCCTGGTGACGGTGCCGGGCACTCCCCCGGCACTGCGGGTCCCGGTGGTCACCGCCTTCTTCCTCATCGTCCCCGGACTCGCCTGGGTGCGCCGTCTGCCGGTGCACGGCCCGCTCGAGCAGGCGGCCGTCGCGGTCGCGATCAGCCTCGCGCTGGCGGTGGTGGTGTCCGAGACCCTCCTCCTCCTCGGCGTGGCCGGTCTCCTTCCCGCCGCGCTGGTGCTCGGCGCGTTCACGGTCGTCGGCGTCCTGGTGGGACCCCGGTCGGCGGTGCCGGCGTGATCACCGCCCTCCTCGTGGTGTCGTTGCTCAGCGCGCGAGAAGCCGTCCGCCTGACGCGAGGCAACACCGCCGTGGTGCACGTGATCGACCGCCTCCTGCTGCCCCCCGCCATCGGACTGGGCCTCGTCCTCGCGATGCGAGTGGTCGGGTTGGTGATCCAGGGTGCGTGATCGGGTCGATCGCCGCTTCGCGTTGCTGGTCGGCCTCCTGCTGGCGATCGCCTCGGTCGCGCTCGACCTCGCGCTCGCCCCGCCGGACCTGACCAGCGGGCCCTCCAAACCACCCGCCGACGCGATCGTCACGACCACGACCACGGCCGAGGGACCCGGAGGGTGGCGCGCCCCTTCGGCCGACGAGGCGGCGATCACACCGGCGAGAGGGTCAGCGAAGCCCGCAACCCCCCTCGCCGCAGGGAGACCCGGCGCCCCCGACTCCGCCTGATCGACCACCCCTCGGCGACGAGGGCCGCCAGCACGTCGGCCAGCACGTCCTCCACGTGATCGGCGCCGACCTCGACGAGCACCGCTCGATCACCCGGGACGGGCGGCGCCAGGCGGATCGTCGACGGGCCCGGCCGATCCCAGTCCGCGTCACCCTCGACGCTCGGGACGAGCCCGCTCTCGCGGGCGGCGCTGCGCACGACGCGCTCGAGCGCACCGTCGTGGAATCCCCGGCCGCGGATCGCCACGGCCGGACCGTCGCCGAGCGGGGTCACGGCGCGTCGGCATCGCCGCCAGCGCCAGGTCGCCACAGCGGCGCCGAGCGTGGCGAGCACGGCCACGAGCATCAACAGCGCCATGGAGGGTCCATCGGCGGCGGAGGCCGTGGAGGGAGTGTTCCTATCGGCCCGTCCGCACCACCGCCGCGGCGGCGCGCACCACGTGGAGCAGTCGCGGGCCGATGGCCCGAGGTCCGCCGGCCCGCACCGACAGCACGGCGAGGACGAACCGCGCCGCCGGGTCCAGCTCGACGGCACACGTGCTGCACCCTGCCGGTGGGTGCCCCAGCAGGCCGCTCACCGCATCGGCGAGGCCGGCCTGGTACGGGCGCCGGGACACCGAGATCCCGGGTCCGGCCAGGGCGGCGGCGTGGCGCGGGACGACCGACCGTTCCGCGAGCGAGAGGACCGGGAGATCGGCAGGGCCGTCGCCGACCGCCAGCGCCACCCCGAGGTCGTCTCGGGTCCTCGTAGGTGGCCTCGAGTCGATCCCGACGCCGATCGCGCCACCCGTGAGCAGCGCTCGGAGTCCGGTGGCCTTGGTGCAGGACGCCGG
>CAYYDZ010000076.1:3305-6720 GCA_964470715.1 uncultured Microthrixaceae bacterium | reverse complement strand
ACCAGCATCGTGCCGTACTCCGCCACGCCGGCGTCGAGGCCCCAGGCGCCGAGGCGGTCGGCGACGTCAGCGGCGCTCCTCCCCGTGACCGGGATGACCCGGTAGCCGTGCGCCACGAGCGCCCGCAGCGCCAGGATCCCGTCGCGACCGGGACTGCTCGTGCCGAGGACCGCCGTCTCGAGGACGCCGTCGACGTCGAGGGCGACGACGGGGCCGCCGGATCGCGCCGCCGACACGCCGGCGAGGCACACCTCCCCCACGTACGCGCGCAACGCACGGCCGAACCCATCCGCGACCGCCTCGGGTGCCGTGCCGTGCCGGCGCTGGTCCCATCCGTGGACCAGCCGGTGCAGCAGCCAGCGTTCCGGCTCGACTGCTCGACCCACCGCCGCCTCCCATCGGTGCCGCACCGCGCGCCCGAAGGGGAGGTCGGCAAGGGCCGCCACGTCGAAGACCGGGTCGTACGAAGCGAGGTCGCGATGGCTGAACGCGCCTTCGGACGCCGACAGCTTCACGACGACGCCGGCCTCGGATCCCACCAGGAAGGCATCGGCCTCCATGCGGCCGTCGATCACCGAGGGCTCGACCACCCCGAGCAGGCGACGTACCGCGGGTTCGACGACGACCGGCCGCAGCACGGGGGCAGCGGGTCCGAGCGCATCGCTGAAGACCTCCGCGGCGACCTCCCACACCGACTGCCGGCCCCGGACGTCGAGGGTGCGGTCCGCAGCCACGGGCAGGGCCCGGTGCCGGGCCAGCAGGTAGTCGGCGGCACCCGCGTCGTCCAAGGAGGCGCCGCCGGCGTCCCCCTCCACCGCATCGGGCAGCCACTGCAGGTGACATCCGTCGACCACCCCCAGGCTCTCCGGGACCCATCCGGCGAGCCGGTGGGCGACGGCGGCGGCATGGGCGCCGAACAACCCGGTCCCCACGGACTCGACGAGCAGCGTTCGCCGGCGCCGGTCACCCGCACCGTCCGCGAGGGAGACCAGGAAGGCCATCCGGCGGTGACCACGCTGGGCGGTGGCGGCCACATCCGGGCGGTCGGGGCCCGGCCACGGCGTCGCGCTGAGCTCCTCGACGGTGTGGCCCGGGGGGAGCAGGCCCTCGAGGGTGCGACGCACCGCATCGACGGTGAACTGCTCGTCGACCTGCCACCGGGCGCCGGGGAGCACCACGACCGGGTGGGTGCGGAGCGCCGTCGGAAGGGTGGTCCCGTCGTCGGGGACGGCGATGGCGATCACCACGCGGTCCGCCTCGACGCCATGGCGGATGAGGAGGTCGGCGGTGTCGGCCAACGCCCTGCCGGAGACGGGGGGGTCGTCCACCAGCACGGCCAGTCCGCTCGATCCGGCCCTGGCCAGCGCGGCTCGCTGCCCCCGGTCGAGGTGGTCCGTCGGTCGCACGGTCGCCAGCGACGCGGTGAACCCTTCACCCCGGAGTGCGGCTGCGAGCAGTGGGCCGAGGTAGGAGCCGGAGGTCCGCACGCCGAACACGACGACGGGGCGCTCCCGATCCGGGTGGGCTGCCGCGAGCTCCCGAGCCAGTGCGGGGAGGTCGGCGGGACGCTGGTCGAACCCTCGAAAGCACGACGGCACGGTCAAGAAGCCGTCGACCTGCTCCGGCCAGGGGCCCCGCAGCGCGGCCAGCATCTCGGACCGGAGATGCCCGGGTTCCGGCGCACCGAGTACGACCTCGGCGACCTCGCACGAGAGGTCCAACACCCGGTCCCGCTTCTCGGCCAGCGCCCGGTAGCGAGGGTGAGCAGCGGCGAACGCCCCGCCGAGGCCGGTGACGCGACGTGCGGCGCGCACCTCCGGCCCGCCGTTCCGTCCCGAGCGCGCGAGGTGCTCGGTGATGCGCTTGGGCCAGCTCCGGCTGCGATGCAGGTGATCATCGACGATCTGGCCGATGGCCCCGAGGAGCAGGAGGCAGTCGAGCCACTCCCCCGCTGCAGCCTGTCGACGCGCCAGCGGCACGAGCCGTGAGAGGTCGAGGAGCAGGTCCTCGAGGAACAGGGAGTGGGGCGCACCCGCGTCCACGACGACCTCGAACTGGCCCACCCTGAGCCTTCGGTCGTGCCTCGACGAGATCAAGGCATGCGACGGCCCGGGTCCTGGCCCCTGGGAGGCCACGGCCGGCCGGCGACCGAGGCGCTCTGAGCGGCGATCGTCAGCGCAGGTCGCGACGGTCGAGGCGCCAGACCCCCAACGCGACGAGCACGAGGGTCGTCACGAGCGCGGGCACCGTGCCCTGGAGGGTGAAACCGTTCGTGAGCGGGTCGCCGCCGGCGTACCAGTGCCAGGGGGACACGACCCGGAGGGTGGCCAGCGCGTCGATCAGGTCGCCGAACCCGTTGAGCAGGAACATGGCGGTGGCGACCGCGCTGGCCACGGCGAGCGCTTCGGCCTTGCGGCCGCTGGCCGCCCCCACGGCGAAGGCGAGTGCGGTGAACACGAGCGCGAGCAGCAGCGCTTCCACGCACGCGGCGAGGAGGTGGACGGCCGGAAGCCCCTCGTCGAGGCCGACGAGGGGGTCGCCGACGAGCAGTGCACCCGCGCCGGCCGCCGCCATGGCGGTCACGAGCACGACGACCGCGGCCATGCGGCCGAGCGCGACCTCCCGCCGCCGCACCGGCTGGTGGAGGAGGGTCTCGAGGGTCCCGGCCTGCTCCGCGCCCGCGACCGCGTTCGCCCCGAGGCCGACCCCGAACACGAGCAGGAGCAGCGGGAAGTACAGCCCGAAGAGCTGGCTCTGCAGGTAGCCGACGGGCGAGGTGATAGAGAGGCCTTCGCTGATCCCGGTGAGCACGCGGAGGCTCTCGGGCAGCTGCTCCATGAGCTCGTCGAAGTCCTGCTGGCCCTTGACGCTCGGATAGAAGACCACGTTCACGGCGATGAAGGCCGCGAAGGCGACGCACCACCACAGCAACGCCCGCCGGCGGTCGACGAGCAGCCGGCGGGCGACCACCAGGGCACGGGCGGTGCCGGTCACGACGTCGTCTCCTCGTGGCCGCCGGCGCCGTGGCGATACAGGTCGAGGAAGACCGCCTCGAGGTCGGGCTGACGGCTCGTGATGCGGGCGACCTGCAGCTCCGCGGCCCGGGCCAGCGCCGGGTGGACCGGGCCCTCGACCACGAGGCGCACCATGGTCCCCGTCACCTCGGCGTCGACCACGCCGGGCACGCCGGCGAAGGCGTCTGCCGGGGCGGGCTCGGGGAGCTCGAGCTCGAGCCGCTGCTGGTGCTGGCGCAGGAGCTCCTCGACCGTCCGGACCTCGATCAGCCGTCCGTCGCCGATGAGGCCGACCCGGTCGGCCATCTCCTGTACCTCGGCGAGCACGTGGGAGCTGAGGAACACGGTCGCACCCTCGGCGTTGCGCTCGCGCACGAGGTCGTGGAACTCCTCCTGCATGA
>CAYYDZ010000076.1:0-3205 GCA_964470715.1 uncultured Microthrixaceae bacterium | reverse complement strand
GCCGCCACGATGCGCGACACCCGCTGGCCGTTCACGGTGGCCTGCGAGGGCAGGCAGATGAGGCTGCGGTCCTCGAGCTCGAGACCCGCAACGGACACGAAGTCCTCGTGGCCACCGATCCCCGAGAACTGGCGGCTCCCCAGCGTGTCGGCGACGGCCTGGCCCCAGAGGTCGACCATGAGGGCGCCGTTGATGGTGACCACCTTGCGGTTTCGGGCGATGAGCTCCGGCGAGTTCACGACGTCGACGGGCAGGAAGCGCACCTCCTCGTTGCCGTCGAGCCACTCGTAGAGGTCGGTGGTGCCCGCCGCGAAGGTGCAGATCGACATGCCCTCGAACTGGCCCTTGTGGGCGTTCGTGACCTTGCCGGCCTTGTGCAGCTCCATGAGCCCGGTGGTGAACATCTCCGAGTGCACGCCGTAGTCGCCGCCGTTGTCGTCGGCCAGGAGCCGGGCGATGGTCGAGGGGATGCCGCCGATGCCGGTCTGGAGGGTGCACCCGTCGGTGATGAAGGGCCGCACGTGACGAGCGATCTCCTCGTCCACCTCGGTGGGCACCGCGTCGGGCAGGACGAACATGGGCCGGTCGCCCTCGATGACCAGGTCGGCGTCGTCGTAGTGGAGGCGGTGAGGATGGTCCGGCATGATGCCGAAGGTCCTCGGGGCGTCGGCCACGACCTCGGCGATCACGACCCGTTCGGGATCGGCGATGGCCCGGTTCAGCTCGGCGATCGACGCGCCGGCGTGGACCGAGAGGCTCATCCAGCCCTCCTCGTCGGGGGCGGACACCGCGGTGGCGACGACCCGGGGGGCGATGCGCTCCAGGATGGGCGTGAAGCGGCGGAAGTCGGAGGGGACGAACTGGATGTCGGCGCCGGCGTCGAGCAGGAAGCGCTCGGCCGGGCCGTAGAAGCCGCTCAGCAGGTGGACGCCGGGGCGGGTGAACAGCTCGTAGAGGTCCACCAGCAGCGCGCCGAAGACGACGAGGTCGTCGAAGCGCTCACGCTTGCCGAGGGCGTGGAGCAGGCCCATGGGTTGGCCGGGGCCGAGGGGAACCCCCAGGCGATCGGTGTCGCGGACGAGGTCGGCGCCCTCTTCGGGCGTGTGCAGCGTGAAGGCCATGCCCGCAGTGTTGCCGACCGGTTCGGTCGCGCCCAGGGCCGGAGGTCCACACGGCCGGCGACGGTGGCCGCGGCGCCGCCGCGAACCACCACGCCGTCGCGGAGGTCAGCGCCGCTCGTAGCCCAGGGTGAAGCTGCGGACGGCTCGGGCGAACAGGTTGGGCTCGACGTCGGGCTCGCTGACCACCCGTAGGGCGGTGACGCGCCTCGGGAGCTCCTCGAAGAGGATGCGCAGGGTCTGGCGGGCGAGGTTGGCGCCGAGGCAGAAGTGCGTCCCGTAGCCGAACGCGACGTGGTGGTTGGGGTTGCGGGTGACGTCGAAGCGGAAGGGCTCGTCGAACACCGCCTCGTCCCGGTTGGCCGACGGGTACAGGAGGATGATGCGGTCGCCGGCGGCGATGGCCTCTCCACCCACCTCGGCGTCGACCGCCGCGGTGCGGAAGAAGTTGTTCAGCGGCGTGACCCATCGGAGGAGCTCCTCGACCGCTGCAGGGACCGCGTCAGGCCGCTCGGCCAAGAGCTCCCACTGGTCGGGATGGTCGCAGAGGACCCGCAGGCCGTGGGCGATCACCGTGCGGGTCGTCTCGGACCCGCCCGAGATGAACAGGCCGGTCTCGTGGAACACCGACATGCGGTCGAGGGGCTCGCCGTCGATCTCGGCGTTGGCCCACGTGGACAGGAGGTCGTCCATGGGGCAGCCGATGCGCGCGGCCAGCAGGTCGTCGAGCTGGGTGTTGAACTCGAAGCAGGCGGTGACGACCCCCATGGCGACGTCGGGGTCCTTGTCCATGGTGTCGAGGCGCATGAGCCGCTCCGACCAGCTCTTCAGGTCCCGCCACTGCCCCTCGGGGAAGCCGAGGAGACGTGACGTCAGTCGAGCGGGCAGCTGGGCGGCGAGCTGGTCGATCACCTCGAGCTCGCCGGCGCCCTCGTCCAGCGCCTCGTCCAAGATGCTCGTGACGAGGTCCCTGATCTCATCGGCGCGCGTGCGCACCGCCGCGGGCGTGAACTCCCGGGACACGAGCCGGCGCTGCTGCTGGTGACGGGGGTCGTCCTGGGCGATCATGTTCGTCTCGTCCGGCGACGGCAGGGCGCGGTAGCCGGGACCGCTCAGGAACACGTCCGAGCGCCGCTCGACGTCGAGCACGTCGGCGTGGCGGGTGATGGCCCACAGGCCGTTGGCGTCGTCCCGATAGACCGGCTCGTGCGCCCGCATCCACGTGTAGGCCTCGTGCGGGTTCGACCGGTAGAACTCGGGATCCAGCAGATCGAAGGTGGGCCTCGTGCCGGTGCCGGGCAGGGTGGGTGCGCTCACGTCGCCATTGTTCCACCGTCGTGATCCCGATCCGGGCGGACGCCGAATACCCTCCCGTGATGCTCGCCGAGCCCGCTGCCATCGCCGCCGCCTACGCCGGGACCCGGACGCGCAGCACCGAGCTGCTGCGCCGCGCCGGGCCGGACGCCGTGGCCGACCGGGTGGTCCCCGCCTGCCCGCAGTGGACCGTCCGCCAGCTCACCGCCCACATGTGCGGGGTGTGCGACGACGTGCTCGCCGGCAACGTCGCCGAGGCGGGCACCGACCCCTGGACCGAGGCCCAGGTCCAGCGCTTCGCCGACACCCCGCTGGGCGAGATCCTCGACCACTGGGACGACGTCGGCCCGCAGCTCGAGGCCGTGATCCCCGCCGTGCCCCCGGCGCCGGCGTCGCAGATGGTGTTCGACGTGACCACCCACGAGCACGACCTGCGGGGTGCGCTCGACCACCCGGGCGCCCGAGACTCGGAGAGCATCGTGGTGGGCTTCGGCTTCCTCGCCAAGAGCCTCGATCGCCTGATCAAGGCGGGCGGCCTGCCCACCCTCGAGATCACCGCCGCCAACCGGGTGCTCACCCTCGGCGACGTCCCGCCCGGCTCGCCCGCCGAAGTCCACCTCGCGGGATCGTCCTTCGAGCTGTTCCGGGCCTTCGGCGGCCGGCGCACCCTCTCCCAGGTGCGGGCCCTCGACTGGTCGGCCGACCCGTCGCCCTACCTCGACGCCTTCTTCGGCGGCATCCTCAAGCCCCCCACCGAGCCCCTCGACGAGTGA
>CAYYDZ010000075.1:2837-12498 GCA_964470715.1 uncultured Microthrixaceae bacterium | reverse complement strand
CAGCGCGGCGTCGACCTCGTCGAAGATCCAGTCGGCATCCGTGGCGAGCAACACGTTGGGCACGGGCGCCACCCTATTGACCGAACGGGGGGCGGGAAAAGATCTCGGCCCGGAGAGGTCGGTTCGTTGGCTACCGTCGCGGGCGTGCTCGAGATCCACGTGGAACACCCGGGGCCGTACTCGCTGTGCCGGCCGGTCGGTGAGCTCGACGCCTACACCGTCGGCGAGTTCCGGGAGGCCCTCAGTGGCCTCACCTCGAGCAACCGCCTCCTCATCGACCTGTCCGACGTGCCGTTCATGGACTCGGCCGGCCTCGGCGCGCTGATCGGCGGCATCCGCCGTGCCCGCGAGGCGGGTGGCGACGTGGCCGTGGCCTGCAGCCGGCCCACCCTCACCAGGCTGCTCCACACCACGGGCTTCGACCGCATCGTCTCGGTCACCGACACCGTCGAAGGCGCCGCCGCGGCGCTGGCCTCCCCCGGGGACGACTGAACGAACCGTCCGTCTGGTCCGCCGTACCGGCGTTGGGCGTCGGCGGCGTCGTCCTCGTCGACGACTCGCCTAGAAGACCGCGGTGGGCGGCGCCTCGTCGAGCGCCGTCCACGCCGCCGGATCCTGGGCCAGGGCGAACAGGCCGACCGCCACCTTGGCCCGGGTGACGGTGCCACCGGGGCGGAAGGTGCCGTCTCCGTACCCGGCGACGAGGTCGTGCTCGGTGGCCCAGGAGGCGGCGTGGCGGTAGGTCGAGCTGCCGCCGAGGTCGGCGAACGTCGCCGACCCGACGGCGGGCGGCCGGCCCGCCGCGGCCCACGCCCAGCTCACGAGGTCGCCACGGGTGAGCGGGTCGGTGGGCCGGAAGGTGGTCGTGGCGGGGACCACACCTGCATCGACGGCCCACTCGAGCGCGTCCCGGTACGGTGCCGCGGGGCCGACGTCGGCGAAGGCGAGGGTCTCGGTGCCCGCTCCGCGCACGCTCGAGGGCCCTGCTGTCGTCGGGCCGGCGGTGGTCGTGGTCGGCTCCGCCACGGTGGTCGGCTCCGGCACGGTCGTCGGTTCCGTCGCCGTCGTGGGCGGGGGGGCCGTGGTCGTCGTGGTGGGTGTCGGCCCGAGCTCGGTCTGCAGGGGCGAACCCATGAACCGCCAGAGGATGGCCACGCCCTGACCGCGGCTGACGGTCCGACGAGGTCGCCAGGTGTCGTCGGCAAAGCCCGAGATCACGTCGAATTCGGTGGCCCAGGCCACGGCACGCTCGGCGCGTGCGCTGGACGGGACGTCGGCGAAGCCGGGGGGCGGCGGGCCCCAACGCAGTGTCGCCGCCGTCGTGTCGCCCCGGCCGCCGAGCGCGATCCGATAGGTCGTCCCGGCCGCGGCGGTGAAGGTGACGCGGCTTTGGGGGGCCAGGTCCGGGGCGTCGTCGTTGGCTCCGATGCGCACGAGCGAGTCGACCTCCGTTCCCGTGTAGACGGCGAGCACGGTGTCGCCGACCGTCCCGCGGGTGTCGACCGACACCCGGCCGTCGACACGGGGTCGCCACTTGTACCAGATCGAGCCCGTCACACCGCCGGCGTGGATGGGCTCGCCCCCTTCGAGCGTGGCGCCGGCCAGGGTGCCAGGGGTCGTACCGGTGTACCCCGTGAGCACCGGGGCGCGGGCGAAGGCGTCGTTGGGTGGGGGGTCGTCGGTCGGCCCCGGGACGACGATCGGGGCCTCGTCCTCCAGGTACCGGCTGTTCGCGGCGTTCCAGTGGGTGGCGAGGTAGCTGCCGGGCGCGGGATCGGTGGAGAAGTAGTCGTCGTCGTGGCAGTCGAGGCGCCGGTCGAGCGCCCTGGTGGGGCAGCGCACGACGGTGCGGAAGGGCCCCGAGCCGTCCTCGTCGTAGCAGAGCACGTCGTACTCGTCGGTGCAGTGGCCCTCGCGGCTGGCGTGCGGCGCGGACCGCTGGACCGCCCCGAGGAGGTGGAGCAACTCGTGGGTCTCGGCGACGCCACGATGAGAGAGGCAGGAGTCGTCCACGCGGGCGTAACCGACGGACGTGTTGTTGTAGTTCTCCTGGCCGGGACGGTCGTCAGTGAGGTGGGTGGCGATGCCGCTGCACGTGGTGGTGGCCGTGTCCAGCCACACCACGTACTTGCGGTCGTGGCGATCGAAGCCCTGGTCGGCCAGGCTCTCGATGAGGCCCCCGAAGTCGGCGGCGGCGTCGGCGGGGACGGAGGCCCGGGCCACGTCGAGCTGGCACGTGGGTTGGCTGGCCTGCCTGGCGGTCAGCCACCGGACGTGGCGCTCGCCGCCGGTCTGGGCTGCGCTCCGGTCGACCAGGTGCTCGACGTCGGCGGCCGCCGCCCGCAGGTTGGGGAGGAGCAGGGCGTAGCGATCCGCTCGGCCTGCCGGTCGGGCGTAGACGGCCTGGACGCGGTTGCCGCTGCTGCCGTTCCCGATGCACGCGATCGTCCGACGGGCGCCTGCCTCGCTGCTCGTGCCTGGACCGGTCAGCCCCAGGTCCACGTCGGGGCCGTGGCTGCACAGCGCGACGCCGCCAACGGTGGCGACGGGCGCCTCACCAGGTGGGCACCCACCATTGGGGCGGTCGAGCCGGGTGATCGACGCGATCCCGGCGCTGACCACGGCCAGCAGGACCAACGCGCCCACGACCCGCCAGCGGAGTTCCTTTCTCGCCACCTGTTGCCATCGGCACCTCAGCGCCGACGTTCAGCGTTCGGTCCAGGACTCAGTCGGCGGTGGAGCGGCTGAAGAGGTGGGTACCGATCGTGGCCAGGCCGTCGAGATCGTGGACGTCACTGGCCAGGAAGGGCACGCGGACGACGGGCGCCGGCGCCAACTTGGCGGCCAGTCCGCGGAGGTGCTCCTCCTCACGTGACGCCACGAGGGCGAAGTCGGCGAGGTTCGTGTACAGCCCGCCCAGGTCGGTGCCGGCGAAGGTCTCGGCGCGCTCGCGGGCGGCCACCGCGGTCTCGGTGCCGAAGCGGGGGTGCATGCGATTCACGACGAGGGCGCGCACCGAGATGTCGGCTTCCCTGAGGCGCTCGGCGAAGAACCCTGCTTCTTCGACGGTGTCCTTGCGGGGCGATGCCACGAGGACGAACGCGGTGTCGTCGTGGGACAGCAGCTCGAGCACCCGACCGGCCCGATCGCGGAAGCCCTGTTCCATGCCTTCGAAGGCGTGGAAGAAGGTCATGGCGTCGTCGATGGCTTCGCCGCCCACCACCTTCGACACGGTGTGGAGGAAGGCCTGGGCGGCGACGTTGAGGGCCTTGACGATGCCGCGGGTGGGGGTCATGAGCAGCCGGAACAGGCGGTGGTCGAGCAGGCGGGTGATGTTGCGCGGAGCATCGAGGAAGTCCAGGGCATTGCGGGTGGGGGGCGTGTCCACCACCACGAGGTCGAAGTCGGACTCCTCGTGCAGCTCGTAGAGCTTCTCCATCGCCATGTACTCCTGCGTGCCCGACAGAGCGGAGGAGATGTTGCGGTAGAAGCGGTTGGCGAGGATGGCCTCGGTCTGCTCGGGGCTGCCGGCGTACTTGGCGATGAGGCCGTCGAAGGTGCTCTTGGTGTCGAGCATGAGCGCGTAGAGGCGGCCGGACCAGTCGCCCTCGATCTCGCTCGGGGTGTCCGACAGGCTCTCGAGGCCGAGCGCGTCGGCGAGGCGCTTCGCCGGGTCGATGGTGACCACCACCGCCCGCCGGCCCTGGCGCGCGCCCTCGAGGGCGAGGACCGCGGCCGTGGTGGTCTTGCCGACACCGCCCGATCCGGTGCACACGACGATGCTGGACCGGCGCAACAGGTCGGCCAGAGCCACGGGCTCGCTCATCCGGCGCGCTCCTGGGACACAACCTCGGCCGCGGCGACCGGGGTGGGCCGGGGCCCAGACGCCGGAAGCGCCTCGATCCCGGCCCGCATGGCGTCCGAGAGCACGCCGAGGTCGGCGGGGCCGAGGTCGGCACTGAACAGGAACGGCAGGGGAATCTGCGGCAGCGGCAACTGCGCGCCGAGGCGTCGGACCTGCTCGGTCTGCAACTCGGTGCGATCTTGTCGGAACGCGGCGGCGTCAGCCAGGTGTCGTGCCTCCCCGGGCCGCAGGGCGGCGCCGACCGCTCGTGCCGCCTCGGTCGGGTCCGAAGCCATCCCCGCGAGCTCGGGGTACACGCCGTTGACGATGACAGGGCCCAGGCTCACGCCGACCTGGTCCTCGAGGTTGAAGGCCGTCTCGACGAGCTCGTTGACCGGGGTCTCCTCGGGCAGGGTGACGAGCAGCACCCGACACAGCTCGGGGTCGCTCAGCAGACCCATGACTTCTTGGGCCTGCGTGTTGATGGGGCCCACCTTGACTGCGTCGACCAGTCCTCTGGCCGAGCCGAGGAAGGTGATGGCATGGCCGGCGGCGGGGGCGTCCAACAGGACGAGGTCGAGGCGCTGCTCCCGGCTCAGGCTCTTCACCTTGCCGAGCACGAGGATGTCGCGGATGCCCGGCACGGCGGTGGCCACGACGTCGAGGGCGCCCGAGGTGACGAGGCGGCGGGAGATGCGGTTCAGGCCATGGGCGCCCAGGTAGTCGAGCAGCGCCTCGTCAGGAGTCACCGTGCGGGCGATGACGTCGGCTGCGCCCCCGGGCCCGCCGGGGGAGAGCACGACCTCGTCGTAGGCGAACGAGGGTTGGCCGTAGAGGGTGGCCAGGCCGCTCTTGCCCTCGACCTCCACCACGAGGGTCGTGAGGCCCGCGGCAGCGGCCGCGCGAGCGAGCGCGGCGGTCACGGTCGTTTTGCCGACGCCGCCCTTCCCGGCCACGATGACCACGCGTGATTCAGTGAGGAACTGCGCTGGATCCACGGACAATCTCTCGTCGGAGGCGCTTCGTGCGCAGACTATCCACTGGTGCCCTCGGTGCCGTCCTTCTCGGCTTCGCCCTGCTGCTCGTCGCCTCCCCGGCGGCCTCGGCGCGCGGAGCCGCCAAGGCCGACGACGTGCCCCCGGGCCGGGCCGGCGTGGTCAAGGTGAGCGGCCTGCTCGACCCGGTGCTGGTCGACTTCGTGTCGCAGGCCATCGAGGAGGCGGAGGCGCAGGACGCACTGTCGGTCACGCTTCAGCTCAACAGCGCCGGTGCCGTCGTGTCCGACGCCGAGATCGACGCCCTCACCGAGCAGATGCGTGCCTCCGACGTGCCCGTCGCCGTGTGGGTGGGGCCTTCGGGGTCGAAGGCCCTCGACGAAGCCGCCCGGCTGGTCGAGGCAGCGGCCGACTCGGGCATGGCGCCGGGAACGCGCATCACCGGGCCCGACGGCGAGACCCTTGACGACGAAGAGGCGGTGGCCGCCGGCGTGGTGGACCGGGCGGCGCCCACCATCGGGCTGTTCAACGTCGAGCTCGACGGGTTCGAGTCCCGAGTGGTCGAGGGCGAGGACGGCCGGCCCACCAGAGAGCCGGTGACGCAGACGGTCTTCTCGCAGCCACCCCTGTGGTCGCAACTCGCGCACACCGTGGCCAGCCCTGCGGTGGCCTACCTGCTGTTCGTGATCGGGATGGCGCTCATCTTGTTCGAGTTCTTCACCGCCGGTGTCGGCGTGGCCGGCGTCGTCGGCGCGGGGTTCTTCATCGGCGCCTGCTACGGCCTCGAGGTCCTGCCCGCCAACGCTTGGGCTGTGGGCCTGCTGGTGCTGTCGATGTGCGCCTTCGGCATCGACATCCAGACCGGCGTGCCGCGCTTTTGGACCGCCTTCGCCCTCGTCGCGTACGTCGTGGGCACCCTCGGCCTCTACGACGACCTCCGGCTCTCGTGGATCACGCTCGGTGTGTCGTTCGCCGGCATGGCCGTGGCCATGGTCGGCGGGATGCCCGCGATGGTGCGCACTCGCTTTGCCACGCCCACCATCGGGCGAGATTGGATGATCGGCGAGAAGGGCGAGGCCGTGGCCGACGTCGATCCGGAGGGCACGGTGAAGGTCCGCGATGCCCTGTGGCGGGCACGGGTCAACCGTGCCACTCCCATCGACGCCGGCGATCCTGTGCGAGTGGTGGGCATCTCGGGCATGATCCTGGAGGTCGAGCCTGAAGAGGGCGCTGCCCGTGACTATCGGGACCGCTCGCGATAGCTCCCACTCTGCGAGAGAAAGTTGCCCCTTGTGGACAACTTCCGGCGCGTCTACCTTCGCCTTCCGCCTGAAGGGGGGCGTTTCGTGAGTGCACAGACAGCTGACAATTCGTGGCAGATGAAGGCAGCGTGTCGGGGGCCGCAGGCCGCCGTCTTCTTCCCACCGCCGCAGTTCGAGCGCAAGGACGAGAAGCTCGAACGTGAGGCACGGGCGAAAGACATCTGCACCACCTGCTCGGTGAAGGAGCCCTGCCTCGACTACGCGGTCAGCATCCGCGAGCCGCATGGCATCTGGGGCGGTCTCAACGAGAGCGAGCGCAAAGCCCTGCTGCAGCGAGTCAGCTAGCAGCGGCGCCGGTTCGCCACTCGCCTGAGGCCGCAGCCGGCAATCGCGCTCGCCGCTCCACATCGGCGCTCAGATGCCGATGAAACCGTCGTGAGCCCCGCCACGAGCTACCGCGCCCAAGTGGGGGTGGCGTTCGAGGTGCTCGCCGAAGGCCTGGCCCCGTTCGTGGATCGGCGCATGGCCGCCCACATCCCCGACGACGAGTGGATCCTGGTGGCGGCGGCCAAGCTCGGCAAGCGAGCCGACTTCCTCGTGAGCGTGTCGGACCCTCAGTTCCAGCTCGACGTCATCAACCGGTTCTGGGGTCCGGTGTTCGCTCGGGACCTCGACCCCGGCCTGCGCAGCGTGATCGGCGAGCTGCGTACGGCTCGCAACCAGTGGGCCCACATCGACGAGGACAACCCGGTCGACCTCGACGACGCGCTGCGTGTGTGCCAGCTCGCGGAGGAGCTGTTGGCCGGTGTCGGTGCACCGGGCATCGACCAGGTGTCGGCGCTCGCCGACGAGCTGCGGTGGACTTCGGTGCGTCAGGACTCCGCATCGCGCGGGGTCAGTGAGGCCGACATCCTCATCGCGCAGCTCGCGGAGCTCCAGGCCGAGCGCGCCGAGCTGCAGGAGCGCCTCGACGAGGCCAAGCAGGAGGCGGCCTCGGCGACCGGGCATCAGCGTGCGGTGGCACGACAGCTGGCCGAGCTCCAGACGCAGTATGCCGCCGTTGCGGATCTACGCAGCCGCTACGTGACCCTGCAGCGCCAGTTCCACGAGCTCGAAGCGTCGTCGTCCGACGGGCACGCCACCCTCACGCTCGCCGAGCACGCTCGGGCGTTTGCCGACGAGGACACGGACGAGGCGCTGGCGGGCCTCACCGACGAGTCGGCGGAGCTGCGGCGCAAGCTCGATGACGCCCGGGCCGCGCTCGAGGCCGTGAACCCTGCGCAGACACCCGAGGGCCAGCGTTGGATGTGGTTGATCGCCGGGTTGCTGGTGAGTCTCTCGATCGTTCTCATGCTCGTCGCCACCGGCGTTTGAGTGGAGCCGACAGGTCGACTGCTCGGCCCCGATCGCGGCCGGCGCCGGTACCCTGGGCAGGGCGATGTTGCTGCTCTTGACCGTCCTGTTCCTGGTGGTCCCCATCGTCGAGCTGTGGGTGATCGTCGCTGCCGCTCAGGCCTTCGGGGTGCCCCAGACCCTCGTGGTCCTGGTGCTCATCAGCTTCGCTGGCGCGTACCTGTGCAAGTGGGCCGGCGTCGGCGTGCTCCTGCGCCTCCAGAAGACCGTGCGCAAGGGGGCGGTCCCGACCCGCGAGGTGGTCGACGGCTTCCTCGTGTTGCTGGCCGGCGCCCTGCTGCTCACGCCCGGGTTCTTCACCGACCTCCTCGCTCTGGCGCTCCTCTTCCCGCCCACTCGCGCCGTCGCCCGGGCGGCCATCCTGCGCCGCTACCAGGGCAAGCTCGCCGCCTACGGCGTGCACGACGGCGCCAGGGTGTACGACACGGTCTTCGCCTACCGGGACCGTCGCAGCAACGTGGTCGACGTCGACGCGGTCGACGACTTCGGCTCGCCGGCGTCCCGACCCCCGTCGGCCGGGCCGCTCCTCGAGCTCGGCCCGTGACGGCGACCCTCCCCGTGGGTGCCGACGCCGCCGTGGAGCTGCGCGACGCCGCCACCGTCCTGCTCTTGCGTGACGGTGACCGCGGCCTCGAGGTCGCCATGCTGCGGCGTCGTCTCGAGTCGGGCTTCGTCCCCGGTGCGTATGTCTTCCCCGGCGGCGGAGTGGACGAAGCCGACCGCGACCCGCGTTGGGAGGACCGCTGCCTCGGCCACGACGACGCCACCGCCTCTTCAGTGCTCGGCGTCGCCGAAGGCGGTCTCGCCTTCTGGGTGGCGGCGGTGCGCGAGTGCTTCGAGGAGGCGGGCCTGCTCGTGGCGCGTCGCTCGGACGGGCGACCGCTGAGCTTCGCCGACCCGGTCGAGGCCGACCGCTTCTCCGGGCACCGCGCCGCGGTGGACCAGGGGCACGCCGAGCTCTTCGACGTGTTGGTGGCCGAGGGCCTCTACCTGCCCATCGACGAGCTGCGGTACTTCGCCCACTGGATCACGCCCGAGCGGGCCCCGCGCCGCTACGACACCCGCTTCTTCGTCGGGCGGGCACCGGCCGACCACGAGCTGCGCCACGACGGGGACGAGACCATCGCCGCCCTCTGGGCCCGGCCCGCCGACGCCCTCGATCGCTTTGCGGCCGGTGACTTCGAGCTCATCCGCCCCACCGAGCACAGCCTCGAGATCCTCAGCGCCTACCCCGACACCGACGCCGTCCTGGCGGCCGCTGCAGACGCTCCCGTCGGAATGGAGACCTCGTCATGAGCATCACCGAGACCACCGAAGCTCCGCCGCCGCCGGAGATGATCGTGGGCGTGGCGCGGGCCCTCAGCCCGCTGGTGCGGCGCATCCTCGCCCCCAACCCCGGGATCATGACCGGCCCCGGCACCAACACCTACCTCGTGGGCATCGACGAGATCGCGGTGATCGATCCGGGCCCAGCCGACGACGAGCACCTCGATGCCATCGCCGGCTGCGGCGGCGACCGCATCCGCTGGATCGTGCTCACCCACACCCACGAGGACCACTCGCCCGGCGCCGCGGGCCTCAAGGAGCGCACCGGCGCCGAGGTGCTCGCCTTCGTCCCGGACCCCGAAGGGGTCGTGGACACGGTGATCGCCGACGGCTTCCAGATCGAGGCGACGGAGTTCCGCCTCACCGCCGTCCACACCCCCGGCCACGCGTCGAACCACCTCTGCTACAAGCTCGAGGAGGAGCACACGCTCTTCACCGGCGACCACATCATGGAGGGCTCGACGGTGGTGATCCGTCCGCCCGACGGCGACATGGCCACCTACCTCGACTCGCTCGAGCGGGTGCGCGGCATGCGCCTGCGCAAGATCGCACCGGGCCACGGCCACGTCATCGAGGACCCGAAGGCCGTCCTCGAGCACTACGTCACCCACCGGGTCGAGCGCGAGGCCGCCATCCTCGCCGCCCTCCAGGGGGAGGGCACGGCCACCATCGACCGCCTGGTCGAGGTGGTCTACGTGGACGTCGACACCGAGCGCCACCCGATCGCCCGCCACACCGTGCACGCCCACCTGCGCAAGCTGGCCGACGAGGGGCAGGCGACGAGCGCGGACGCCGACGACCTCGACGCCACCTGGTCCGCC
>CAYYDZ010000075.1:0-2737 GCA_964470715.1 uncultured Microthrixaceae bacterium | reverse complement strand
CGAGGGGCAGGCGACGAGCGCGGACGCCGACGACCTCGACGCCACCTGGTCCGCCGTCTGACGGCGCACGGCCTTCTCGCGCCGGCGCCTCACCGCCGAACCAAGGCAAAGGCCTGCACGGGCTCGTCGTAGCCCTTCACCCGGGTCGGCGGCAGGGCCTCGAGCGAGAAGGCGTCGCCGAGCAGGTCGCGGACGCCGTCGGAGACCACGACTCCGCCCGGCTCGGCAAGCTCGACCAGCCGTGAGGCGGCGTTGACCACCCGGCCGTAGTAGTCGCCGTCGCGGGTGAGCACCTCGCCCGTGGCCAGGCCCACCCGGAGGGGCGGGACCACCGGGTGGTCCTCGAATTCCGAGGCCAGGGCGAGGGCGAGGTCGCATGCGCCGGTGGGCTCGGTCAACACGAACATCACCTCGTCGCCGATGAGCTTCACCACCCGGCCGCCGTGGTCGGTGACGAGGTCGACCACCTCCCGCTCGAACGTGCCGATGGCCTCGACCAACTCCCGCGTCGAGAGCGAGCGGGTCATCGCGGTGTAGCCGACCATGTCGGCGAAGCCGACGACGAGCCGGGCCGTGGTGGAGGTGTGCTCGGGGTCGAGCCCCCAATCGATCAGCGCGGACGACGCGATGTCGCGGCGGAGGATGACCTCGATGGCCCGGACGGCGTCGGGCAGCAAGGTGTTGGTGAGCTCTCCGTACGCCTGGGTGACCTCGATGTACGAGCCACCGGAGGACACCATCGGGACCTCCATGTAGAGGCGGAGCGCAGCCGTGGCGGCGTCGGCCATGCGGGCCACGGACGACCCGATCACGCGCACGAGCTGCAGCGCCTGCTCGGGCTCGAGGATCGCCAGCAGGCCGAGGAGGCCCAGCAGCTCGGCCTCGGCTTCGGTCAGCGCCGGCTCGTCCTCGGGCGGCTCGGAGAAGCCGAGGGCCCGCCACACCCGGCGGGCCTGCGCGACGTCGATGCCCTGGCGGGCGGCCGCCTCGGCGAAGGTGAGGCGCGGGCCGGTGCCCCGGAGGTTGAGGTCGGCGCTCACCGCTCCCAGGTTGTGGGCGTTGCGCTCGAGGTCGTCGAGGCTCGCGCCGCGGGCGAGGAGCAACTCGGACAGCTCGCGCTTGGCGTCGGCATCGGGAGCGCCGGGATCCACGATGCCGCGTCGGATCAGCTCCTCGAGGTCGACGTTCGCCACCGCTCCAGTGTCGCGCCCCGGGCGGCTTTCCCTCCGGGTGCTCGTGGGCGGTACCGTCGGCTGGACAACGGACGGCTCCCAGGGGGATGTGCCATGGCCGACTACCAGCTCTTCATCGACGGCGAGCGTTGCGACGCCGCGTCGGGAGAGACCTTCGAAACCCACGACCCGGCGACCGGCGAGAAGATCGCCGACGTGGCCAAGGCCGGCCGGGAGGACGCGGTGCGGGCCATCGAGGCCGCCCGCAAGGCCTTCGACGAGGGTCCTTGGCCCAAGATGTCCGGCAAGGAGCGGGCGGCCAAGGTCAACCGCATCGCCGAGCTGATCGGCGAGCACGCCGAGGAGTTGGCCGAGCTCGAGGTGCGCGACAGCGGTGGCACCATCCGCAAGGCCAGCCTGGCCGACATCCCGGGGGGCAAGGGCGCCTTCGAGTGGTTCGCCAAGATGGCCGACACCCAGCCCGACCAGGTCGACCTCGAGGGCAGCCCTTTCCCGGTGTCCGAGAACTACGTCCGCTACGAGCCCATGGGCGTGTGCACCGGCATCATCCCCTGGAACTTCCCGTTCATCATGGCGTCGTGGAAGATCGCCCCGGCCATCGCCGCGGGCAACTGCACGGTCATCAAGCCGGCGACGTTGACCTCGCTCACCGCGCTCAAGCTGGCCGAGCTGATCCAGGAGGCCGACCTCCCGCCGGGCGTCGTGAACATCATCGCCGGGCCGGGCGGCACCGTCGGTGAGGAGCTCGCCGGCAACCCGCTCGTGGACAAGACCGCGTTCACCGGCTCCACCGAGGTCGGTCGGCGCATCATGCAACTCGCCTCGGCGACGGTGAAGCCGGTCACCCTCGAGCTGGGCGGCAAGTCGGCCAACATCGTCCTCGACGACGCCGACCTCGACCTCGCCGCCGCCGGCGTCCTCTGGGGCACCTTCATGCACGGTGGCCAGGTCTGCGAGTCCGGCACGCGGGCGCTCGTCCAGCGGGGCATCTACGACGAGTTCGTGGGCCTGCTCGTCGACCGGGCGGGCAAGATCGCCCTGGGCAACCCGCTCGACTTCGAGACCGACCTCGGTCCCCTCGTCGACCGGGGCCAGGTGCAGACCGTCGAGCGCTACGTGGCCCTCGGCCGCGACGAGGTGGGCGAGCCCCTCACCGGCGGCGCCAAGCCCGAGGCCCTGCCCGACGGCCTCGACCGCGAGGCCTTCTTCCAGCCGACGATCTTCGCCGACGTCGACAACGGCGCCAAGATCGCCCAGGAGGAGATCTTCGGCCCAGTGCTGTGCGTGATCCCCTTCGACACCGACGATGAGGCCGTGGCCATCGCCAACGACTCGATCTACGGCCTCGCCGGGGGTGTGCAGAGCGGCAACCTGGACCGGGCCAAGGCCGTGGCGGCGCAGATGCGCACCGGCACGGTGTGGATCAACGACTACCACCTGATCGACCCGCAGCGGCCCTTCGGCGGCTACAAGCAGTCCGGTATCGGTCGCGAGCTCGGCACCTTCGGCTTCGAGGCCTACCGCCAGGTCAAGCACGTGCACGT
>CAYYDZ010000074.1:10243-12684 GCA_964470715.1 uncultured Microthrixaceae bacterium | reverse complement strand
TCGCCGCCAGCTTCCTCGGGTAGTGGTAGTGGCTGGCGGTGCTGAGGATGAGGAACCCGAGGGCGGCGGCCAGGGCGCTGGCGATGAGGATGGCGAGCTTGGCGTCGGCCTGGAGCAGGGGGTCGTCGAAGGCGAGGTCGGTGATGAACAGCGACACGCTGAAGCCGATGCCCGCCACCGCGGCGATGCCGATGACCTGCGACCAGCGGACGCCGTCGGGCAGGTCGACCCCCGGCAGGCGGGTGGCGAGCCAGGCGAACGACGTGATGCCGACGAGCTTGCCCACCACCAGGCCGGCGACGATCCCGACCAGCACGGGCGACACGTCCCGGAGCGGCTCGGCGGTGAGGGGGACGCCGGCGTTGGCCAGGGCGAAGATCGGGATGATCACGAAGCTGGTCCAGGGGTGCAGGGCGTGCTCGATGCGCTCGGCGGGCGAGACCGACTCTCTGATCAAGCGGGCGGTGCGGTGGACGTCCTCCGCCTTGATGTCGTCGAGGGCCTCGAGCTCGTCGACGATGGCCTCGGCCTCGAGGTCCTTCTGGAAGGGCTGGGCCGGGGTGAGCAGACCGAGGATGACGCCGGCGATGGTGGCGTGCACCCCCGACTCGAACATCGAGAGCCAGAGGGCGAACCCCAGGGCGACGTAGACCGGCAGGTACCGGACGTGGGCCCGCCGCAGCACCACGACGGCGAGCGACAGGACCACGGCGTCGGCCAGCCAGCCGAGGCTGACCGAGTCGGTGTAGAAGACGGCGATCACGAGGATGGCGCCGATGTCGTCCACGATGGCCAGGGTCAGCAGGAAGACCTTGAGGCGGGGCGGCACCCGGCTGCCGAACACCGCCACGAGGGCGAGGGCGAAGGCGATGTCGGTCGCCATGGGGATGCCCCATCCCTCGGCGCCGACTCCCCCGGCGTTCACGGCCAGGAAGATCGCGGCGGGAACGATCATCCCGCCCAGGGCGGCGATGCCGGGCAGGACCGCCGCCGATTTCTCACGGAGCTCGCCGGCCACGAGCTCGCGCTTGATCTCGAGGCCGACGACGAAGAAGAAGATCGACATCAGGCCGTCGTTCACCCAGTGCGTCAGGTCCTCGCTGACGGAGAAGTTGCCGAGCGTGACGGAGATCTCGGTGTGCCAGAAGTCGACGTAGGACTGGTCCCACGGTGAGTTGGCCCACACCAGCGCCGTCACGGTGGCAGCCAGGAGGAAGACACCGCCGGCCGCCTCGATCTCGAGGAACGACGCCAGCGGCCGACCGAGGGCCCGCGCCAAGGGGCGGTCGGACTCGAGCCACGTCGCTCGGAACGGGGTGGACTTGGTGGACACGTCGGCTCCTGGGCAGGCGGGCGCAGCTGCCGACCAGGCTTCCCGGCGCTCCCGGCGCCCACGTTAGAGCACGCCCGCCCCCGTCCCCGGGTCCGCCGGCGCTGCCGAAGCCGGACCGATCGTTCCGGTCGACGACCGGTCACACCCGCCGTGTGACCAACCAGGTACCAGAACGAACGAGCCGCCGGCCGTGCCGGTGCCGCGGGCCGTGGCGGGTTCCCCGCCCGCGCTCCTTCCGGTCACGACCGGTCACAGCGGCGTGACATCACAGCGGCGTGACCGATCAGGTACCAGAACGGACGGGCGAGTGACCTCAGGCGCCGGCGGGTGGCGTGAAGCAGGTGCGCAGGAAGCGGAGGAGGGGCGGGGTCATGACCCGGTCGCCGGCGGCGCCGATGCGGGAGCTGACCTGGCCGTGGGTCAGCGAGCGGGCGTCGACGGCGACGGTCTCGCCGCCGGCCTGGCGGGTGGCCCGCAGGTAGTCGAGCTCGACGGCCTGGCGGCGCAGGTTGCCTCGGTAGACCGACAGCGTGTCGGGCGGGGGCACCGCCTCACCCGAGCGCAGCAGCAGGGTGGCCGACGTGTCGGTGAGGTAGTCGGGGTTGTTGCCAAGGGCGTCGAGCCACTGGCGGCCCTCGACCGCCGACGCCCGGGGCTTGTCGAAGCCTGCGGTGTCGAGCGGGGCGAGGCAGCCGATCAGGTCGGCCGACGCGCCCTGGTCGGCCAGGTAGGTCGGCTCGGCAGCCACGTTGGCCACGATGTCGGCGCCGGCCGAGTGCCCCAGCAGGGCGACCCGGCCGGCGTCGCCGCCGTAGTCGGCGATGTTGTCCTCGACCCAGCCGAGGGCGGCGGCCACGTCCTCGTAGTGGTCGGGGTAGTGCGCCGACGACGGGTCGCCGACCCGGGTCAGGCGGTAGTTCACGCTGACGAGGATCCAACCCTGCCGGTTGAACAGGGCCACCTTGTCCCGCATCCCGTTGGCCTTGTCCCCGTGGTGGTACCCGCCGCCGTGCACCCAGACGACGACCGGGGCATCGCAAGCGTCGGCGGGGGCGTGGAGGTCGAGGCTGGTGGCGTTGCGGGGGACGCCGGCGATGCGCCGGTAGGC
>CAYYDZ010000074.1:7021-10143 GCA_964470715.1 uncultured Microthrixaceae bacterium | reverse complement strand
GAGAACAGGTCGAGGATGCGGGGGGTGCTGCACACCAGCCGCAGCTCGCCGCCGACGCTGTTGATGCGCCGCAGCACGCCGATGAGCACCCCGAGGCCGGTCGAGTCGAGGAAGTCGACGGCCTCGAGGTCGAGGACCATCCGGTGGTGGCCCTCCCCCACGATGGCGATGGCCTCCTTGCGCAGCCGGGGCGCGGTGGCGACGTCGATCTCCCCCGCCACCGCCACGACGGTCCAGGCGCCCACCGGCGCGACATTCACCTCGAACTGCACGCCGGCTCTCCTCGGTCGCCGTCGCTGCTCCGACCCGGATGAGCCCGCATCGGTTACCGCCCGGGTTGCCCCTGGCCGCACCACGGCCTCACCTTGTGTCACCGTATCGGCCACAAGCCGCGCGACCCCGCATCGACGAGGTGGCGGACCGCGGTCGGGGCCACCTGCGCAACCGGTCGCCCACGAGGCGCCGCCGGGTACCGGCCGCGGGCACGGGCACGACCGACGGCAGGTGACACCTCTGTAATTACGTCGCCGGGATCCGTAGCATGGCGCGGAGATGGCGCTGCTCGCCCCCACGACCCTCCCCTCGCTCGACGAGGTGCTCGCCGGCTTGGCCGGCGGCCCGCCCACGGGCCCAGGCGGCGAACGACTCGTCCACCTCGAGCGGCTGGCTGCCCGGGGGGCCCGGACGGCCGAGCTCGCACGCCCCCTCCCCCCGGCGGTCCGGGAGTGCCTCGGGGTCGACGCCTTCTGGTCGCACCAGGCCGAGGCCATCGACCTGGCCCGCTCGGGTCGATCGGTCGCCGTGGCCACTGGCACGGCTTCGGGCAAGTCCCTCTGCTACCAGGCACCCATCGCCGAATCGGCCGCTCGTCCAGTGCGCTCAGGAACGTCCCTGCTCATCTTCCCCACCAAGGCCCTCGCGCAGGACCAGCTCCGCAGCCTCACCCACCTGGAGGTGCCCGGCCTCGTCGCCGGCACCTACGACGGCGACTGCTCGCCAGAAGAGCGGACGTGGGTGCGGGCGAAGGCCAACGTGGTGCTCACCAACCCCGAGATGCTCCACAGCGGGATCCTCCCCCACCACGGCAAGTGGGACACCTACCTCCTGCGCCTCGACTACGTCGTCATCGACGAGCTGCACACGCTGCGAGGCATCTTCGGCACCCACGTGGCCCACCTGCTGCGCCGTCTGCGTCGCCTCTGCGCCCACTACGGCTCCCACCCCACCTTCATCTTCTCGTCGGCCACCATCGGCGAGCCCGGCCGCCTGGCCTCGCAGCTGTGCGGGCTGGACGTGGCCGAGGTCACCGACGACGGCTCCCCCCGGGGCGAGCGGCTGTTCGCCCTCTGGAACCCGCCCCTCGAGGACGACGTGGACGTCGACCTGCGCCCCGTCCCGGCCCCGGACGCCGGCGACGGCGGCACCGGCACCGGCACCACGCTCGATCCGGATGCCGACCGGGACGCGGCCGCCCGTCGTGACCCCGCCGCCGATCCGCGCCTCGACGCCGATCGAAGCGTCGAGGCCGGGGTCCGCTCGCCCGGGCACGGAACTGCCGAGCGCCGACACGCCGCCACCCGCCACGCCGCGGTGGACGAGCCCGACCACCGCGACGACGTCGCCGTCGACGAGCGCGGCGCCGACGAGTTGGCCGGCGCCACGCCCGCCGGTGACGGCCCCCGGGTGTCCTCCAACCGCGAGAGCGCCGCCATCGCCGCCGAGCTCATCCTCCACGGCCGGCGCACCATCGCGTTCTGCCGCAGCCGCAAGGGCACCGAGATCGTGGCCGCCGACGTGCGGCGCCGCCTGCCCGAGGCACTGGCCGACGCCGTGTCCGCCTACCGGGGCGGCTACCTCACCGTCGAGCGCCGGGCCATCGAGGACGAGCTCTTCTCGGGCCGCCTCCAGGGCGTGGTGGCCACCACGGCCCTCGAGCTGGGGGTCGACATCGGCGGGCTCGACGCCTGCGTGCTCAACGGCTTCCCCGGCACCATCGCGTCCCTCTGGCAGCAGGCGGGGCGGGCGGGGCGCGAGGCCCAGCAGTCGCTCGCCGTGCTCGTGGCGGGCCAAGACCAGCTCGACCAGTGGCTCATGGCCCATCCCCACGAGGTGTTCACCCGCCCGCCCGAGCCTGCGGTCATCAACCCCACCAACCCGTTCGTGCTCGGCCCCCACCTCGCCTGCGCCGCCTACGAGCTGCCCCTCAGCTGGGCCGACGAGGCCTACTGGCCGGCCGACGTCCTCGCCGAAGGCGTGCGCTCGCTGGTGGTGGACGACCGCCTCAAGATCCGTCCTCGCGGCTACGGCACCCGCGCCGAGCCCCGGGCGGTCTGGTCGGCCCGGGGCTTCCCGAGCCACGGCATCGGCCTGCGGGGCGGCTCGGCCCGCGAGGTGCGCATCGCCTTGGCCACCGGCGACCTGGTGGGCACCGTCGACGAGAGCCGCGCCCCTCGCCTCGTCCACCCGGGGGCGACCTACCTCCACCAGGGCCGGTCGTTCCAGGTCGACGACCTCGACCTCGACGACGCCGTGGCCTGGGTCTCCCCGTCCGACGGCAGCGACTACACGCTGGCCAAGTCCGAGACCGAGGTGCGCATCCTCGCCACCGACCAGCGCCGGGCCCTGGGGGGCGCCGCCTTGCACCTCGGCGACATCGAGGTGCGCAGCCAGGTCACCGGCTACCAGCGTCGCGATCGCTTCACCGGCGAGGTCCTGGCCCGCGAGCAGCTCGACCTGCCCCCGTCGTTCCTCGTCACCCGGGCCTTCTGGTACACGCTCCCCTACGACCTGTTGGCCGAGGCCGACGTGCCGGTGGCCCTGGCCCCCGGCGCCTTGCACGCCGCCGAGCACGCCGCGATCGGGATGCTGCCGCTGTTCACCATCTGCGACCGGTGGGACGTCGGCGGCGTGTCCACCCTCCTCCAGGCCGACACCGGCCTGCCCACCATCGTCATCTACGACGGGTACGCCGGCGGTGCCGGCATCGCCGAGCTGGGCTACGACGTGGCCGACCGCCACCTCGAGGCCACCCTCGAGGCCATCGCGGCCTGTGCGTGCGCCGACGGTTGCCCCTCGTGCGTGCAGTCGCCCAAGTGCGGGAACTTCAACGAGCCCCTCGACAA
>CAYYDZ010000074.1:0-6921 GCA_964470715.1 uncultured Microthrixaceae bacterium | reverse complement strand
GACGCCGAAGGGGCAGAACCCCCCGGCACCACCAGCACCACCGGCACCACCGGCGCGGGGGCTGCCACCTCCGACGGTCGGCTCTACGTGCTGGTGACGAACGGCGAAGGCATCGCCTCGCCGGGGCTCTCTGCTCTGGTGGAGGCGCTCTACCAGCAGCCCGAAACCACCGTCGGCGTCGTGGCGCCGGACACCACCAATCCGGTGCCGCCCGCCCCGCTCGCCGAGGGCGCGGTGCCGACGGTCACCTTCGCCGCCACGGCCGACGGCTACCCCGGGATCGTCCTTGCCGCGGACGCGGCCGACACCGTGAGCAGCGCGGTGACCCAAACCCTCGACGGCATGCCCCCCGACCAGGGCACCCCTCAGCTCGTGGTGACCGGCATCAACACCGGCCAGCTGATCGGTCCTCTCGCGGAGTTCTCCAACAACGTGCCCGCGGCCCAGGCGGCCGTGGCCGCGGACGTGCCCGCCCTCGTCGTCGCGCAGGGCGTGGACGAGAACCCCCCCGAGTACACCGCCGGCGTGAACCAGGCCCTGGCCTGGATCGACGACCACCGCGAGGCCCTGCTCTCGGGCGAGCAAGCGGCCCAGGTGACGCTGTTGAACGTGCCGTCGTGCGCGGTGGGTGAGGTGCGGGGCGTCGTCGAGGTGCCGGTTGCGGCCGACGCCGCCGGACGCGACCTCGCCCTGGTGGACTGCACGTCGACCGCCGAGGGTCCCGTCGACGATGTCGCCGCCTTCACGACGGGCTTCGCCACCTTGAGCGTGCTCGCTCCGGCCGACGCCACGACGACGACCTCAGGGGGCTGACCCACGCCCATCCGAGGCGGTCACTCGACCCGCATGGTGGCGCGGCCGGTGACCTCGACGTCACCGACCAGGCGTCCCACCAGGGGGACGCCCGTCCCGCTGCGGTAGCGGACGGTGACCTCGACCCGGCTGCCCGCAGCCCCCCGGCTCGACACCTGGACGCTGAGACGCTCCGGGGCGAGATCCGCGGCGGACGCCGCCGCATCCCGAGCGGCGGCGTCGGCGGGGTCGACCGCGGCGGCACGGGCCGCCTCACGGGCGGCGTGGACCACCAGCACCTGGTCGCGAGCGACGAGGCCGACCTGGACCACCGCCAACAGCAACAACGCGACGAACGGCAGCAACAACGCCACCTCCACCGTCGACTGCCCCCGGTCCCGGCCGACGCCGGCGCTCACGTGACGTTGGACAGGATCGAGTCGAGGACGCTGTCGAGCAGGCGCCCGATGCGATTCGTGTCGGCGGCCCACGCCACGACGAGCAGGGCGATGGCGGCGACGCCGAGCAGCACGAGCGCGTACTCGGCGGTGGTCTGGCCGCGGTCGGGACGACCGCGCCGTGGGGCGAGCAGGTGGGTGTGGGCGCGAACGAACAGACGGGTCATGAGGACACCTCGGAAGGAGAGGGGGTGCAAGGCGCAACGCAGCGCGAGCGGGTCCGCGCCCAAGACCAGCGAGTCTCGGGGGATCACCCGTAGACATCGAAACTTACTGAAATAGAAAGACACGTAGCAAGAACATTCCTTTGCCGGCGGACCGGTTCTCGGACGGTCGATACCCCGCGGGCGGACGGGAACGTGGGGGCGGAGGCCCTCCTGGGCTCAGAGGCGCAGCGAGCGCAGCGAACCCGCGAGCAGGGGCACGACGGTGAGCAGTGCGAAGGCGGGCAGGGTGCAGAGCACCAAGGGGAAGAGCAGCTTCACGGGCACCCGCCGGGCCGTCGCCTCGGCGGCCCGGCGCCGCTCGAGACGGGTCTCCGCGGCCAAGCGCTCGAGCGCCGGCACCAGCGCGACGCCGTAGCGCTCGGAGGACACGAGCACCGTCGTGAGCGGCCGTACCCGCTCACCGAGCACCTCGGGGAGACCGGCAAGGGCGTCCCCCAGGCGACGACCGAGGCGGGCTTGGCGGGCGACGCCCGAGAGTGCGTCGCCGAGCAGTCCACGGTGGTGTCGAGCGACCGCCGGGACGGCAAGGGCGACGGTGAGGCCGGACCCGACCGCGAGGACGAACAAGTCGACCACCTCAGGGAGCTCGGCCAGGAGGGCGGCGTCGACTCGGCGAGCGGCGCGACGGCGGGCCAGGACCGGAGCGAACCACCACCAGCCGGCCACCAGGAGGCCGAGCGGGGCAGAGATCAGCGCGGCGGGGATCCCGACGAGGAGGGCCCTCCCGAGGCGCCGGTCGGCCGACGGGTCGGACGGCCGCCCGAGGAGTCCCCGCACCTTCCGCCCGAGGCGCTCGACCAGCGCCCGGGGCACCGAGGCCGGCGCCGCCGTGTGGGAGCGGCGAGAGCGCCCGAAGGCCAGCAGCGGCTGCCCCGCCGACGGTGTGCTCTCCTCGCTCGCGACGAAGCGGAGGCGCCGCGCCCGGGCCGGCGCCGGGCGGTGTTCCCACGCTGCCCAGACCACGAGTGCGGTCGACGCGAGCGCGAGTGCGGCCGTCACCGAGCGCTCCGGGCGATGCGCAGCATCCACACGCCGGCGAGGCCGTCGAGGGCCAGCCCGCCGAGAAGGCACGCCAAGCCCGGCGGCGTCCGCAGCAGGAAGGCCGACACCTCAGGATCGCTCAGGAGCCCCAACGCGGCAAAGGCCACCGGCGCGCCCATCATCACCACGGCCGACGCCCGCGCCTGCGACGAAAGGGCGTCGACCTCGGCGGCCAGGGCCCGGCGATCGCGGAGGGTGGCCGCCACCCCGTCGAGGGCGCGCGCCCGAGCGCCCCCCGCTTCCGCCCCGAGCACCAGCGCCGCGGCCACGAGGCGGAGTCCAGGAACGGCACGGCTCCCGGCCCACTCGTCGACGGCCGTCGAGAAGGGCTGGCCATGGTCGATGCGACGAGCCAGGGCCCCCAGGTCGGTATCGAGCGCGGTGCTGCCCGTGGGTTCGCCGGCGGTCGAGGTCACCGCCTCCGTCAGCGACGCCCCTGCCCGCAGGCGACCTGCGCACGCCTCGAGCACGGTCGGCAACGCCGCGGCGTAACGCTGCGCGGACCGCCCCCGCCGCCACGCCAGGAAGACGCCCGCGGCCATCGTGCACCCCAGCGCGGCCACCGCCAAGCCCGTCACCCCCCAGCGACGCAGGGCCAAGGTCGAGAGGACCAGGACCCCCGCGGCGCCACGCGCCATCAACGGGGTCGCGTCGGCCTGGACGTCAGCGGCCCGCAACACGGTGCCCGCCCGACCGGCCAGCTGCTCGGCCACCCGCCCCATCCGGGCCCAGGTGGCGGCCGGCGGTGCCGCGGCTGTCCCCAGCCGACGCCGCACCCGTCCCGCCGGCACGACGGAGGCGGCGACCCGCACGCTTCGAGCCACCACCGTGACGGCCACGCCGGCCGCCGCGGCCGCGGCGAGGGAACCGCTCACCGCGCCACCGCCCGAGCCGGACGACGCGCCGTCACCCGATTCCGACCGCGACGCAACGGGTGCTCGCGTCCACCAGGCACCGCACCCTCCTCTCGCGCCACCCGCACGGCGGGGCGGCGTCCCTCACCGTCCTCGCGACGGGCGGCACACCGATGACCGGGTCCCCTCACGCGGGCACCAGCCAGTGCGGGTTGGCCGGCGGCGCACCCGAGGCCCGCACGGGACGCTCGGGCAAGGCCACCAGGCCATCGGGGCCGGCGAGGTGGCGGGTGCCGCCATCGCCCACGACCTCTTCCACGCCCATCACCCGCCGACTGCCATCGGGGCGGCGGGCCACGGCCACCACGAGGTCGACGGCCCCCGCCAGGTGCTCGCGCAGCGCGCCGAGGGGAAGGTCCAGGCCGCCCAGCAACAGCATCAGCTCGAGGCGGCGCAGGGCATCGCGGGCGCTGTTGGCGTGACAGGTCGACAACGAACCCTCGTGCCCGGTGGTCATGGCCTGGACCATGTCGGCGACCTCGGCGCCCCGGACCTCCCCGACGATGATGCGGTCGGGGCGCATGCGCAGGGCGTTGCGCACGAGGTCGCGGATGGTGACCGCCCCCACGCCTTCGGCGTTGTCGGGCCGGGACTCGAGGCGCACCACGTGATCGCCGGGGAGGCGCAACTCGGCGGCGTCCTCGATGGTGACCACCCGCTCGCCCCTCGGGATGGCGCCCGCCAAGGCGTTGAGCAGGGTGGTCTTTCCCGAGCCGGCGCCACCGCTGATCACGATGTTCGCCCGGGCCCCGACCGCCCAACGCAGCAACGGCGCCACCCCGGGCGGGCTCACGGCGTCGAGATCGACGGGGCGGGCGGCGAAGCGCCGGATCGTCAGGCACGGCCCGTCGATGGCCAGCGGCGGGATCACGGCGTTCACCCGGGAGCCATCGGGCAGACGGGCATCCACGAGGGGCGACGAGCGGTCGATGCGCAGGCCGAGGGGGGCGATCACCCGCTCGATGAGGTGGCCCACGGTGCGCTCGTCCAGGACCACGTCGGTGACGACCAAGCGCCCGCTGCGTTCCACCCACACCGGGCCGGCGCCGTTGGCCATCACCTCGGACACCCCCGGGTCGGCCAGGAGGGGCTCGAGGGGGCCGAGGCCGTCGACCCGGGCGAGGACCCGCGCCACCACGGCCTCGGCCTCGGCCTCGCCGATCAGCGGGTCGACGGAACGCACCAGGCGCTTCACCGATCCCCGGGGGTCGCCGTCCACCCCTGCTCCCACCTCGCGCAGCAGGCGCCGGTGGACCAGATCGTCGAGCGACTCGACCGAGGTGGTGGTCCCGGGAGAGCCCTCGTCGCCGAGGTCGACGACCGACGCGACCGGACCCGGCCTCGATCCGCCGCCCCGCCCGTCAGGCCGCACGGCGCAACGCCCGCTCGAGGGTGCGGGGAAGGCGAGAGGCGAGCAGCCCGGAGTCGACGGCGCGAGCCACCGCGGGGTCGAGGGACACCTCGGCCAGCACGGACACCCCGACGATCTCCTCGACGTCGCCTCGGGTCAGGGCGCGGCCGGGCTCGGTGATCAACACGATGCCCGAGGGTCGCAGCGGCAGGTGGACGGCCCGGCGCAGGGCCAGGTAGCAGGGCCGGGTGACGAGCAACGACCGGTTGGCCACGCCGGCGAGCGCCGCCGCCGCCGGAGGGCCCTGACCGAGCACGCCGCAGTCGGCCACCACGGGTCGTGGGTCGTCGACGAGCCGCGCCGCGAGCGCGTCGAGCCGATCGGGATCGACGGCCAGGGTCCCCGTGCCCCGGGGCAGCACGGTCAGGCCCGGTCGGACGGCGACCTCGAGACGTTCGAGGGCCTCGACACCGACATCGGCCCCCGCCCCCAGCCACGCGACGAGGCCGGGCGTGTCGGGCTCGGGCAGACCGAGGGCGCCGGGCACGTCGCCGGCGAGATCGGTGAGGAGCACGTCGGACGAGCGTGCCAGCACGAGAGCGAGGGCAACCGCCACGACGGTGGTGCCCGATCCGCCCTTGGCGGACCAACAGGAAACGAGCACAGCGACCTCCCAGGAGGGATCCGATTCGACCTCGGGGAAGGTGCGGCCCACCGTAGGGGTGACTCGGGACACCGTCAACGGCCGGTACCGGTCGACGCGGGGACCGCTCGGGCCCGTTCGGTCGAGATCAATCGGCGGGCGACCGGCGGCACACCCCGCCCGGGCGACGTCGCCGCCGGCAACGCCTTCGCCGACCCCGCCCGTAGCCTCGTCCTGATGGAGGCGGCCTTCTTCGATCTCGACAAGACCGTCATCGCCAAGGCCTCGATGGTGGCGTTCGGTCGGCCGTTCCAGCGCGCCGGGCTGCTCTCGCGCTGGCTGGTGCTGCGAGCCCTCTACGGCCAGCTCGTCTACCTGTACCTCGGTGCCGACGAAGCCCGCATGGCCAAGATGCGCGAGGCCGTCCTGCGCGTCACGAAAGGCTGGGACCAGCGGGTGATCAGCGACCTCGTGCGCGAGACCCTCGCCGAGGTGATCGATCCCATCGTGTACGGCGAGGCACTCGACCTCATACGCGACCACCGGGCCGCCGGCCGGCGGGTCTACATCATCTCCGCCTCACCCGAGGAGATCGTCCAGCCCCTCACCGAGTACCTCGGCGCCGACCAGGCCATCGCCACCCGGGCCGCGCTCGACGAGCAGGGCCGGTACTCGGGCGACGTGGAGTTCTACTCGTACGGGCCCTTCAAGGCCGAGGCCATGCAGGCCGAGGCCGAGCGCCTCGGCATCGACCTGACGGCGTCGTACGCCTACTCCGACTCGGCCACCGACATCCCCATGCTCGAGGCGGTCGGCCACCCGGTCGCGGTCAACGCCGACCGCCCGCTGGCGCGCTACGCCGAGGAGCAGGGCTGGACGACGGCGACCTTCGTGCGCCAGATCGAGCTGAAGCGCCGGCGCCCGGTGCCCGCCACCGCGGCCGCGGTCAGCGGCGGCGTGGCCATGGCCGTCGCCGGCGGCGTGGTCTGGTGGTGGCTGCACCGCCCGACCCGGGGCTCGGGGCGCCGCTCGGCACCAACCGCGGCGCAGCGCCTCGCGGGTGCTGCGTCCGCCGCCCTGGCGGCCCGGGGTGCGGCCCCGAAGGGCCGACCCGGCGCCAAGCGTGGAACTACGCGGTCTCGCGGATCTTCTTCGCCGCGAAGGCGACGAGGGCGATGAGGATGACGATGAGCACGATCTTCTTCATGGGGCGAGTGTAGGACCGCCGGGCGCGAGGCGCGCCCGGCCGATCCGGCCCAGGGGAAGCGGTGTGCTCAGACGGCGAGGAGGTCGCGGGCGCCGGTGTCGCTCGAGGGGTGGCGCAGCTTGCTCATGGCCCGGGCCTCGATCTGGCGGATGCGCTCCCGGGTGAGGTTGAAGTGCTCACCCACCTCTTCGAGGGTGCGGGGCTCACCCCGGTCGAGGCCGAAGCGGAGCTTCAGGATCTCGCGCTCGCGCTCGTCGAGGGGGGACAGCAGGCGCTGGATCTCCTCGG
>CAYYDZ010000073.1:0-12696 GCA_964470715.1 uncultured Microthrixaceae bacterium | reverse complement strand
CCGTACAACAGGCCCGTGGTGCCGTCGTCGCCCTTCTTCGTGTAGATCTTCATCGGGCGTGGGCCTCACCGAGGTGGACGGGTTCCTCCATGGTCGATCACCTTAGGGAGCTGCGGGCGGTTCTTCGGGGTTCGGCGCCGGTCGTGGTGGGAGGCACCCGAGGTCAGCGCGCGTCGAGCGCCGCTTCTGTCGCAACCGGCAGGTCGCTCTCGTCCGTCGGGGCCAGGCCGTCGAGGACGCAGAGCAGGAACACGACCAGGGCGAGGCCTCCGAACAGGCCGCCGATGCCGTAGAGCTCGAGCCCGAGGGCAGCGACCACGAGGGAGATGAAGGGGCCGACGTGGATGGAGCGGGACTCGATGCGGCGTTGGAGGAGCAGCACCTCGGCGACCTGATAGGCGAGGAAGAGGACGAGGAGGGCGGCCGCGGTGTCGAGTGAGACCGCGACCGCGAGGAGCACGACGGCCAACGACCCGACGAGCACGCCGACGGCAGGCACCAGGCTCCACGCCCCCACCCAGAGCCCCAGGAGCACGGCTCCCGGCACCCCGGCGAGGACGCAGACACCCCAGGTGAAGACCCCCGCGAGAACGGCCTTGGCGAGACAGAGGGCGACGTAGCGCCAGGCTCGTGGGTACGCGCTGGCCAGGACCCCCTGCACCGCGGCCCGCCGCTCTGGGTCCCTGATCTGGGCGAGGCCGCTGCCGATGAAGCGGGGCCCGGAGATCAACACGAACACCATGAGCACGAAGGTGGCGACGAACGCCGCGCCACGACTGGCAGCGGACCGCAGTGCGTCGACCGTGTCGCCCCCACGGAGGCGGTCGGGCAACTCCTCGACGAAGGTCGTGACCTTGTCCTCGAGCTGGGCCTGGCGAGCGAACTCGCCGAAGCGCTCCGATCGCTGGAGGTCGCGTGCCGCGGCCGGCGCGGCTCGTTCGACGCGCGCGGCCTGGGTGCGGACCTCGTCGATCCCCCGGTAGGTGATGACCGCCACGAGGGCCAGGCCGCCCAGCGCAACCGCTGCGATGGCGATGCCACGAGGTAGGCGCCGGGCAAGCCGATCGACGATCGGGTAGAGCAGGGCGGCGAGGAGGATGGCCACGAGCAGCCATCCCAGGGGTCGCTTGGCGGCGAGGAAGGCGAACACGCCGAGCACCCCGAGGCCGACCACGAGGACGGCCCGCACGAGGGAGGACCCGCTGTAGCGCACGACGCGGCGAGGGGCCGGCGGCCGGCGATCTGGCGTCGGCCCCGAGCATCCCGAAACGGCGGGATCACTCCTGGCGGTTTCGTCCGAGCCGGTCGACATGGCACCGGTACAGTACCGACGTGCCGGTGTCCGGGGAGGAGGAACACGGCCCCGAGACTGGCGGCGGGACCGGGGTCGAGGTGGTCGACCTGGATTGGCGGACCCCGGCCACGTTGGTCGCGGCCTGCATCGCCATCGGCGCCGTCGCCGGCCTCGTACGCTCGACCCCCCGCACGCTCACGTGGCTCGTGATCGGGGGACTGCTGGCCTTGGCCCTCAACCCCGTGGTCGATCGCATCGAGGCCCGCCTGCGCTGTCGGCGGGGCGTGGCCGTGGGCAGCGTCCTGCTCATGGCCCTCGCCGCCCTGGTCGTCATCGGCGTCACCCTCGGGCCCGAGACCGTCCGCCAGGCCCGTCACCTGCGACAGGACATCCCCGAGGTGGTCGGCCAGCTCACCGACCTGCCCCTCGTCGGGAACACCCTGGCGGAGAACGACGTGCCCGCGAAGGTGCAGGACTGGCTCGAGAACCTGCCCGACCGCCTCGCCGGGAGCGAGTCGACCGTCACCGGGGCCGCCCGGTCGGTGGCGAGCGGGGCGCTGGCCGGTTTCACCACCCTGCTCATCGCCGTCACGCTGTTGCTCGACGGGCAGCGCCTCGTCCGGGCCGGCCGGCGCCTCGTTCCCACCGATCGACGCCCGCGGGCCGACCGCCTCGGCCGGCTCTTCTATCGGGTCATCGGCAAGTACTTCGCCGGTTCGGTGCTCGTCGCCGTGCTCCAGGGCCTCGCGGTGCTGGTGGTGGGGCTGATCTTCGGCGTGCCGCTGATCCCCCTCGTGGCCGTCTGGGTGATGGTGTTCAACCTGGTGCCTCAGATCGGCGGCGCCGTCGGCGGGATTCCCTTCGTGCTCCTGGCCTTCACCCAGGGCGCGACCACCGGCGTGATCTGTGCCGCCTTCTTCCTGCTCTACATGAACTTCGAGAACCACGTGCTGTCACCGATCATCATCGGCGACGCGGTGAACCTCCAGGCCGCCACCACCATGGTGGGCGCCATCGTCGGGGTGTCCGTCGCCGGCGTGCCGGGCGCTCTGGTGGCCGTGCCCCTCATGGGCGTCGCCAAGGCCATCTACCTCGAGCTGCGCTCGGACGGCACCTCGGTCCTCGACCAGGGGCGCGGCCAGGGGCCGCTGCAACGGCTGCTCGACCGGCTTGGACGTCGCCCCGCCGCCACCCCCTGAGGCAGCGGGGCTCGAGGGGCGAAGCCGGTATCGCCTTTCTCCCCAGGGGGGGTCGATCGGTAGCCTGCCCTGATGGCGAGCTTCTTGGACCTGGTCGACCAGCGCGTGGTCGTGTACGACGGCGCCACGGGGACGTTCCTGCAGACCCTCGAGCTCAGCGCCGACGACTTCGGCGGCCCCGACCTCGAGGGGTGCAACGAGTACCTGGCCATCACCCGCCCCGACGTGGTGGCCAGGTTCCACGAGACCTACTTCGACGTCGGCGTGGACGTCGTCGAGACGGACACCTTCGGCGGCCTCCCGGTGACCCTCGGCGAGTACGGCCTCGCCGATCGGGCCCACGAGATCAACGTGGCCGCGGCCCGCATCGCCCGCGAGGTCGCGGACGGCTTCTCCACGCCCCACCGGCCCCGCTTCGTCGCCGGGTCCATGGGTCCCGGCACCAAGTTCCCCTCGCTCGGCCAGATCCGCTACGCCGAGCTGCGCGACGGCTTCGAGGCCCAGGCCGCGGCCCTCCTCGAGGGCGGCGTCGACCTCTTCATCATCGAGACCATGTTCGACCTGCTCAGCATCAAGGCGGCCATGAACGGCGCCCGCCGGGCCATGGCCACCGCCGGTCGCGAGGTACCCCTCCAGGTGCAGGTCACCATGGAGCTCACCGGGCGCATGCTGCCCGGCACCGAGATCGCCGCCGCGCTGGCCGCTCTCGACCCGATGCGCCCCGACGTGATCGGCCTCAACTGCGCCACCGGCCCCTCCGAGATGGGCGAGCACCTGCGCCACCTCAGCCAGCACGCCCGCATGCCCATCTCGTGCCTGCCCAACGCCGGCCTGCCCAGCGTGGTGGACGGCAAGATGCACTACGACCTCACCCCCGAGCAGCTCGTCGAGCACCACACCCGCTTCGTCACCGAACTGGGCGTGCAGGTCATCGGCGGCTGCTGCGGCACCACCCCCGAGCACCTCCGCCAGGTGGTCGAGCACTGTGGCGACCTCACGCCGGCGCCCCGGACGCCGCAGCACGAGCCCGGCGCCACTTCGATCTACAGCCTCGTGCCGTTCCACCAGGACACGTCGTTCCTCATCATCGGCGAGCGCACCAACGCCAACGGCTCGAAGAAGTTCCGGGAGTCGCTCCTCGAGGGCGACTGGGACACCTGCGTGCAGATGGCCAAGGACCAGGTGAAGGAGGGCTCGCACGTCCTCGACGTGTGCGTCGACTACGTCGGCCGCGACGGCACCGGCGACATGGACGAGATCGCCAAGCGCTTCGCCACCCAGGCCAGCGCTCCCCTGGTGATGGACTCCACCGAGCCGCAGGTGATGGAGGCCGGCCTCCAGTGGCTGGGCGGGCGGGCCATCCTCAACTCGGCCAACCTCGAGGACGGCGAGGCCGATGGCTCCCGTCTCGACCGGGTCTTCAAGCTGGCCAAGGAGTACGGCGCCGCGGTGATCTGCCTGCTCATCGACGAGGAGGGCCAGGCCCGCGACGTCGAGTGGAAGATGCGCATCGCGCACCGCATCCACGAACTCGCCGTCGGCCGCTACGGCCTCGAGGCCTCCGACCTCGTCTTCGACGCCCTCACCTTCCCGCTCTCCACGGGCGACGACGATCTGCGCCGCGACGCCATCGAGACCTTCGAGGCCATCCGCCGCATCAAGGCCGAGATCCCCGGCGCCTTCACCACCCTCGGTGTGTCGAACGCCTCGTTCGGCCTCAAGCCCGCGGCGCGCCACGTCCTGAACTCGGTGTTCCTGCACGAGGCGGTCGAGGCGGGCCTCGACTCGGCCATCGTCCACGCCGCCCGCATCATGCCGCTCAACAAGATCCCCGACGAGCAGCGCCAGGTCTGCCTCGATCTCGTCTACGACCGCCGCGGCACCGCCGGCGGCACCGGCGAGGACCCCAGCTACGACCCGCTCCAGGCGCTGCTGGCGGTGTTCGAGGACGTCTCCACCACCGAGGTCGTGCAGGAGGACCGCTCGGACTGGACCATCGAGCAGCTCCTGTCCCAGCGCATCATCGACGGCGAGCGCGACGGCCTCGAGGCCGACCTCCAGGCCGCCCTCGACCAGGGCACGCCCGCGCTCGCCATCGTCAACGACACCCTGCTGGCGGGCATGAAGGTCGTGGGCGAGCTGTTCGGCGCCGGCGAGATGCAGCTGCCGTTCGTGCTCCAGTCCGCCGAGACCATGAAGACCGCGGTCGCCTACCTCGAGCCCCACATGGAGAAGGTCGAGGACGGCGGCGGCAAGGGGCGCATCGTGCTCGCCACGGTGAAGGGCGACGTCCACGACATCGGCAAGAACCTCGTGGACATCATCCTCACCAACAACGGCTACGAGGTGCACAACCTCGGCATCAAGATCGGCATCTCCGAGATGATCGAGAAGGCCCTCGAGGTCAAGGCCGACGCCATCGGCATGAGCGGCCTGCTCGTCAAGAGCACCCTCATCATGCGCGACAACCTGGAGGAGCTGAACGACCGTTCCCTGTCGAACATCCCCGTGGTGCTCGGCGGCGCCGCCCTCACCCGCTCGTACGTCGAGCGCGACCTGCGTGAGGTCTACGAGGGCCGCCTCTTCTACGGCAAGGACGCCTTCGAGGGCCTGCGGGTGATGGACCGCCTCGGTGAGCTGCGCCGAGGCGCGGAGGACGACCCGGACTGGGGGCGGGTGCCGTCGGACTCCGTCGTGCCCTCCCGCATCAAGGAGCAGTTCGCCGGGACCGGCGACGGCCCGGCCGCCGACGCGCCCAGCCGGTCGCCCGAGGCGGGCACCGACAACCCGGTCTTCGAGCCGCCCTTCCTCGGCTCGAAGGTGGTCAAGGGCCTCGCCATCGACGACATCGCCGCCTACGTCAACGAGACGGCCATCTTCCGCAACCAGTGGGGGTTCCGGCCCGAGGACGGCGAGTCCGACGAGGAGTTCAAGGCCCGCATCCGGCCCACCCTGCGCGAGCAGTTGGCCATCGCCAAGCAGGACGCACTGCTCGTGCCGCAGGTGGTCTACGGGTTCTTCCCCGCCAACGGCGACGGCAACGAGCTCGTGATCTGGAAGGACGAGAGCCGCACGTCCGAGTGGCTGCGCTTCGACTTCCCGCGGCAATCCAAGGAGCCGTGGCTCTGCATCGCCGACTTCTTCCGGCCCGTCGGGTCCGGCGAGGCGGACTACGCGGCGTTCCAGATCGTCACCATGGGGGCCACCGTGTCGGAGCGCACCGCCGAGCTGTTCGCCGCCGACCGCTACCAGGAGTACCTCCTGCTGCACGGCCTCGGCGTCGAGATGGCCGAGGCGCTCGCCGAGTACTGGCACCACCGCATCCGCGAGGAGTGGGGTTTCGCCGACGAGGACGGCCCCGACCTCCAGGGCCTGTTCCGCCAGCAGTACCGCAGCGGCCGCTATTCCTGGGGCTACCCGGCCTGCCCCGACCTCGAGGACAACGTGAAGGTGGCCGAGCTCCTCGGGGCCGAGCGCATCGGCCTCGAGGTCAGCGAGGACACGGGCTTCCAGTACCAGCCCGAACAGACCACCTCGGCCATCATCTGCCACCACCCGCGGGCCAAGTACTTCGTCGCCCGCTGACGACGCCCCGCCTGCTCGTGCTGCGTCCTCCCCCGTGTTGGCGAGGACACGGTCGCCCGCGACACCCGTGGTACCCCGATGACGCGAAGGGACGAGCAGGGCGCAGGGGCGCCGGACGGGGCCGGCGCGAAGATCAGCGGGTGCCCAACTCCTTGGCCTCACGGCCGGCGTCGCCGCGGGGCAGGAGGTCGAGAGCTTCGTCCGCGGTGAGGCGGCGGACGTCGATGTACTCGACGCCCAGCGGCTCGAGCGCGTCGGGCGCCGCCCATTCGCCGTGCGTAGCGGCCACCTGATCGAGGAAGAACTCGGGCTCGAGCTCGTAGATCTTGACCGTGCCGTCGTCGACGTAGTCGTAGTAGCGCAGCTGCGCCGCGCGCGGCGCGAGGGCGATGACCGCGGTCATGCGGGGCTCGTCGGTGATGTTCGAGAACGAGTTGTGCAACACGGCGTTGTCGAACACGAGGGCTTGCCCCGGGGAGAGGACGACGGTCTCGAGATGGTGGTCGAGCAGGTGCTCGTGGATGTTCTCGAACCACTCGGGGGTGCGCTCGGCCTTGTGCTGACCGAGTACCCGGTGGCTCTGCGGCACCACGTTCAGCGTGCCGTTCTCGAGACACGTCTCGGTGAGCGCCAACCACACCACCGCGGCGCGGAACCTCTCCTCGTCGGTGATCGACGAGTGCTGGTGGAGACCCAGGCCACCGCCCTCCCCCGGCCAGTTCACGACGAAGTTCTGGATGATGGTCTCGTGGTCGACCAGATGGCGGTCGATGGCCGGCTGCACCGTCGCCTTGATGGCCTCGGCCACGCGACGCTTGACCTCGAGGTCTTGGCTGTAGAAGTCCGACTCCCAGACCTTGTCCTCCGGCGGTGCCGCGTGCACCTCGCGGGCGAGCGCGAGGAGGTCGGCGGCCTCCTCCGGCGAGATGAGGTCGACGATGGTGTAGCCGACGGACTCGAACTCGTCTTGGCGCTTCGGGTCCTTCATGGTGGGCGGGGCGTCGATCGGGTGCAGGACGGGAGGCGGCAGCGTCGGAGCCGGCGGCTCGGGGCTCGCGGCCGCTTCGGCCGGCTCGTCGGCCGCATCGGCAACGGCGTCGTCATGGGCGGCGTCGTAGGCACCGTGCTCGCTGGCGTCGGTCTCGTCAGGGAGCGGCGCGGGCGGTGCGGGGGTCAACATGCGCTTGAGGCGACCGGCGACGCGTCGGGGCAGGCTTCGACTCGACATGGTGGAAAAGCTACCAGCGGGGCCCTCCCCGCTCACAGGGCTGTTGGTCCCCTCACCAGCGCTCAAGCGTTCCCCGACGGGACGGGAAGCTCCTGCTCGAGGGTTTCGGTGCCTGCGAACAGGTCCCCGTGCTCGGCCACCCGGGCCAGGACGTCGGGGGCCGTGAACGACAGCGGGGCGCCGCCGGCGGCGGCGTCCACCTCGTCCCAGGTCACCGGTGTCGAGACCGTCGGCTGCCGACGGGCCCGCAGCGAGTAGGCACCGATGGTGGTCTTGTGGCGGGAGTTCTGGCTCCAGTCGATGAACACCTTGCCGGTGCGCAGCGCCTTCGTCATCTGGCTGAGGACGCGGTCGGGGTGCTGCTTCTCGAGCAACTGGGCGACGGCGAGGGCGAAACCCGACGCGCCCTCGTGGGTGGCTGGGGAGTTGAGGGGCAGGTAGAGCTGGAGCCCCTTGGAACCGGAGGTCTTGGCGAAGACCTCGAGGCCGAGGGGCTCCAGCAGGTCGTGGATCTCCAGTGCCACCTGGCAGCACTCGGTGATGGTGGCCGGGGCCCCGGGGTCGAGGTCGAACACGACCATGGTGGGCACGTCGAGGTCATCCGCGGCGCGGGCCATGGGGACGTGGATCTCCAGACCGGCCATGTTGGCGGCCCAGGCGAGGCTGGCCGTGGAATCCAGCACGCAGTACTCGATGCCCCCCTTGCGGTCACCGGGGCCGAGCGCCACCTGCACGAAGTCCGGGCGGTGCGAGGCGCAGCGCTTCTCGAAGAACGAGGTGCCGTCCACGCCATCCGGGTAGCGCCGCAGGGTGATGCCGCGCCCCTCGAGGTGGGGCAGCATCGCCGGGGCGACGCGCACGTAGTAGTCGATGACCTCGGCCTTGGTGAAGTGGACCTCGGGGTACAGGACCTTGTCGAGGTTCGACAGCTTGAGCTCGTGGCCCTCGATCTCGACGGTGTGGCTGGTGCCGGCCACGTCCGGCTAGGCGGACTTGCGCTTGGCGGCGGCGGTCTTGGCCGGTGCCTTCTTCTTGGCGGGCTTGGCCTTGGCCGGCTTCACCGTGGGCTTGCCCTCGTCGGCGTCGTCCACCCCGCTCGGGTGGCGGGACCGGGCGGCCTTCGCCTCCTTGACGCTGGCCTCGAGCGCGGCCATCAGGTCGACCACCTTCTCGGCGCTCGGGGCGGCCGGGGCGGCGACCACCTCTTGCTCGCCGGCGGCCTTGCGCTCGATGAGGGCGAGCACCTGCTCGCGGTAGGTGTCGTGGAACTTGGCGGGCTCGAACTCGGCGGCCAGCGACTCGACCAGCTGCTCGGCCATGTCGAGCTCGCGGTCGGAGACCTCGACGCCTTCGACGTCGGCCAGCTCGGGGATCTCGGCGGGGGCGTTGACCTCGTCCGGGTACACCATGGTCGAGAGCACGAGCTTGCCGTCGACGGGGCGGATGGCGGCCAGGTACTGCTTGGTGCGCATGACGAAGCGGGCGATGCCCACCTTCTGGCTGCGCTCCATGGCCTCGGCCAGCAGGGCGTAGGGCTTCACCGTGGCCTGGTCGGGGGCGAGGTAGTAGGCGCTGTCGTAGTAGATGGGGTCGATCTCGGCGAGGTCCACGAACTCCTCGATCTCGATGGTGCGTTGGGCCTTGGGGTCGAGGGCGGCGAGCTCGTCGTCGGTGACGATCACGTAGTTGCCCGAGCCCAGCTCGTAGCCCTTCACCAGGTGCTCGGACGGCACCTCGCTGCCGTCCTCGGCCGACACCCGCTTCTGCTTGATGCGGGAGTTGGTGCGGTCGTCCAGCTGGTTGAAGTGCACCGTGCGGCGACTGACCGCGTTGTAGAGCTTCACCGGGATCGTGACCAGCCCGAAGCTGATCGACCCACTCCAGATGGCGCGCGCCATGGGAGAACCTTTCCTCGTCGGAGCCTCAAGTATGCGCCGCCGGGCCTGTTCTTGCCCACGGAGCCGGTCGTGCCCAGGGTGGACGCCGGCGGCGCCCCGAACTCATCGCCCCGTCGATCTGGGCTCGATCGACGCAGCGACCGAGCGCCCACGAGCCCCTCCACGTGCTCGGTGCGCCGCTTGCACGCCCTCCCTCGCGTCCCCGGGGCCCGAGGACCAGCGGGAGGAGCCGACGGGCACTCCTCGGCCGGCGGCTACGTTGCCCTCACCGACGACGTGGAGGGGATCGTGTCTCGAACCGCAGCAGGGGTCGCGACGGCGATCGTCGTCGCGGCCAGCATGCTGGCCCTGTCCGCCTCACCGGTGCTCGCCGACCCCGGTGACCTCACCTTCTTCGTGGTCCCGGCGAGCGACGCCGACGGCCCGCGCGAGGCCACCGACATCACGCTCGGCCCGGACGGCAACGTCTGGTTCCTCGCCACGAGCGAGACCGGTGCCGAGGACGTGCTCGGCACGGTCACCTCACAGGGTGCGATCACGACCTTCCCGCTCGAGGGCAGTGGCGACGGGCACCTCGTCACTGGTCCCGACGGACGCCTCTGGATCGCCTCGGACGCCCTGTACAAGGTCCGGGCCGACGGCACCGTCGTGGCGAAGGGCCGACCCGGGAGCGGCCGGTACGACACGATCGTCGCCGGACCGCGGGGCCACCTGTGGCTCCTCATCGGCGCGAAGGTGAAGGAGCTCGACCGGTCGGGCCGGGTGCTGCGCACCTTCCGGCTCCCCCACACCGCCGACGACCTGGCCATGGGCCCCGACGGCAACCTGTGGGCCACGTGGGCCTTCGGGGGCGTCGACCGCCTCACGCCGTCCGGGGTGGTCACCACCTTCCCGTCACTGGGCTTCGGCACCGCGCAACCGGACGACCTACAGGGGATCATCGCCGGCCCGGATGGGAAGCTCTGGGCCGTGGCCCACTTCGAGAGCCCCGGTCCGCAGAACTTCGCCCGCGTGTGCAAGATCAGCACGAGCGGACGCTTCCGCTGCTACGTCGGGCCCAACGGGGTCCACGCGATCGCAGTTGGGCCCGACGACGCCCTCTACGTCGACCGGTCCACCCGGTTCGACCTGAACCCCGACCGCGTCGATCCGCCGGCACTGGAGCGCTACGAGGTGAACGGGGACTCGAGCGCGTTCGTCGATCCGGGCCTGCACGACATCCGGGCGATCACCAGCGGCGCCGACGACGACGTGTGGTTCACCCAGGACCCCGGCGAGTCCGGCGCCACCCTCGGCCGGCTCGAAGTGGCGCCGCCGACCGGGTGAGCCCCGAGCGGCACCCACCCGGACTCCGGGGCTTCTGGCTCCCGATTCGACCGTCAGGGCGATCGAATCGGGAGCCAGAACCGATCAGGTGGGGGCGCCGGCGGCGGGGCGAGGGAGGGCGAGGATGTCCGCCGCCTCGGCGCAGGTGGCCACGGGGGCGCCGAGGTTGTCGCAGACGGCGACGGCTTCCCGGACGAGCTCGGCGTTGGTCGGGGTGCGGTCGCCGGCGAAGAACTCGAGGCCGAGGTGCAGGTGACCGCCCAACTCGACCGCGGCCTCGGCGAGGCCGGAGGCCACGACGTCGCCGCCGACCACGGACACCGCCCACGGGACCGCGCAGTCGCCCAGCATGGCCACATACATCTCGAGGGCCTGGCGGGTCGGGGGCAGGCCGAACGGCGCGCCGAGCAGGCCCCGATCGGTCGACAGGTAGAACTTGATCATCGAGCCGGCGGGCAGGCGGCCCGCCTCCCACCAGGCGAGGATCGTGCGCAGGAAGCCCGGCTCGTAGACCGCGAAGCTCGGCCCCAGCCCGTGCCCGTCGTGCAGCGTCATCGCCGCGGCGATGGCGTCGAAGTCGTTGGCGTAGACGAACGCCCCGTGGGGCAGGCCGTCGGTGTCACGCCCGCCGAGGTTCACCGAGCCGGGGTCGAGCACGCCGATGCGGATGCCGGGGTCGGCCGCCAGCGGTACGAGGTGGTCGACGCTGATCCCATCGGCGCCGAAGGCCACCGTCGGGTACAGCAGGGCGTCCGGGCGCTCGGCCAGCACGGGCGCCCATCCGAGCCGGTAGCTGGCGGCGATGGCCTCGGGGTCACCGGCCATGTCGGCGTGGTTGTGCACGATGGCGGCGCCGGCGTCGAAACAGGCCAGCGCGTCGGCGGCGATCTCCTCGGGCGAGCGCGGCACGTTCGGGTTCTGCGCCTTCGTCGTCCCCCCGTTGATGGCGACCTCGATGATCACCGGCCCCCGCTCCATGACGCCCGACCCTAGGTGATCCGACGCCCCCGGAGGCTCGCTCAGGGGACGACGAGGGCGGCGCCCCGAGCGAGCCGTCGACCCCGGACGTCGATCGAGGTCAGGGTGCCGCCACCGTGGCCGAGGCTCAGGCGAGGATGGCCCTCGCCACGAGGTCCATGCCGAAGGCGGTGAGGATGGCGAGGTAGAGCAGGCCGGTGGCGGCCATGACCGCGCTGTACTCCTTCTCCTTCAGCGCCGCCCAGGTGACCCCGATGAGGCCGATGGTCGTCACCGTGCAGGCCAGCCAGAACCAGCTGAGCAGGCCATCCCAGCCGTCGTCGACGGTGCCGTTCAGGGCGGAGACCATGCCGATGGGCCACACCAGGAAGAGCAGCTCGACGGGCCAGATGGCGGCGGTCCACTTCACGAGCTCGCGGATGGGGTCCCGGGGCAGGCCCGGCTGCACGAGGTACCAGTGGCCGAGGAGCATGGCGTCGGTGACCACGCCCAGGAAGAGCGCGCCCGTCAGGGTCCGGGCCACCGACAGCCAGTCGGGGTCGCCGATGTGGGCGCCGGCGAAGACGAGGCCGACGAAGCCGATGATCGGGGCGATGAGGTCGAGCACCGGCGGGAACTCGGGACCGTCGCCCTCGGCGAGGCGCTCGGTGCGGTCGATGCCGGTCATCTCGGCCACGCGGGCGGTGCGGGCCTCGACCAGCTCGCGCTGGCGGGCCACGCCGGCCTTGCGGCGGAGGTAGGAGACGACGAAGGCCACCGTGGCGGCGAGGGCGACACCGACGGCGGCGGCGTCCCGAGGGAGGTACGGATCGGTGCGCCGGCCCACCCAGACCGCGCCGACGGCCATCAGGGCGTAGGTGCCCCGCAGCAGCCAGCCGTAGCCGATGCCGAGCAGGCGGTGGCGGGTCGTGATCCAGAGGAAGAAGAGCCCTCCGGTCGCCCACTGGAGCAGCACGGTGCCCGCGTCGAGGTCCATCAGGCCTTCATCCGATCACACGGCACCAGGTGCGGACGAGTCAGGGCACGACGACCACGGGCACCTGGCCGAACTCGGGCCTGGAACCCGGGGCGGGGGCGGCACCCCTGACGCCCGCGTCCGGCCGGGCCCGGCGGCGACGTCTCAGGCTTCGACCACCACGAGGCCGTGGTCGACGAGGTTGAGGGGGTCGGGGCCGGCGTCGGCGGCCA
>CAYYDZ010000072.1:0-12806 GCA_964470715.1 uncultured Microthrixaceae bacterium | reverse complement strand
AGCTCGACTGCGGCGTCGGCGTCGTGGGCGAGGTGCAGGCGCCAGAAGGCGGTGGTCGTGGCGAGCACGAGCTCGTCGGCGGGATCGGGTGTGTCCTCGTAGGGCGACGCATGCACCGCCTCGTGGATCGTCACGAGGTACTTGGGCGTCGCCGCCGCCTCGAAGGCCTCCTCGGCCGACGAGTAGGGGATCACGGGATCCCCGTCGGCGTGCATGATCAGCAGGGGCAGGCCCAAGGCCAGGTCCAGCCCGCTGGCGTCAGGGTGCGGCGCGTCGAGCACCATCACGGCGTCGATCCGACGGTCTCGGCAGCAGTCGTCGAACGCAGACGAGTACACCGTGGCGCCACCCAGGGACAGGCCACCGACGGCGATCTCCTCCGGGTTGACCCGGCCCTGGAGTGCGTCGCCGGGCTCGCCCGAGCGGCGCAGCGCCTCGGAGATCACGAAGCTGAGGTCCCCGGACTGGCCGGGCAGGTCGAAGACGCTGGCGGCGCCGGGGACTTCGTCGTTGCTCAGGGGGAACGACGGCGCGGCCACCACGAACCCTGCGGCGGCCCACGCCTCGAAGAGCTGGGTGAACTTGCGCGGATGGCCGTTGTGGCCGTGGGCGAACACCACCAGGGGGAACGCGCCGGCGGCGTCCGGGTAGGTGAAGGTGGTCTCGATCGTGCGCTGCGCGGACGGGGGGACCCCGGTTTCGGGGAGGTCCGGGGTGGGGCGGGTGGGGTCCACCAGGGTCTCGGTGTGCGTGGCCACCGGGAAGCCCCCGGCGGGCACCTCCGGCGCCGTCGCCCCGGTGGTGGTCAGGTCGGCGACTTCGGTGGAGGAGGTGGCAGCGGCCGGTTGGCCGGCGTTGCCGCCTTCGCTCGAACAGGCGGCAACGACCAGCGGTGACGCTGCGATGATGGCGACGGCGAGGTGGCGTAGCCGCCTCGGGGTGGGTGCGGTCATGTCGGATTCCTCGTGGGGGAAGCTAACCCGTATGATCCAGCGTCATGGATGCCGTGGTTCTTGCCTCCCAGGTGTGGCACTTCTGGATCGCGCCGGCCGTGGTGGCCCTCGTCGTCTTGATGATCATCGCCACCATCGTCGGCTACCTCGTCAAGGTCGTCGCCCCGAAGTACCCGAAGTCCTGAGGCTGGCGGCACCTCGGTGACCAGCCCGGTCGACTGGGGCCTCGCCGAGAAGGTCGCTGTCCGCGTCGCGGGCACGGATCCGTTCGCACGGTCGTACCACTACGACTCGCTCACGCCCGACTTCGCGGAGCTGACCGCCCAGGCGGAGGCCCTCGTGGGCGACGCCACCGGTCTCCGCTCGCTGGCCGGGCCGGCCCGAGCGCGGGTGACCGACCGTCCCGACTGGGTGCGGGCCAACATCGCTTCGTTCCAGCGCCTCCTCCGGCCCCTCACCGATCGCATCGGGGATCGCATGGGTGCAGGGCCGCTCGCCCCCGTGACCCGAGGCATCACGGGTGCCGAGGTGGGGTTGATGCTCGGCTGGATGTCGACCCGCGTCCTCGGCCAATACGACATGTTGGTGGTCGAGGAGGAGCGCCCCGAGGACCAGGACGTCGTGTACTACGTGGGACCGAACGTCCTCGCCCTCGAGAAGCACCACGCCTTCCCACCCCGGGAGTTCCGGCTGTGGTTGGCCCTGCACGAGGTCACCCACCGGGCCCAGTTCACCGGCATCCCCTGGTTGCGCGAGCACTTCCTGTCGCTCGTGGACCAGACCCTCGCGGCGGTCGAACCGGATCCGAAACGGTTCCTCGATGCCATCGGCCGCGTCGCCGAGGGGGTGCGCACCGGCCGCAATCCCCTCGACGACGGGGGCATGGCCGCCCTGCTCGCCAGCGACGAGCAACGGGCCGTGCTCGACCAGATCTCGGGGATGATGAGCCTGCTGGAGGGCCACGGCGACGTGACCATGGATCGCGCCGGCGCCGACCGCATCCCGAGCGCGGAGCGCTTCAGCCGGGTGCTGCGCATGCGCCGGCAGCAGACCAACACCCTGGCACGCCTCCTCCAGAAGCTCGTCGGCCTCGAGGCCAAGCTCAACCAGTACGAGCAGGGCGAGCGCTTCATCGCCGCGGTCGAGGCGGTCGGCGGCCCGAGCCTGCTCGACGAGGCCTGGACCGGCCCGGAGGCACTGCCCTCCATGGCCGAGATCCGCGAGCCGGCGCTCTGGGTCGAGCGGGTGCGCGCCTCCTCCTCCCTCGCCGGCTGACGCTGTGGCCTCCGGGTTCTGCGATGGCCCGCTCGGCTCCGAGCGCTCTGTGCCTTCCCAGAACGGAGGATCACCGGCGGGCCGTTCGTTCCCGGAAGCGTCGAGCCGCCCAGGACGGTTTGGCGACTCCGGCAAGGTCGCCCGCTCGGCGGGAGCGGTCGAAGCACTCCTGGCGAAGTGCGTCTTCCCGCCGGCGGGGACCGCGGTCACGTGCGCCGTGTCGGGCGGGGCCGACTCGCTGGCGCTGCTGGTCCTGGCGGGGGCGGCCGGACTGGACGTCACGGCAGTGCACGTCGACCACGGGCTGCGGTCGGGTTCCGCCGCCGAGGCCGACATCGTGCAAGGGGCCGCGGACCGCTTCGGGGCGACGTTCCGGTCGGTGGCGGTCGAGGTGGCCGACGGGCCCAACCTCGAGGCCCGCGCCCGCACGGCCCGCTACTCGGCCCTGCCCGCCGGCGTGTGCACCGGCCACACCGCCGACGACCAGGCCGAGACGGTGCTGCTCAACCTCCTCCGCGGCGCAGGGTCGACCGGCCTCGCCGGCATGCGGCCCGGGCCGCGGCGCCCCCTGCTGGCGGTGCGCCGGGCCGAGACGGTGGCCCTGTGCGCCGCGGTTGGCCTGGACCCGGTGCAGGATCCCTCCAACGCCGACCCCCGCTTCCGCCGCAACCGGGTGCGCCACGAGCTGCTGCCGTTGCTCGACGACCTCGCCGGCCGCGATGTGGTGCCGGTGCTGTGCCGCCAGGCCGACCTGCTGCGCGACGAAGCCGACCTGCTCGGGGTGCTGGCCGCCGAGGTCGACGTGCGGGACGCCCGGTCGCTGCGGGACGCGCCGGTGGCGCTGGCCCGCCTGGCCGTCCGGGCCTGGTTGGGCAGCGGGCCTGCCACCGAGCACCCACCCGATGCCGCCACGGTCGAGCGCGTGCTGGCCGTCGCCCGCCTCGAGGCTGGTGCCGCCGACGTCGGCGCGGGATGGCGGGTGACCCGCTCGGCCGGCGTGTTGCGCCTCGAGGGGCCGGCCCGCAGCGACAGCGACCTCGCCCTCGGCGACGCCAAGTAGCCTGCGCCGCAGTGTCCAGCCCGAGCGCCTTCGACGACGACCCGAACCTCGGGCGGATCATCGTCGGTGCGGAGGAGCTGAAGGCGCGGGTGGCGGCCCTCGGCAAGGAGATCACCGCCGACTTCGCGGGTCGGCCGCCGCTCCTGGTGTGCGTTCTGAAAGGGGCGTTCCTGTTCATGGCCGACCTGGCCCGCGCCATCGACCTGCCGGTCGAGGTCGACTTCATGGCTGTGTCCTCCTACGGCAGCTCGACGCGAACGAGTGGGGTCGTGCGCATCGTCAAGGACCTCGACCTCGACCTGTCGGGTCGCCACGTGCTGCTCGTCGAGGACATCGTCGACAGCGGCCTCACCTTGCGCTACCTCCGCCAGAACCTCGAGGCCCGCCACCCGGCCAGCCTCGAGGTCTGCGCCCTGCTCGTGCGCGAGAGCGCCGGTGACGCGGTCCGCGACCTGCGCTACGTCGGCTTCTCCATTCCCGACGACTTCATCGTCGGCTACGGCCTCGATGTGGCCGAGCGCTACCGCAGCCTGCCCTACCTCTGCGCCTGGGCGGGCCCCGCCTGAGCTCGGCCGGCGCCCGCCCGTCGAGTCCCCTCCCGGTCCGACGCACCAGAACGGGTCGTCACCCCGTATCTTGGGGGGCCAAGTGAAGCCCCACTATCGCCTCGCCCTGGTCATCGGGGCCGTCCTGCTCGTCAGCCTGCTGCTCAGCTCGTGGCTGTTCCGCGCGGACTCGCCCAAGGACCTGACCCTGGACGAGTTCCAGTCCGAGCTCACCGACGGCAACGTGAAGACCGCCGAGATCAAGGACCAGGACAACGAGGTCCGCGGCGAGCTGCGCGACGGCACCGAGTACGTGGCGGTGTACCCCACCGAGTTCGCCGACGAGCTGACCGCCGACATCGCCGACGCCGAGCCCCCGGTAGAGCTCTCGGTGGACCAGCAGCACGAGTCGTTCTGGCTCTCGCTGGCCGCCAGCCTCCTGCCCATCCTCCTGCTCGTGGGCGTGTTCATGTTCGTCATGTCGCAGATGCAGGGCGGCGGCGGTCGGGTCATGAAGTTCGGCAAGGCCAAGACCAAGAAGGTCGACCGCGACCAGCCCAGCGTCACCTTCGCCGACGTGGCCGGCGCCGACGAGGCCGTCGAAGAGCTCCAGGAGATCAAGGACTTCCTCAAGTCGCCGGCCAAGTTCCAGGCCCTCGGCGCCAAGATCCCGAAGGGCGTGCTCCTCTACGGGCCCCCGGGCACCGGCAAGACCCTGCTGGCCCGGGCCGTGGCCGGCGAGGCCGACGCCCCCTTCTTCTCCATCTCGGGCTCGGACTTCGTCGAGATGTTCGTGGGCGTGGGCGCCAGCCGCGTGCGCGACCTGTTCGAGCAGGCCAAGGCCGCGGCCCCCGCCATCATCTTCGTGGACGAGATCGACGCCGTCGGCCGCCACCGCGGCGCCGGCCTGGGCGGTGGCCACGACGAGCGCGAGCAGACCCTCAACCAACTCCTCGTCGAGATGGACGGCTTCGACGTCTCCGGTGGCGTCATCCTCATCGCCGCCACCAACCGCCCCGACATCCTCGACCCGGCGCTGCTGCGCCCCGGGCGCTTCGACCGCCAGATCGTCGTCGACCGCCCCGACCTGCAGGGACGCCGGGCCATCCTCAACGTCCACGCCAAGGGCAAGCCGCTCGATCACGACGTCGACCTCGACGTGGTGGCCCGCCGCACCCCCGGGTTCACCGGCGCCGACCTGGCCAACCTCATGAACGAGGCGGCGCTGCTCTCCGCGCGGCGCGGCGGCGAGCGCATCGACATGCGGGTCCTCAGCGACGCCATGGACCGGGTCATCGCCGGCGCCGAACGCAAGCACCGGTTGATGTCCGACAAGGAGAAGCAGGTCATCGCCTACCACGAGAGCGGCCACGCGCTCGTAGGCCACCTGCTGCCCAACACCGACCCCATCCACAAGGTGTCGATCATCGCCCGGGGCCGGGCGCTCGGCTGGACGCTGGCCCTGCCCACCGAGGACAAGTACCTCAGCACCCGCTCCGAGCTCCGCGACCAGCTCGCCATGTTGCTCGGGGGACGAACCGCCGAGGAGCTGATCTTCGGTGACCCGACCACCGGGGCGTCCGACGACATCGACCGCGCCACCCAGATCGCCATGGCCATGGTCACCGAGTACGGCATGAGCGACGCCCTCGGCCCCCGCCGGCTCGGCCACAAGTCCGGCGAGGTGTTCCTCGGCAAGGAGATGGGCCACGAGCCCAACTACTCGGACCAGGTGGCCAGCGACATCGACGACGAGGTGCGGCGCCTCATCGACCAGGCCCACGACGAGGCCGCCGAGATCCTGACCCTGCACCGGGCGACCCTCGACCGCATGGCCGAGTCCCTGATGGAACACGAGACCCTGGACGAGGACATGTTGAACGAGCTGTTCGCCGGCCTGGACACCTGGGAAGGCGCCGACGGCGGCGCGACGGTGGCGTCGCCCACCGCCTCCGAGGGACCTGAACGAGTGCGAGCCACCAACCTGGACCCGGGCGACGCCAAGGGCCGCCGGTGGTGGCGGCCGTGAGCGACGAGGGCGGCATGGGCGGAGAGGAGCAAGGCAACGGCCTGCCCCCGGTGGACGTCGAGCGCATCGAGGCCGCCGTGCGGGAGATCCTGCTCGCCATCGGGGAGGACCCCGAGCGCGACGGCCTCCAGCGCACGCCGGCGCGGGTGGCGAAGATGTACAGCGAGATCTTCTCGGGCCTGCGCGAGTCGGCCGACCACCACCTCCAGGTCACCTTCGAGGCCGACCACGACGAGATGGTGATGGTGCGCGACATCCCGATGTACTCGTGCTGCGAGCACCACCTCGTCCCCTTCCTGGGCAAGGCCCACGTGGCCTACATCCCGGGCAACGACGGCCGCATCACCGGCCTGTCCAAGCTGGCCCGGCTGGTCGATGCCTACGCCAAGCGCCCGCAGGTCCAGGAGCGCCTCACCAGCCAGATCGCCGACGAGATCGAGCGCACCCTCGAGCCCAAGGGGGTGCTCGTGGTCATCGAGGCCGAGCACCTCTGCATGTCGATGCGGGGGGTGCGCAAGCCCGGCGCCAGCACCGTCACCTCGGCCGTACGGGGCCTCTTCCGCGACAACGTCGCCACCCGCGCCGAGGCCATGCGCTTCCTCGGCGCGTAACCCCACTCGCGGTTCGCTCGTTCTGGGTACAGATTTCCCGCTCTCACCGTTCTGTTTCTGGTCCCAGAACGAGGATTTGGGGGGTGGTCAGGTGAGGGCGCGGCAGGACGCCTGGAGGGCGGCGAGCTCTCCGGGACGCTCCTTGTAGGCGGTGCGGGTGGCGCCGCTCAGGCTGCCCGGCGTGAGGCGATCGGTGGCGTCGGCCACCGTCTCGGGGCCGAGGGCGCGCACCGCCGCGGCGAGCGCCCGGTCGGGGCCGACGGAGAGGCTCAGTGAGGCCAGCAGCTCGGCGATGTCGGTGCGCAGGAGCAGGTCCGACGCCGCGAGCTCGCTGAAGCCGAAGTCGATCATGGCGATCTGGCCGTCGGCACCGAGGAAGACGTTGGCCAGGCGCAGGTCGCGATGGGCGATGCGGTGGTAGCGCAGGGTCTCGATCTGCGCCCAGATCTGGTCGAGCACCTCGTCGGTGAGGGCGTCGGGGTCGACCCCGTCGAGCGACGACCCGTCGATGCCCTCGTACGACAAGACGTAGCCGCCCGGTGGAGCCGCCGCGAAGGCCAGCACCTTCGGGGTGGTGATGCCGTGGCTGTGGGCCATGAGCGAGACCAGCGCCTCGTGTTCGACCATGCGCCGGAGTGAGGAGAACGGACGCTCGTCGCCGAGGTCGCGCGGCACGATGCTGCGGTAGAGGCGGAAGAGCAGGTCCGCGCTGCGCTCGTCCTGGGCGAGGGCCTTGGCGAACACGCGGCGACCGTCTGTGGTGGTGCCGAAGTACGGGGTCGAGCCGCGGGCGTCGACCGACGCCGGCGCCAGCGTGGCGAGGGGCACGCCGGCGGCGAGGAGGGCGTCGGCCACCGCCTGGCCGGTAGGCCGGCGGTTGGGCCCGCCCGCCGCCACGAGCACGACCGCACCCGCCAGCCATCCCGACGTCAGGGCGATGGCCACGTCGAACGACACCGGCGCCGTGAGGAAGCGGGAGAACGCCAGCGCGATCACGAGCACCCAGCCGACGCGACGCCAACGCCGCCCGAGCCACGGTTCGGCCGCGGTGAGCAGCGCGGCCGCCGCCCCGACCCCGGCGAGGGTGGGGAAGTCCTGCCGGCTGACCAGGCCGAGGTCGACGGACGGGTTCACCAGCGGCGCCTCGACCGTGTCGATGACCTGGGTCGCCACCGCGGCGAGCGCCGCGCCGATCGCCCCGGCGACCACCAGTGTGAGCAGCAGTCGCCACCGGCGCGTCACGAGGGCGGCGCCGACGCCCGCGACGGCGACGACCACCGTGAAGGCCCTCGTGCCGACCACGATGGCGTCGAGCAGGTGGACACCGATGGCATCGACACCCCGCAGCAGCTCGGCGAGGAAGCTCTGGATCTCGTTGCCGAACAGGGTGCCGAGCAGCACCAGGACGGCGAGTACGGCCGCGGCCACCACCGCCCGCAGCACGTCCGTCGGCGAGCGCACCACTGCGGGCCCAGGCGGCTCGGAGACGATCACGGGGGGCGGCACGGCGGAAGCCATCGGCGCATCCTAGGGGCCGCCCTGTTGGCGTGGAGGCGTCGGGTGACCGGCGTTCTGGCGCGTTGGCCCCGGGCCGATTTGACGCCGACCGGTACCATCGGCGCCCGTGGACCCGCTGGTGATGGGCGTGCTCAACGTGACGCCCGACTCGTTCTCCGACGGTGGTCGGTACCTGGATCTGGAGCGCGCCGTCGCCCATGGCGAACGCCTGCTCGCCGAAGGGGCCCACGTCATCGACGTGGGTGGCGAGTCCACCCGTCCGGGTGCCGCCGTGGTCGATGCCGCCGAGGAGTGCCGGCGCGTGGTCCCCGTGATCGAAGCCCTCGCCGGTCAGGTGCGCGTGTCGATCGACACCACCAAGGCCGAGGTGGCCGAGGCGGCCGTGGCCGCGGGCGCCAGCCTCATCAACGACGTCTCGGCGTCGCTCGCCCCCGTGGCCGCCGACCTCGGTGTCGGCTGGCTCGCCATGCACCGCCAGGGCGACCCTCGCACGATGCAGCTCGATCCCCACTACGACGACGTCGTCGCCGAGGTGCGGGACCAGCTGGTGGCCTGGGCCGAGGACGCCCGCGGGCGCGGCGTCCCCGAGGTGTGGATCGACCCGGGCATCGGCTTCGGCAAGACGCTGGACCACAACCTCGCGCTGCTCGCCCACCTCGACGCCCTCGTGGCCACCGGGTTCCCCGTGGCCGTCGGGACGAGCCGGAAGTCGACCCTCGGCACCCTGCTGGCAGCCTCGGACGGCGTCGACGAGGTGCCGGCCGACGACCGCCTCGAGGGGTCGCTGGCCACGGCCACGTGGGCCATGGCGCAGGGCGTGCAGATGGTGCGGGTCCACGACGTCCGGGCCACGGTGCACGCTGCCGCCGTGGTGGCGGGTCAGATCGAGACGGCGGCATGAACGACGAAACGACGGGAGTCCCGCCATGGCGGTGAAGAGCAAGTGGGCACGGGGGATCACCCCCCGCAATTTCTCCTGGGTCATCAAGGAGAAGCTGGCGGTGTGCGAGCGGCCGGGTGGGTACGGCCAGAACCACCGCCGCGTGCGGCGCCAGGAAGAGATCATCTGGATCCGCGAGCAGGGGTTCACCAAGGTGATCTCCCTCGTGTCCTCGCCGGCCAACCTCCACAACTACGACGAGCTCGGCGTGGCGTGGATCCATCGGCCTTTCACCGCGGTCGACGACTCGCTGGAGTTCGAGCGGTCGTTCTTCCCCGAGCTGCGCGGCCTGCTGGCCAGCGACGGCAAGGTGCTCGTGCACCAGGAGGAGTTGGGCGACCGCATCTCGGGCCTGATGGGCGGCTACCTGCTCTGGGCAGGCCTGCTCGACACCGGCCCCCAGACCATCTCGGTGGTCGAGCGCATCGTCGACCGTCAGATGGGCCCGCTCGGGCGCGAACTGGTCTCGCTCGGCGCGAAGCTGCGCGACGAGAACTGACGGTCTCACCGTGCCCGCCGATCGAATCGAGCTCCGCGACCTGCGCATCCTCGGGCGCTGCGGCGTCCTCCCCGAGGAGGAGGTGCGGGCCCAGCCGCTCCAGGTCGACCTCGACGTCGAGCTGGACCTGTCGGCGGCCGGTGCCAGCGACGACCTCGAGGACACCGTCGACTACGGCGCCCTGTGTGCACTGGTCGAGGGGACCATCGCCCACCGACACGTCGCCCTGCTCGAGCACCTGGCGGCGGTGATCGCCGAGCGCATCCTCGAGGACGAGCGGGTGGAGGCGGTGACGGTGGCCCTGCGCAAGCTGCGCCCACCGGTGCCTCAGCAGCTGGGCACCTCCGGGGTGCGCATCACCCGGACGCGCACGGCATCGTCGCTGGGCGCCCCGGGCTTCGTGCGACCGGCCGGCTCGTCCGGGGCCTGAGGTCGGGCGTGCGGGCCTTCCTCGGCATGGGGTCGAACCTCGGCGACCGCTGGGCCTACCTGCGTGACGCGGTCGACTCGCTGGCCGACGTGGTGGCGGTGTCGTCGGTCTACGAGACCGACCCCGTCGGCGGCCCCGCCGACCAGGACGCCTACCTGAACCTTGTGGTGGAGCTCGACACCGAGCTCACCGCCCGCCAGCTGATGAGCGTGGGCCAGCGTCTGCAGGCCGCCGCCGAGCGGGTGCAGGCCGAGCGCTGGGGCCCCCGCACCCTCGACGTCGACGTCCTGTGGATCGACGGCGTCACCGTCGACGAGCCCGACCTCCAGGTGCCCCACCCCCGCATGTTCGAGCGCCGCTTCGTCCTGGCCCCGCTGGCCGAGCTGGCGCCCGAGCTGGTCACCGAGGAGGCCCTGGCCGACTCCGTGGGCTCGGTGGCGGTGGTCGGGCCCCTGCGATGAGCCGGCGCTCGGTCCGGCTGATCGGGCCGGGGCGGGCGGGCGGGTCGCTGTCCGGGGCGTTGGGGGCCGCCGGGTGGCGGGTCGAGCGGCCACTGCGACGGGGCGACGACGTCGCCGGCGCCGCGGCCGGGGTGGACCTGCTGGTCATCGCGACCCCCGACGCGGCCATCGCCGAAGTCGCGGCGGCCGTCGAGCCCGGGCCGGCCGTGGTTGCTCACCTGGCGGGCTCGCTGGGCCTCGACGCGCTCGCCCCCCACGAACGCCGTGCCGCCGTGCACCCGCTGGTGTCCCTGCCCAACGCCGAGGTGGGCGCCGAGCGACTGCGCGACGGCGCCTGGTTCGCCATCGCCGGCGACACCCTCGCCGCCGAGGTGGTGGCCGACCTCGCCGGACACGCCTTCACGGTGGCCGACGCCGATCGGGCCGCTTACCACGCCGCCGCCTGCATCGCCTCGAACCACCTGGTGGCCCTGCTGGGCCAGGTCGAGCGGGTGGCGGCGACCGCAGGGGTGCCCCTCGAGGCCTACCTCGACCTCGTGCGGGGCACCGTCGACAACGTGGCCGCGCTGGGCCCCGCGGCGGCCCTCACCGGGCCGGCCGCCAGGGGCGACTGGGCCACCATCGAGCGCCACCTCGACGCCCTCGATCCGTCCGAGCGCCCCGCCTACGAGGCGCTCATGCAGGCCGCCCGCCGCCTCGTCGCCCACGAGGACCCCCCAACCCACATTGGAGGAAATACCAGTCACCGGTGACTGGTATTTCCTCCAGGTCGCGCCGCTGGGGGAGGATGGGCGGCGTGGAGGTGGTGACGACCGCGGCGGCGCTGCGGACCGCGCTCGACGCGGTCCGTCACGACGGGGGGACCGTCGGCCTCGTGCCCACGATGGGCTACCTCCACGACGGCCACGTCTCGCTGATGGACGCGGCGGTGGCCGACAACGACGTGACGGCGACGACGATCTTCGTGAACCCCCTCCAGTTCGCCCCGACGGAGGACCTCGCCGCCTACCCCCGGGATCTCGCCGGTGACACCGCCCGTTGCGAGGCGGCGGGCGTCGGCGTGCTGTTCACTCCCTCGGTGGAGGAGATGTACCCCGTCCCCATCCAGACCACGGTGTCCGTGGCCGGCATCACCGAGACCATGGAGGGGGCGTCCCGACCGAGCCACTTCGCCGGGGTGGCCACGGTGGTGGCCAAGCTCTTCGCGCTGGCGGGGCCGTGTCGGGCCTACTTCGGCGAGAAGGACTTCCAGCAGCTCGCGGTCGTGCGCACGATGGCGCGGGACCTCTCCTTTCCCGTCGAGGTGGTCGGGTGCCCGACCGTGCGCGAACCCGACGGACTCGCCATGTCCAGCCGCAACGCCTACCTCACCCCCGAGGAGCGCGCCGCCGCACCGGTGCTGCACCGGGCGCTCCAGGCCGGCGCCGACGCCGTCCGGGCCGGCGAGCGTGACCCCGCGGTCGTACGGGGCCTCCTGGCCGGGATGGTCGACGCCGAGCCGTTGGCCGAGCTCGACTACGCCGCGGTGGTGGACGCTGCCACGCTCGAGGTGGTCGATCCCCTGGTCGGCGAGGTCCGCCTGCTCACCGCGGCGAGGTTCGGTCGCGCCCGCCTCCTGGATAATGTTGGCGTCACGACCCCAACGGGGTGAGCGCACGGCGACCGGGCCACCGGCGTCAAGCCACGAGGAGAGCCACGTGCGACGACGCATGATGAAGTCCAAGGTGCACCGGGCCACGGTCACCGAGGCCAACCTGCACGACGTGGGGTCGATCACCCTCGACCCCAGCCTCGTGGACATCGCCGCGGAGCTCGCCGACCTGGCGAGCGTGCACGAGGGAGCGCGCTAGCCCCACATGGCCCAACCCGAGCCCGAGGGGCAGGCGCTGGACCTGCTGGTCCTCGGTTCGGGGGTGGCCGGGCTGTCGGCCGCCGTACGGGCCAGCGACCACCACGGGTGGAGCGTGGGCGTGCTCACCAAGGGTGTGCTGTCCACCGCCACCACCCAGTGGGCCCAGGGTGGGGTGGCCGCGGTGCTGGCCGCGGGCACGGATTCCACCGACCTGCACTTCTCGGACACCCTGGCCGCCGGCGCCGGCCTCTGCGACGAGGACGCGGTGCGGGTGCTCGTCGAGGACGGCCCCCACCGGGTCGAGGACCTCATGGCCATCGGCGCCGCCTTCGACCGCGACGCCGCCGGCACCCTCGAGCTGGCCCGCGAGGGCGGTCACACCCTGCCGCGCATCGTGCACGCCGGCGGCGACGCCACCGGGTACGAGATCGAACGGGCGCTCGTCGCCGCCACCCGCCGCACCGCGACGCGCGTGCTCGAACGGCACTTCGCCACCGACCTGATCGTGGAGGACGGGCGATGCGTGGGCGTGTGGGCCCTCGACCCCGCCGGCGCCGTGGTGGAGGTGCGGGCGGGGCACGTGCTCATGGCCACCGGGGGTGCCGGCCAGCTCTACGCGGTCACCACCAACCC
>CAYYDZ010000071.1:0-13591 GCA_964470715.1 uncultured Microthrixaceae bacterium | reverse complement strand
CCTAGCCGGCGAGGATCCACTGCTGGGTGGGCTCGGGCTCGACCTCGTCGCTGAAGAAGCGAGCGAACGCCTCCGCATCGGCCTGGTCGTCTTCGTCGTGGGCCCACCTGGCCTCGAAGGTCTTGTCGTGGGAGTGCACCGACGACGCCGGGATGGCGCCGGCGTGGAGCGACGGCGTCGTGGCCTGCTCATCGGGGCCCTGGAGGGCGCTCGTCACCGCAGGACCGACGGCGGTGAGAGGCGCCTCCACCTCGGTCCGTGCCTGGGCGATCGCGTAGCTGAGGAGATCGGAGTTCTCGGCGATGGCGGCCATCTCGTGTGCCGTCGCCGCGATGCGTGCCCGCAGGTGAGAGCGAACACCCTCGAGGGCCATGGTCTCGGCGGCGACGGCGAGGCGCAGGGTCTCGAGCTGGCCGGCCTCGGTCTGCACCCGCTCCCACTCGGAGGCGATCGCGGCGCGCTCGGTGGCGAAGTACTCGCGGGCCTGCTCCTGGGCCTGCGTGAGGATGGCCTGGGCTCGGGACCGGGCGTCGGCCACGGCGGCGATGGCGGTCTTCTCGGCCAGGGCGAGCGTACGATCGAGCAGGCCATTGCCGTCGCCGTTGGTGGGCGGAGCGGGGGGCGCGGGCAGCGGCGGCGCCTGGAGGGCCCGGGCTTCGAGTTGCGTGAGTCTGGCCTCGGCGGACTCGGCCCGCTGCTCGGCGTCCTTCAGGCGGGCGAGCATCCGCTCGACGGCGCCACTCGCGTTCACGAGGAAGGCGGTCACCTCGGCGGGATCGAACCCCTTCTTGGCCGAGCTGAACGAGAGGTCCCCGAAGATCCTCCGGGTGCGCTCGTCGGCGATGGGCACTGGGGCTGCGTGGTCGGACATCCGGAGCTCCTCCGAGGAGTGGGCCGTTCTCCTCTGCATCGTCGGCACATCGGCGAAGACCTTGAGCACGCGCCTAGGCCGTTCGGCCTACTCCTTCGTTCCTCCTTCGTCGGAAGGGATTCGCCATCCGGTGCACCCCTCCTGCGTTCGGGCGTCAGGGGTGCCCGCGTGCCGGGCGCCTCCGCAGGATCGGGGGAGGCGCGACGGGGCGGACGATCAGGGGACGGTCAGGGCCGTTGACGGACCCAGTCGGCGTAGCGGGGGGAGAAGAGCGCCGGCAGGCCGCCCGTGTGGAGGAAGACAGTGGGGCGCGAGGTGTCGAGGCGGCCCTCCCGGACCGCGGCGACGAGGCCGGCCATGCCCTTGCCCGTGTACACGGGGTCGAGCAGCACTCCCTCCGTGCGGGCGGCGAGGTCGAGGGCCTCGCGGCAGGCGTCGCTGGGGGCACCGTAACCCGGGCCGATGCGCTCGTGGTCGAGCTGCACCGCGCCCGTCGGGTCGGCCCGTCCGGCCAACGCCGCGGTGGCGCTCGCCATGGCGGGCACGGCGATGTCGAGGTCGGGGCGGGTGCCGACGTCGACGCCCAGCACCCGGCCATGGTCGCCGAAGCCCGCCACCAGGCCAGCGTGCGTGCCGCCCGAGCCGTCGGCGACGACGACGAGCGGGAGGCCTGGCACCTGCGTGTCGAGCTCGTACGCGGCGTGGACGTAGCCGAGGGCGCCGACCGCCGACGCCCCGCCGACAGGGATGAGGTAGGGGCGGCGACCCTCGCCCGCCAGGCGCTCCGACTCGTCGACGATGGCGCCTTCGAGGGCGTAGTAGTCGAGGTCACCCGCCCAGACGATGTCGGGGGCCAGCACCTCGTCGAGCACCACGTTGCCGGTGGGATGCTCGGGCGGGTCGCTGGCCAGCACCACCGTGGCGGCGAGGCCGAGCCGGTTGGCCACCGCCGCGGTGAGGCGCACGTGGTTGCTCTGACGGCCACCGCCGGTGACGAGGGTGTCGGCGCCGGCGGCGACGGCGGCGCTGGCCAGGTGCTCGAGCTTGCGCACCTTGTTGCCGCCGCCGGCGACGCCGGTGAGGTCGTCGTGCTTGATCCAAAGGGCACCGGCGGGCAGCCCGAGGGCGGCGCCCAGGCGGTCGGCGGGGACCGCCGGCGTGGGCAGGTGGGCGAGCGGCGTGCGCTGGGGGGCGGCGGCGACGGAGTCCGGCGGCGCTGGTGAGTCCGGGGTCACGGCGCCACCGTAGGCCCGGCGCCCCCCGTAGGCTCGGTGCCGTGCGCGTCGGCCCGCCCGACCTGGTCTGGTACGTGAGCTACGGGTCCAACCTCCATCGCGCCCGCTTCCAGTCGTACCTCGAGGGCGGGCGCATGCCCGGCGGCCTGCGGGCCGATGCCGGGTGCCGCGACCCGTCCGAGCCCCTCGCGGACGCCGCCCTGCACCTGCCGTTCCCGCTCTACTTCTCAGGGGAGTCGCGGGTGTGGACCGGCGGGGTCGCCTTCCTCGATCACACCCCCCACGCCGACGAACGCCACACCTACGCCCGGGGCTACGTCATCACCGGCGGGCAATTCGAGGACGTGGTGGCCCAGGAGAGCAAGCGCGCCCACGCCGCCGTCGACTGGGAGGCGCTGCGTCGGGACCGCCGGGCGCGCTGCGGTACGGGGCGCTACGACCTGGCCGTCGTGGTCGGCGATCGGGACGGCCTGCCCATGGTCACCTTCACCCACCCCGAGCCGCAGGCGACCAACGCCCTGGCCGCGCCCGTCGTGGGGTACCTGCACATGCTGGCCATCGGGCTACGCGACGCCCACGGCCTGTCCGACGTCGAGATCGCCTCGTACCTCTGCTCGCGGCCCGGCGCGGCGGACGCGTGGACGCCGACGGCGCTGCGGGAGGCGCTTGCGGCGCTCGAGACGGACCTCCCGGACTCGAGCTGACCCCGGCCGACGAGCACGCGGTGGATCAACCGGCGGCGGTGTCTCCAGCAGGCGCCGCCGGGGGCGTGGCGAACCAGCGCAGCATCTCGACCAGTTCGGTCCAGCTCGGATTGGCCACCAGGAGGGGGCCGGACTCGGCGGTGGCGCGCACGCGGGCCACCGCGGTGTCGAAGTCGATCCCGTTCGCCTGTTGCAGCGCGATGAGGCCGGCCACCAGGCCCTGCGTGCCCGGGGAGAAGCCGAGGTTGTCGACGTTCACGGCGCTCAGCCGGCGCCCATCAGCATGAGGAACTCGCGTTGGGTCTGCGGGCGGAACACGAAGTTGTGGGCGCGGGTGTCGGCCATGGAGGCCGAGGGCTCCATCGAGTAGAGGTGGCCGGGGAACAAGGTGGCGTCGTCGGGCACCTTGGCCAACTTCTGGGTGAGGCTCTCGTAGAGGGCCCCGGGGTCGCCACCGGGGAGGTCGGTGCGGCCGCAGCCCTCGAGGAAGAGGGTGTCGCCGGCGACGAGGCGGTTGTCCACCAGGAAGCACTGGCTGCCCGGGGTGTGGCCCGGGGTGTGGATGAGCTCGATGGGGATCTCGCCGACGCGCACGACGTCGCCGCTGACGTGCTCGACGAGGTCGTTCTCGGTCGCCCCGGTGACCCGCTGCACCCAGACGGCCTCGTCGGCCTGCACGTGGATGGGCACGGAGGTGCGCTCGAGGAGCCGGGCCACGCCCTGGATGGAGTAGCCCATCATGTCCCCGCCCACGTGATCCGGGTGGTAGTGCGTGGCGAGCGCGCCGACGAGGCGCAGGTCGTCGGCGGCGAGGAGGTCGAGCAGGCCGTCGATGTCGTAGGCGGGGTCGATGACCACGGCCTCGCCGGTCTCACGGTCGCCCACGAGGTAGACGAAGTTGACCATCTGGCGGGCCAGCGGGTCGTTGGTGGCGAAGTCTCGGCCGGCGAGCAGTTGGCGGAAGTAGAGGCGGTCCTCAGGCACCCGATCACGCTACCGGCGGCGCCCCGTCCCCCCGATCCGCCGAGGCCGAAGGAGAGCCGCCGCGATCAGCGCTGATCCCGGAACCAGCTGCGCAGGAGGGACTGGTAGGCCGAGTCGTAGCCGTCGTACTCGACGCGCAGGGCGGCGCCGGGCCAGCCGGCAGGGAGCAACTCGGCCGGCAGGAGGGGGTCGGCCTGGGTGAGGCGCAGGACCGACGCCGACAGGACGAATCCCGGGGCGAGGGCGTCCGTGTCGCCGGCCTCGAGGGCGGCGACGATGCCGTCCATGCGGGCCCGGAGGGCGTCGGCCCGGGCCGCCCACCCTGCGAGGTCCCACAAGCGGCCGGCGAGGGTTGCGGCCACGTCGCTGACGACGGTTCGGCTCGTCGCGGCCACGAGACCCTCCGTGCGCACGCGGACGCCGTCGTGTCCACCGAGGCGGTTCGGCGCCTCCGGGTGGGCGCCGACGAAACGGGTGCACTGGGCGGCGACCACCACCGCCGACGCCGGCAGCCGTTCGGGGTCGAGGTTGTCGGGGCGCAGCCACACGCCCTCGCGCAGCTCGGCCAGGCGCAGGGCCGTCGCGGCAACGCGCAGCTCCATCCGCTGCGGCGCCGGCCGGGGCTCGCCGTGCACGACGGCGAGGGCCCACGTCCCGTCCCACCGCTCGGCGGCCACGACGGCGCGGCGGCTCTCGTCCTGGCGGGCCTGGCGGGCCAGCAACGGTCCGGCGAGGGTGTAGGTGCCGTCGTCGGCGGTCAGCTCGCCGGCGGCGACCATCCGCGACAGGGCGGTGCGGACGGTCCCCTCGGCGAGGCCGAACAGCGCCCCGGCTCGCACGAGGAGACGACCCGGCAGACGGGGCGGCGTCGTCCCGAGCAGGGTGCTGGCGATCACCGAACGCGCCGTGAGCGGCCGCTCGTCCGTGACGCGGCTCGCGCCGTTCGTGTTACGAGACTGGATCATGTGATCACAGACTGTAATATGGTCCCATGGCCTCGACCGACCTCCCCACCACGGGCGACGAACGCACCGAGGAGGAGCCGGACCGCGTCGCCAACGCGCCCAAGGCCCGGGATGCCGAGCGCGAGGCGGCGCTGGGCCTCGGCGGCCTCGCCCCGGCCGACGACGCCCTCCCCCAGGTCCTCCCCACCGACCGGCTCCTCACCGGTGGGAAGCCCGTGCCTGCCCTGCGCGCCGAGCTGCGGCGCATCCCGAACCTGCGCAACGCGGTGTCGGTCGTCGGCGTCCTGATCCAGTCCTTCGGCGTCATCGCGCTGGCGGTGTGGCTCGACCACCCGTTGGCCTGGGTGGCGGCGTTCCTGCTGATGGGGCGGGCCTTCGCCCTCTACGCCATCCTCGCCCACGAGGCGGCCCACCGGCTGCTGTTCTCGAAGCGCTGGGCCAACGACGGCATCGGCCGCTGGGTGCTCGCCTATCCGGCCTTCGTCCCCTTCGACGCCTACCGGCGCTCGCACTTCGCCCACCACCGCGACGAGCTCGGCCCCGACGAGCCCGACCTCGCCCTCTACGCCCGCTACCCCGTCACCCGGGCGTCGTGGCGACGGAAGCTGACCCGCGACGCCGTCGGCAACTCGGGATGGAAGAACCTCAAGGGCCTGCTGCTCGCCGTGCGCAGCTCGACGGCCCGGCCCATCGCCCTGCGCATCCTCGGCGTGCAGGTGGTGCTGGTGCTCGGCTTCGCGCTGGTCGGTCGCCCCGAGCTGTACCTCTTCCTCTGGCTCGCCCCTTGGATGACGGTCTGGCGGGTGCTCAACCGCCTGCGGGCCGTGGCCGAGCACGGCGGCATGACCCGCTCACCCGACCGGCGCCAGACCACCCACCACGTCGAGCAGCACTGGACCGCCCGCTTCTGGATCGCCCCCTTCAACACCGGTTGGCACCTGGCCCACCACGTCGACATGGGCATCCCGTTCCGCCACCTGCCGGCCCTGCACGACGAGCTCGTCGCCGCCGGCTGGGTCACCCCAGGGCTCACCTACCCCAGCTACGTCGCCCTCTGGAAGGCCTGCGCCTCCCGCCCGGCGGCCTGACCTCCGGGCCCGCTGGCGGCCGGATCCCACCGTGCGACCAGCAACACCGCGTTTCTCTCCACGGCAGGCTCGCGCCGCGACAAAGGAGTTGAGGTCCGGTCAGCCGGCGTCGCCGTCGGGCTCGGGCTGGCCCGCGACGTCGCCGGCGGACGGGCCGCCATGGAGCAGCTCGACGTCGGCCAGGTGGTGGTCGCGTTCGGCGTGGTCGGGGTGGGGACCGCCGCCGGTACCGTCGACGGCTCCGAGATCGTCGGGGCGGTTCGTGCGGAGACGCCACTCGGCCTCGGCCCGGGCCACCACCTCGCGCAGGGGCAGGCCCAGGCGCTTGGCGGCGCGGGCGGCGTCGTCGTGTTCGACCTTGACCCGGCCGGCGCTCACCTTCACCCGCACGGGCAGGCCGTCGACCTCGACCTCGTCGAACGACCGGGCCGCCGGCCAGCGTTCGAGCGTCTGACCCCGCACCCCGAGCGAGCCCGTCTCGCGAACCAGCGCCGCGGACACCTGCACCGCCACGGCCTCGTCGGCGAGGGCGCTGACCATGTGGCCCGGGCGACCCTTCTTCATGAGGATCGGCGTGATCCAGGCGTCGTGGGCGCCGGCGTGGAGCAGTGCGCTCAGGGTGTGGGCGAGGGTCTCGCCGGTGGCATCGTCGACGTTGACCTCGAACAACTGCACCGGTTGGCCCGGCACGAGCCCGTCCACTGCGGTGCCGAGCACCACCTGGGTGAGGTTGGGGCGGTCGTCGAGCTGGGCCGTCCCCGCGCCGAAGCCGCTCGCCTCGATCGACATGGGCGGCAACGGCCCGAAGCCCACGGAGAGCGCCGCCAGGATGGCCGCCCCGGTCGGCGTCGTGAGCTCGAGTGGGATGTCGAGGCCGTAGACGGGCACGTCGCGCAGGAGCTCCACCACCGCCGGCGGCGGGTTGGGCAGGGCGCCGTGGGCACTGCGGATCATCCCGATGCCGTGGGCGACGGGGCTGGCGTGCACCTCGTCGACGTCGAGCAGCTCGAGGGCGGCGCAGGTGCCGACCACGTCGATGATGGCGTCGAGGGCGCCCACCTCGTGGAAGTGCACCTGTTCGGGCGGACGGTTGTGGAGCTTGCCCTCGGCGCGGGCGAGGGCGCCGAACACGGCCACGGCCCGGTCCCGCACCCGCTCGGGCAGGCGGGCCTCGTCGAGCAGGCCGTTGATGTGAGCGGCGGTGCGCACCACCGTGGTGGCCTCGGCCAGCACGTTGATGTGGGTGGCCGCGATGCCGTTGCGCATCACCGCCTCGGCCTCGAGGCCCCACCCGCCGACGGGGATGCGCCGGCACAGTTCGCGGACCTCGTCGAGGTCGGCGCCGGCGTCGACGAGGGCGCCCAGCGCCATGTCGCCGGCGATCCCCGAGAAGCAGTGGAACCAGGCGCGTCGCGTCACGCGCCGCCCTCCCATCCGGTCGCCGGCCCCGCGCCGGAACCTTCCCGCCGGGCGGCGCTGGAGGAGGTCCGAGTTCTGGCACCGGATTTCGGTGCCCTGACACCGAAATCCGGTGCCAGTTCGTCCGGCCTGCGAGCTGCGACGGTCATTGCGTCGAGCTCGCGGGGTCGGGGGCGGGCGCGAGGCGCTCGGCGGCGTTGAGGAGGCGGATCACCGCGCAGGCGGCGCCGAAGCCGTTGTCGATGCCGACCACGGTCATGCCCGACGCGCACGACGCCAGCATCGACAGCAGGGCGGTGACCCCCTCGAGACCGGCGCCGTAGCCCGTGGAGGTGGGGACGGCGACGACGGGCGCCGCGGTCAGCCCGCCCAGCACCGAGGCCAGCGCCCCCTCCATGCCGGCGACGGCGACGACCGCGTCGGCGGCGGCGACATCGTCGGCCGCGGCGAGCAGGCGGTGGATGCCGGCCACGCCGACGTCGGCGAGGCGCACCGGGCGCAGGCCGTGGGCGTGGAGGACGGCGGCGCACTCGTCGGCGACGGGCAGGTCGGCGGTGCCGGCCGTGACCACCAGCACCCGCCCGGTGCGCTCGGCCGCCGGCCGCCACACGATGGTGGCGGGGCGCCCGCCCGACAGGCGTCCCTCGGGGTGGGCGGCGAGCACGGCGTCGACCTGCGCCTCGTCGGCGCGGGTGAGCACGACGGGCGACGAGGCCTCGGCCCGCAGCAGCTCGGCCACGATGGCGACGCACTGGTCGGGGGTCTTGCCGGGCCCGTAGACCGCCTCGGCCATGCCCTGGCGGAGGGCCCGGTGGTGGTCGACGCGGGCGAAGCCAAGGTCGGCGAAGGGCAGCCGACGTAGGCGGTGCACCACCTCGTCGGCGTCGACCCGCCCGGCGGCGAGGTCATCGAGCAAACCCCGGAGGGCCGATTCGTCCACGTCACTATCCTGACCGCTCATGGTCTCCCCCGCCCCATCAGTGCCCGACGCCCCGGCCGACGCCCGCCGGGTCGGCTTCCTGGGGCCCCAGGGGACCTTCACCGAGCAGGCCCTGCTGACCCAGGCCGACCTGAAGGGCGCCGAGCTGGTGCCCTGCGAGACCATCGCCGAGGTCATCGCCTCCACCGCCGCCGGCGAGCTCGACCTCGGCTTCGTCCCCATCGAGAACGCCATCGAGGGCACGGTGAACGTCACCCTCGACACCCTCGCGTTCGACACCGACCTGCTCATCCAGCGCGAGGTCGAGATCTCGATCCAGCTGGACCTCCTGGGCGTGCCGGGGGCCGACCTCGCCGGCGTCACCACGGTCACGTCGTACCCCCACGCGCTGGCCCAGTGCCCTTCGTTCCTGCACCGCACGCTGCCCGAGGCCCGCACCGCAGCGGCCACCTCCACCGCCGAGGCCGCCCGCCTCGTGGCCGAAAGCGGTGACCCGACGGTGGCCGCCATCGGCACCGCCCTCGCCGCCGAGATCTACGGCCTCGACGTGCTGGCCACCGACATCGAGGACCACACCGACAACCAGACCCGCTTCGTGCTGCTGGCCCGCGAGGGCATGCCGCCCGCTTCGGGCCACGACAAGACCAGCGTGGTGATCTTCCAGCGCACCGACCAGCCCGGCACGCTGCTCACCATCCTCGGCGAGTTCGCGGCCCGCTCCATCAACCTCACCAAACTCGAGTCCCGCCCCACCAAGAAGGGCCTCGGCCACTACTGCTTCATCATCGACCTCGAGGGCCACATCGCCGAGGAACTCGTCGCCGACTGCCTGCGCGACCTCAAGTCGAAGTGCGAGGACGTGAAGTTCCTCGGCTCGTACCCCGCCGCCGGCGCCCACGGCCCAGCCGTGCGCCGCGAGGCCGAGGCGGCGTGGGCCGACGCCGACGCCTGGCTCGCCCGCCTCCGCGCCCAGATCCAGCCCTAGCCGGCAGGCGAGCACCCCGGTGCCGGTAGCCTCGGCGCCGGAGGGATGGCAGAGCGGACGAATGCGCTGGTCTTGAAAACCAGTGGGCCGCAAGGTCCCGCGGGTTCGAATCCCGCTCCCTCCGCCAAGCCAAGAGGCGCGCTCACGATTCCCGACCCCGCGGTGCCGGCTTCGATGGTCGCGTCACGGGATGGCGTGTTCGGCTCAGGCCGGTCTCCTCGCCCACCGTCGGTGCCGGAAGGTGCTCCGACGTGTCTGAGCCGGCCGATGCCTCAGGGCGAGCAGTCCGGGTCGATGCGCCACACCACCATGGGGGGCGAGCTACCGCGGAACACCTCGTCGGACTCGGTGAGGTCGATCACCCCGGCGTCGGCGTCGTGGAGCAGGCTCCGCACACCCAGGACGAGGCCGCCGTCGGAGGTGTCGGCCGAGGCCGGACCCGTCTCGTAGGTCACCAGGTACCTGACCCCAAGCTCGCTGAGCGTGCAGGAGACACCGAGGTCCACGAGGTCGTCCTGGTAGTCGAAGTCGTTGGTCAGGCCGTCGAGGGCGACGACCGGGCGGCGGCTGCCGAGGCCGAGCACGCCGGGTAGGTCCACGGTGGCGATCCGATCGGACGGGTCCACCTCGGCCTGCAGCGAGCGGGCGAACGCCAGCGTCTCGTCCCGCTGGTCTTGGACGCTGCTGAGCGGCCGGCGCACCACGAGTCCCGCGGCCAACACCAACAGCGCCACCGAGAGGGCTGCCACTGCGCCGGTCATCGCGCGTCCGTGGCCCCGGCTCGACGCCCGCTCCGTCAGGCGGTGCGCGGCGGCGGCGCCCCCCACCGCTGCGGCCAGGCAATGCGGGACGTAGTACCAGTTCCACGTGGTGAAGTCGTCCTGCGCGGCGACGAAGGTATAGGCGGACGCGGCAGCGGCACCGCCGAGCAAGGCCAGCCAGATCCGTCGTCCCTCGAGACGTTCGCCGGTGCCGACGTATCCGTACCCGCCGGCGACCACCGCGATCGCCAGCAGGCCCAGGCCCACCCTGCCGACGCTCGTCAGCGAGAAGCGGGGGTCGAAGATGTCGTACTTCAGGGCCCCCGAGATCGGCACCAGGTGCCCGAAGCGCACCTGGTTCCACAGGAGGTAGGGCGCGACCACGAGAGCGGCGGTGACGGCCGCCGCGGCAACGACCGTCCGGGTGACGAGGTCCGATCGCTTCCGCCATGCCAGCACGAGGACCAAGCCGAAACCGGCGGCCAGGAAGACGAGATCGAGCCGCGCCAGGACCATGGCGCCGAGCGCGACGCCGAACCAGACGGCGTCGCTCGTCGAGGCCACCTCGTCCCGTTCGGTCAGCCGGTGCAACAGCAATGCGGCCACGAGGACCAGGACGGCGGCGAGGTGTGCCTCCGATCCGAGCATGCCGAGGGGGCCCGCGAGATACACGACCAGGACCGCGACCGCCACCAGCCGGGCACTGCCTCCCCCACCGAAGCGCTCGACCAACCGGCTCAAGAGCACGAGCGCCACGAGGGTCAGCGCCACCGAGAGCAGCGCCACGAGCCGGATCTGGGCCACGTCGCCGTCGATCCCGAGCAGGCGCGCCAACGCGACCACACCGATCACCCCGAGCTGCCAGAGCGGCTGGAACCCGTTGGTCGCCATCAGCCCGTTGAAGGTGACACCGTCGCCGTCCACCACGTGGCGGCCGATGACCACGTAGAACAGGCTGTCCTCGGCGGTGAACACCAGCGGGGCGACGACGAGGACGACGACCATCACCGCCAGCGCCCCGATGGCCACGACGACCGCCGGCCTTGGCGTCTGCACGGCGGCCAGCATGGCAGATCCGGTGCGGGGCGCCTCGGCCGGGCGTCGCACGCCATCGCCCCCGTTCCGCGACCGGGAGCGGCAGCGTCCGTCTGGTCCCTGACGCGCCGAAGAATCCTCCGCCTCCCCCATCCAGGGCGGACACGGCTCCGAACACCACCCGTGACCGACCGGTCACATCAACCGGGCGGGCGATCGGTCCGCACGACCTCTGGAGGGATTCGCATGAGACGACTACTCGCAGCGTTGGGGGTGCTCGCCATCGGCGCAGCACTCGTCCTCGCGGGAGGCGGCAGCCAGGCCGCCGACCACCTGGAGTCGACGCTGGTGATGCGCGACGGGCGCACCGACATCAATGACGTGTACGTGTTCAAGGCCCCGGGCCGCTCGAGCCGGGCGGTGCTCGCCATGACGGTGAACCCCGTCGCCGGCGACCAGTCGCCCACCAACTTCCGGCCGAACGCCGCCTACGAGTTCCATGTCGACGGCGACGGCGACGCCGGCACGGACACCCGCTACCGGGTGGTCTTCGGCGAGGTCCGCGAGGACGGCACCCAGCGCATGGAGGTCTTCCGCGGGTCCACCCGGATCGGTCGCGGCAGCACGGGTGCGCCCCTCGCTCTCACGGGCGGGGGCCGGGCCCAGGCCGGTGTCTTCGACGACCCGTTCTTCTTCGACCTCAACGCGTTCAAGGACCAGGTGAAGGGCGCGGGCGGCGGCCGCACGTTCTGCGACGGCACCCCGACCAACTTCTTCGCCGGGCTGAACGTCACGGGCATCGTCCTCAACGTGCCCCGAGCCGACCTGGGTGACGACACCATCGGCGTCTGGGCCCGGACGCGGATCGGCGGCACCACGCTCGACCGCATGGGCCGGCCCGCCATCGCGACCGTGCTCATCCCCGACGGTCTCGAGGACCCGTTCAACGCCACCCTGCCCGCGCAGGATCGCAAGCAGTGGCAGGACGACGTCGAGCAGTCCCTGCTCACCCTGAGCGGCCTCGACGGCTCGCCCTACTCGGCCGGTGAGGCCCAGGGCATCGCCGAGTTCCTGCTGCCGGACATCTTGACGGTGGACCTCAGCCAGCCCACGGCGTTCCCCAACGGCCGTGCCCTCGCCGACGACGTGATCGACCCCGAGCTCGGGATCGTCACCGGCGGGTTCTTCGGTGGGTCGGCGGTGCTGACCAGCGACTGCGTCGCCAACGACTCCGCCTTCACCACCAGCTTCCCGTACCTGGCTCCGGCCAACCCCTGAGCGGACGGCCGGCAGCGGCGGCTCGTGCCACCGCTGCCGGCCCCGCCGGCGCCCACTCTCGCCGGCCCCCACCGCCCCACGCCCCACACCGCCCCGCGCCCCAAACGGCCACCTTCTTTCCCACTGATCCAGCGAAGACGTCCGAGGAGCACCGATGACCCGCAGGAAGTTCCCGATCGCCGCACTGTTCGTGGCCGCCGCCCTGATCGCCGGCGCCGCCCTGGCCACGAGGGACGACTCGAGCACCGTCGACACGGTGTCGCTCCCCGACCCCGAGCTGATGCTGGCCAACAGCTACGGCTACGAGCCCCTCGACGAGATCGCCGATGTTTGGCGGCAGCGGGTGCTCGACCACCCGGCCGACACCCTCAACCGCACCCAGTACGGGCGCACCTTGATCGCCCTCGCTCGAGAGACCGGCGACCTCGCCGTCTACGAGCAGGCCGAGGCGCAGCTCCGACGGGCCGTCGCCGCCGCCCCCGGAGACCCCGGCGCGGCCACCGCCTACGCCGCTTCGCTCTCGGCCCAGCACGAGTTCCATGAGGCGCTCGAGGTGCTCACCGCCGCCGCGGCCCGCAACCCCGACAACCCGGGGATCGGCGTGGCCATCGCCGACACGCAGCTCGAGCTGGGCCGTTACGAGGACGCTTTCGACGGCTTCGACCGGCTGACCCGGCGCTCCCCCGACACCGCGGCCACGCTCTCGCGTCAGGCCCGCGTCGCCGCGCTCACGGGTCGCAACGAAGAGGCGGTCGACCTCGCCCGCCGCTCGCTCGTGGCCACCGCCGGGATCGGGGTGCGGGCCGGCGACGCCTCGGCCGCGTGGTTCCAGCTCGCCCACTTCCAGTTCCAGGCCGGACAGGTCGACGAGGCCGAGGCCAGCCTGCGCGCGGCCCTGGAGATCACCCCTGACCACGGGGGGTCGAGCGAGTTGCTCGCCCACGTGCTCGTCTCGCAGGGCGATCTCGACGCCGCCGCCGAGCTCTACGAGCGCCTCGTCGAGGACGCCGGCGCGGCCGACCTCTACGGGGCGCTCGCCGACGTCTACGTGCTGCAGGGTCGTGACGACGAGGCCGCGGACCTGGTGCGCACCGGCCTCGCGCTGGCCGACGAGCAGGTGGCCGCCTTCCCCGCCGAGCGCCGGCACATGGCGGGCTTCTTCGCCGACCACGCCGATCCCCAGCGGTTCCTCGAGCTGATGGAGGTCGACATCACCACCCGCCGCGACGTCGGCGGCCTCGACCTGCTGGCCTGGGCCCACCACCTCACCGGCGACGACGAGACGGCGCAGCGGGTCATGGACGAGGCGCTCGCCCTCGGCACCCG
>CAYYDZ010000070.1:8304-13623 GCA_964470715.1 uncultured Microthrixaceae bacterium | reverse complement strand
AACCGCGGATCTGAGTAGGTCGCGCCGGGGATTTGAGTAGGCGGCACTCTTCACCCAGGTGCCGCAAGCGTCGATGCTTGCCCCCATGGCAACCCTCGAGGCGCAGGTCGCCCACATCTGGCGTCGATTGGGATTCGGCCCGACACGTCAGAACGTGCTGGACGGCAAGGCCATGGGTCCGTCGGCGCTCATCGACGCGTTCTTCGCCAAGCCCGACGTCGGATGGGCTGCCTCGGCGTTTCCCGTGGCCTCCGCCAGCCAGGACGCCCACGCCGGCCGCCAGTTGGAGCTGATGGCCTTCGGCCCGGTGGCGAGGGGCGCGGCCGCACCGGTGGCCTCGTACAACCCCCTGCAGGAGCGCATCGCGTGGACCCTCCAGGGGCTCGTCGTGGTGGGCATCGCCGACAGCGTCTACGTGGCCGACATGCGCGATCACGTGATGCGCCTGCGGGCCGGTGTCGGGGGCACCTACCGATCGCTGCTGCGGACGATCATCACCCGGCCGGGGATGGTGAAGTACCTGACCGCCGATCGCAACACGAAGAGCCATCCCAACCAGAACCTCGGGCGTGAGCTGCTCGAGCTGTTCTCCCTCGGGCGGGTGGACCCCGCCACCGGGGCCACGAACTACACCCAGCAGGACGTCATCGAGGTGTCCCGAGCGCTGTCCGGCTGGCGATACAACTGGGGCGACGGCTCGACCAGCTTCGACCCCAGCCAGTGGGACAACGGCAACAAGACCTTCCTCGGGGCCGCCCGGGGGGCCGCCGGCGTGGACGAGGTGATGGCGGCCATCGTGGCCCACCCGTCGTGGAGGCGCCACGTGCCCGCCCGTCTCTACAAGGAGCTGACCGGTCTGACCGCGACGCCCACCGTGCTCGCCGCCCTGGCCGTCTCGTGGGGGCCCGACGGGGACCTCAAGCGGGTGCTGAAGGCGATCGCGAGGCGGCCCGAGTTCCTGTCCGACCAGGCCATCTACAACCGCACCAAGACACCGGTCGAGCGGGTCGTGGCCGCGGCCCGCCTCCTGGGTTGGCCCGGGCTGGCGACGGACTCCAACCTGCCCTGGATGATGTCCCGGTTGGCCCAGCGGCCGTGGTCGCCCCCGAACGTGTCGGGCTGGCCCAAGGGCGACCAGTGGTTCAACACCACCAACCTGTACACGTGGTCCGAGCTGGCCAACTACCTGGCCATGCGCAACTTCCGTTGGGACGGCTCGACCAGCGGGGCGGTGAACCCCATGGTCACCAAGGTGCACGCCAACGCGACGGGGGCCACCGCCGCCGGCTACGTCGTCGCCGAGGCGGGGCTGGACCCGGTGTCCACACGCACGCGGAACACCCTGGCCCATTACGCCACCGCCGGCCCCTGGACACCGTTCCGGGCCGCCGGCCTGTTGAACCTGCTGCTGCTCACCCCCGAGTTCCTGGCCAACTAGCCGACGACCGAGACGAGACCCACCATGGCTTCCCTCGACACCCCCACCCGATCAGGGCTCACCCGGCGCGGCTTCCTGCAGGGTGTTGCCGGCGCGCTGGCCTCCGCTTCGGCCGTGCGCCTGCTCGACCCCTTCGCCCCGGCCGGCGCCCTCGGGACGGCCGCCGCGTTCGGCCCGTCCCTGCCCGTCGGCACCCCGGTGCTGGTGGTGGTGGAGCTCACCGGCGGTGCCGACATCCTCAACACCGTCGTCCCCTTCGCCGTGCCCACCACCACCGGGCTCTACCGCAGCGCCCGGCCCGGCATCGGCATCACCCGTCTCACCAGCGTCCGGCCGTACGGGCCGCCGCCCTCCGGCGACTACCTCCCGCCGGCGCTCGACCTCGACGGTCAGTGGGCCCTGCACGGTGCCCTCCCCTGGCTGGCCAACCGCTGGCACGACGTCGGCGACGTCGCCATCGTCAAGGGGACCGGTGAGAACGTGGTCCGCGAGATGAGCCACTTCGCGGCGTGGGCCTACCGCTGGGCCGGCGCCTTCGGCGGCGCGCTCATGAACACCGGCTGGCTGGGCCGCTACAACGACCTCGCCAACACCGGCCAGCCCCTCGGCGCGGTGTCGCTGACCGGGGCACATCAGGCGCTCGCCTCCAACAACGCGCCGTCGGTGGCCATCGCCAACCTCGACTCCTTCAACTTCTCGGCGCAGAACGTCCCCGACCGGACCGGCTTCCTCAGCGAGATCGGCGCCCTCGGCGACGCCGCTTCCACCGCCGTGAACAAGGTGGGCACGGCGTCGCGGGCCATCGCCCTCGCCAACCAGGCCGCGGCAACGGCTCGCGGCGTGCCGCGCGTGGCCCAGGGCGGCGCGTCGGGGTCGCTGGCCCACCAGCTTTCGACGGCGGCGGCGCTGATCCGGGCGGGGATCCCCTGTCAGACCTACGTGGCCACCACCACGGGGTACGACACCCACGGCTCCGAGGCCTACAACCTCTGGGACCGCCTGTCGGAGCTGAACATGGGGCTGGCCCACTTCTTCTCGCTGATCGACGGCACGCCGCGGGCGCCCGATGTCTTCGTGCTGGTGTACAGCGAGTTCGGCCGGCAGGTGTCCCAGAACGCCGGCCAGGGCACCGACCACGGCCAGGCCACCGACTCGCTCTTCATCGGCGGCGGCGTGCACGGCGGTCTGTACGGGCAGGCTCCGAGCCTCGCCGTGGCCGCCCGGGACAGCGACGCCATGGTGGCGACCGTCGACTTCCGGTCGGTCTACGCCACCGCCCTCAACCGACTCGGTGGCGACCCCGGCCTCACCGACGCAGCCCAGGGCCGCGACGAGAACGGCCAGCCCTTCGCCGACCTCGGCGTCTTCGCCGGCGCCGAGTCCTCGAGCAGACCGACGGTGCCGAGCGGCGCGGAGGCCTTCGGGTCCGACGGCGCCTCCGTGCCCCGCACCGACCCGTCGGTACCCGCCGCGGTCGAGCCCTACCTCGTCGCCCAGATCTAGCGCGTCGTCGCGGTCCTCTCGCTCGGCGCTCCGAGGGCCTCCGGCTCCGGGGTGGCGCTCGTCGCGGTCCTCTCGCTCGGCGCTCCGAGGGCCTCCGGCTCCGGGGTCCTGTCACCGCTCCGTATCCACCGACACCGGCGCGTGGCTGCGTGCGTGCTGCCCAGCTTCATGGTTTCGGCCTCTTGAGTCGGGCGCCGCTGTCGTGGACCCTCGGAGCGGCGCCACCCCTGCGCCTCCGACCCTCCCCTGGCGGCGAGCCGGCCCACACTCGCTTGTGGGTCGGGCGCCACGCTTGTGGGTCGAGCGCCTCGGAGCGAACCCGCCCGCTGTGCACTCGATGTTGCGGTGACCTCAGCGAGCGTTCGCCCGGGCGTCATCTGGGCGGGGCAGGATGGCGGCGATGGTGACGGGGTTGGGAGAGACGGAGAACCGGGCGGGCGGCGCGATGCGGGCCGTGGCCGCGTTCGACGATCGGGTGGACGAGGCCTTCGGCCCGCTGCGGGGGCGGGCGGTCGCCGACCGGGTCTTCTACACCGCAACGATCGTGGGTGAGGACGGGCGCATCTGGTTGGCCATCGCCGCGCTGTTGGCCTTGCGACCGGCAAGTCGGCGCAAGGCGCTGCGCCTCCTGATCTGGCTGGGGGTCGAGACCGTGCTCGTGAACGGTCCCCTCAAGGGCTCGATCGGGCGTACCCGGCCCGAGTTCGATGGCGAGCACGTCCACAAGATCCGGCTGCAGAATACGTCCAGCTTCCCGAGCGGGCACTCGGCCTCGTCGGCGACGGTGGCGACGATCCTGTCCGAGGGCTCCCGCCTGTGGCCGCTCTGGTGGGCGATCGCCCTCGTCATCGCCGCCAGCCGGGTGCACGTGCGCGACCACCACGCCTCCGACGTGGTCGGCGGCCTCGCCGTCGGCACCGCCCTCGGCCTCGCCGGCCGGCGCCTCGGCCCCCGCGACCGCTGACCCCCGGCCGGAGCCGGCACCTCGTCGGCGGTCAGGGGGTGAAGGCGTCGGGGAGGGGGAGGGCGGCGGCGAGGCGGTCCAGGTAGTCAGGACGGGGCAGCTCGATCGCGCCGAGGGAGGCGAGGTGCGGGGTGAGCCACTGGACGTCGAGGAGGCGGTCGACGTCGCCGCCCGCGCCGGTCAGCAGCTCGACGAGGGCCACCAGCGCGACCTTGGAGGCGTCCGTCGCCCGGTGGAACATCGACTCGCCGGCGAAGAGCCCGCCGATCGAGACGCCGTAGAGGCCCCCGACCAGCTCGTCGTCGCACCACGTCTCGACGCTGTGGGCCCACCCCAGTTCGAAGAGGCGGCGGTAGGCGGCGACGATGTCGGCCGAGATCCAACCGTGCGGGCGGGTGGGGTCGGCGCAGGCCACCACCACGTCCTCGAAGACGGTGTCGAGGCGGACCTCGTAGCGGCGCACGGACCGGCGCAGCGACTTGGTGAGGCGCAGGCCGTCGAGGGGGAGGACGCCGCGGGGGTCCGGCGACCACCAGCCCACGGCGCGGCCGGAACGTCCCGATCGGGGCAATGGCATGCGCCGGGTGGGCATGGGGAACAGCCCCGCGCGGTAGGCGGCCAGCAGCGTGCCGGGCTCGAGGTCGGCGCCCAGGCCGATGAGGTCGTCGCCCTCGGGCGCCCAGCGCGGGTCGGGCAGGTCCCAGGGCGTGGGGTCGGGCTCCAGCGGTGGCACCGCCGGCCACGCTACCGGTGCGCCACAGTCCGGCGAACTGGCGTTGTCGGCGTCCGCCGCGCCGGCGCGAGTGCCGCAGGAACGGGGGAGGGGGAACGGCTACGCGGTGAGGGGGATGACCTGCCCGTTCACGACGGTGAAGCGGTGGTCGATGTCGGCGGCCACGGTCTGGCCGATGGCGACGGTGGCACGCCGGTTCAACACGGCGCCGGCCACCGCCCCGGCCATCAGCGGGATGAGCGTCGCCAGGCTGCGTCCCAACCGGTGGGTGAGGCGGCGGCGGATGGCGACGGTCAACGTCACCCGCGCCTGGCGCCCGAAGATGTCGGCGGCGCCGACCCCGAGGACGAGGTCCTGCGGGTTGACCCCCCGCTTCTCGGCCCAGCTCTGGGCCACGAGGAGGCCGCGCTGGGCGCCGGCGGCGGGGATGGGGCGGTCGAGGGCCTCGTGGAGCTCGGCCACCAGCTTCATCTCGATCGCGACGACGAGGGCGGTCTCGGCGGCCAGCTCGAAGGGCACCGTCGCCCAGGTGTGGGGGATGAGCTCTTCCGCGCCGATGAGCGCGCCGGCGATGGCACCGACCGCGCCGCTGGCCACGCCGGCGTTGCGGATCAGTGCGTCGGCGAGCTCGGGACCGGTCTTGCCCTGGTGGTGGGCGATGAGGGTGGCCTGGTCGCGCAC
>CAYYDZ010000070.1:4731-8204 GCA_964470715.1 uncultured Microthrixaceae bacterium | reverse complement strand
AGCTGGCCGGCGGCGACCATGCGGCGCAGCAGGGGCATGGCCGAGTAGTTCGGGTCGCGGAACTCGTCGTAGAGGGCGTCGAGGATCGACAGCGAGGTGTCGAGGCCCACGAGGTCGAGCAGGGCCAGCGGGCCCATCGGGAAGTTGCAGCCGCCCTTCATGGCCGTGTCGATGTCCTCGCGGCTGGCGGTGCCGGTCTCCATCATCCGCACCGCATTGTTGAGGTACGGGAAGAGCAGGGCGTTGACGATGAAGCCGGCCCGATCCTTGACCTCGACCGGGTCCTTGCCACAGGCGGAGGCGAAGGCCTTGACCGCGTCGATGGTCTCGTCGGACGCCGTGAGGGGTCGGACGATCTCGACCAGGCTCATGGCCGGCGCCGGGTTGAAGAAGTGGACGCCGCAGACCTTGTCGACCCGGTCGGTGACCATGGCCATCTCGATCACGGGGAGGGTCGAGGTGTTGGTGGCGAGGATGGTGTAGTCGCTGCAGACGTCGTGCAGCTCGGCGAAGAGGTGCTGCTTCACCTGGAGGTCCTCGACCACGGACTCGATGACGAGGTCGCAGTGGGCGAGGGCGTGCATCTGGGAGGTGGCGGTGACCAGAGCAAGGGTGGCGTCGCGGTCGGCGGCCTCGAGGCGGCCCTTGTCCACCTGGCGGGCCAGCGACTTCTCGAGCGCCGCCAGCATCTCGTCCGCGGTCTCCTGCTTGCGTGACCGCAGCACGACCTCGTGGCCCGCCTTCGCCGCCACTTCGGCGATGCCGGCGCCCATGATGCCGGAGCCGAGGATCCCAACCTTCTTGATCGTCATGGCGGGCACGTTACCGATCGGCCCCCCGCCGACTCCAAAGCCCACCGGTAGTGTCGCGGCCGTGGACCCCCTGCCCCCGTTCCCCTCGGGCGTGCTGCGGGCCCTCCCCCCGGTGGCGCGGGCCGTGCTGCGAGAGCAGCGCCGCCGTCTGCTCGGGCGGGCCGAGGGCCGGGTGCTCGACCTGGGGGACGGCACCGAGCCCGAGCTGCTGGCCCGCGCCGACGAGGTGGTGCGGGCGCGCACGGCGGCGGCCGCCGCCCTCGGCGACGCACCGGGCGCCGAGCACGCGGCGGACGGGTCGTTCGACACCATCGTCTCGGTCCTGCACCTCGCGGCCGTTCCCGACCTGCCCACCGAACTGGCGGCGGTGCGTCGTCTGCTGACCCCGGAAGGGCGTCTACTGTTCCTCGAGCCCGTGCGCCAGCCCGGCTTCGGCCATCGCCTGCGCTCGGCCGCCAGCCCGATGGTGCGGGTCGTGTCCGGCTGGGAGATCGACCGTGACCTCCCGCTGGCCATCCGCGCCAACCACTTGACCATCGTCGACATCGAGAGGATCAACATGCCGCCGGTCGTCTGGCCCATCCGCACCTTCATCCTGGGTGCCGCCACCCGCCGGCCCGCCGACGTCACCGACGCCAACGCTGCTGCCGGCGACGCCGGCACGGCCACCTCCCAGGAGCACCAGTGACCGGACCTCTCGCCCTCGTGGGCGGCGAAGCCTTCACCGACGGCTGCACCTTCGACGTCGAGCTCCTCGCCGCCAGCGGCGGTACCGAGGTCGTGGTCCTGCCCACCGCCGCCGCCTACGAGCACCCCGCCCGTGAGGTCGCCGCCGCCACCACCTGGTTCGAGTCCCTCGGCGGCTCGGTCCGCGGGCTCGATGTCCTGCGCCGTCCTGACGCCCTCGTGCAGGAGCACGCCGACGCGGTCGCCGCGGCCCGCTTCCTCTACGTGACGGGCGGCTCGTCGATGCACCTCCGGTCGGTGTTCAAAGAGTCCCTCGTCTGGGACGCCCTCCTCACCGCATGGGAGGGTGGCGCCGTGCTGGCCGCCTCGGGCGGCGCCGCCCGCGTGCTGTGCGATCCCATGGTCGACCCCCGCGGCGGCGCCTTTGCCGTCGGCCTCGGGCTGCTGCCGGGCCTCGCGGTCATCCCCCACCACGACCACTGGTCGCGGGAGAAGGCCCATCGCACGATCCAGCTCGCGCCCCGGGGCCTGCCCATCGCCGGCATCGACGACCGCACGGCCCTCATCCGCGACCCCGACGGCACGTGGCGGTCGGCCGGCGCCGGCGAGGTGGCCGTGTTCGTCGACGGCCAGGCGCAGCCGCTCTCGGTCCTTCCCTGAGCCCGGGCCACCCCCCGGCATGACCTCCGCCGCCGACACGGACGGGGCGGGCGCGGGCGTGACCGTCGGGCCGCGTCCTCCACGCAACGTCGTGGTGGTGCTGCTCGACAGCCTCAACCGCCACCACCTGGGGGCCTACGGGTCCGACGAGTTCGCCACCCCCAACCTCGACCGCTTCGCGGCGCGCTCGGTGCGCTTCGACCGCCACGTGGTCGGTTCGCTGCCGTGCATGCCCGCCCGCCACGACATCCTCTGTGGCGCCCTCGACTTCCTGTGGCGGCCGTGGGGGTCGGTCGAGATCTGGGAGCAGGCCCTCACCTACGCCCTGCGCGAGGCCGGGGTCACCACCATGTTGTGCACGGACCACCCGCACCTGTTCGAGACGGGGGGCGAGAACTACCACACCGACTTCACGGCCTGGGTCTACGAGCGGGGCCACGAGGGCGACCCGTGGAAGACCCGGCCCGACCCGTCGTGGGCAGGGGCGCCGGCGCTGCCCGCGGCCGAGGCGTGGATCCCACGGGCTTACGACACTTCCCGCTCGTGGTTCCGCGACGAGAGCGACTTCCCCGGTCCCCGCACGCTGACCGCCGCCACGGAGTGGCTGGCCACCAGCGCCGCCGCCCACGACCGCTGGCTGCTGTTCGTCGACGAGTTCGACCCGCACGAGCCCTTCGACACCCCCGCGCCCTATGCCGGGATGTACGACCCCGACTGGGACGAGCCGCTGCTGATCTGGCCGCCGTACTCCACCGACACCGTGGCCAACGGCGTGCTCACCGAGCGCCAGGCCCGCCACGTCCGCGCCAACTACGGCTCGAAGCTCACCATGATCGACCACTGGTTCGGTCGCCTCCTCGACGAGCTCGACCGCCAGGGGGCCTGGGACGACACCGCCGTGATCGTCACCACCGACCACGGCCACTACCTGGGCGAGCACGACGTGTTCGGCAAGCCGGGCGTGCCGCTCTACGAGCCCATGTCGCACATCCCGCTGTTGGTGGCGTGGCCCGGTCTCGCTCCCGGCTCGTCCGACGCCCTGACCACGAGCGTCGACCTGCACGCCACCCTCGCCGACGTCTTCGGGGTCACGGTCGAGCACCGCACCCACGGCCACTCGCTGGTGCCGCTGCTCGAGGGCGCGGTCGACTCGGTGCGGGACTGGGCCCTCGCCGGCATCTGGGGCCGCGAGGTGCACCTGCTCGACGGCCACACCAAGTACGCGCGCGGCCCGGCCGGCGCCAACGAGCCGCTGTCGATGTGGTCGAACCGCTGGTCCACCATGCCGGTGCACGTCCCCGGCTTCGTGCCGCT
>CAYYDZ010000070.1:2709-4631 GCA_964470715.1 uncultured Microthrixaceae bacterium | reverse complement strand
CACGATCGATCCCTCGTTCTGGGACCAGATTCCCGCTCTCACCGTCGTGTTCCTGGTCCCAGAACGGAGGATCTGCCAGAACGGAGGATCTGGGGGAGTGGCCGAGGAAGGGGTGGCGGGTCAGCCGGCGGTGGTGGTGGTCGAGTCGTCGCCGCCCGAGCCGGCGGTCTCTTCGATGGTCACCGAGTTGATGGTGACCGTCTCGCTGGGGGCGCCGCCGAGGCCGCTGGCGGGGTCGTCCTCGTTGAGGGCGAGCACGGCGTTGATGACCTCGATGCCGGCGTCGTCGGTGGTGCCGAACACGACGTAGGTGCCCTGTCCGTCGAGGGCCGAGGCGGCGTCGGTGCCCACGAAGAAGAACTGGGCGGAGCCGCTGTCGGGGCCGGCCGAGCGGGCCATCACGAGCTGGCCGGGTTCGTAGGTGTAGCCGTCACCCTCGTCGGGGATGGTGTAGCCGGGGCCCGGGTCGCTGGCGTCGTTGGTGTGGGGCGAGCCGCCCTGGATGATGCCGATGGAGGTGTCGGTGCGGAAGATCTCGGTCCCGTCGTAGTACCCGTTGCGGGCCAGGTTCACGAAGTTGTTGACGGTGCCGGGGGTGTCCGTGGTGTTCAGGTCGACCCGGATCTCGCCCTGGTTGGTGTCGAACACGGCGACATAGCCCGTGTCGGGGTCGAGGCAGTCCTGGAAGGCGCCGTCGTAGTCGAGCACGGGATCGGCGGGCGGGGTGTCGGGGGCGCACTCGCCGTCGCCGTACGCGAAGGCGGCGTCGGCGGGCTGGTCGACCGCGGTGGTCGTGGTGGTGGCGTCCGAGGCCGAGTCCTCGCTGTCGTCGCCGGCGAAGGTCGAGTAGGCGAACAGGGCGCCGAGCACGGCGACACCGATGATCCCGAAGGTGAGGTAGCGCCGGCGTTGCGCCCGGCGGCGTTGCTCGGCCTGGGCGGCCTCGATCCGAGCCTGTCGTGCCTGCTTCTGTCGTTCCCGCTTGTCAGTTCCCACGGCGGGGAAAGCTAGCAAGCGGGCGCGCGCTCACCCCATCGCGCCGGGACGCGCCGGCCTCCTCGGCAAGGTCGCTGGTGGCGCAAGGCGCTGGTGACGGGTGGGTTCGGTTGACCGCCGGAGGCGGGCAGCGCCGCGGACGAACCGGCCGCCAGGCCCGCCGACATGGCGAAGCCGCTCCGACGAAGGAGGAGCCGGTGTCACGTGTCGATCTGGGCGCGCTGGAGGCGGCCGGAGTAGTCCACGTAGACGGTCTTGATCTGGCTGAACTGCTCGATGCCGCGGGCGCCGGCCTCGCGGAAGCCGTTTCCGGTGTGCTTGGTGCCGCCGAAGGGCAGGGGGATCTCCGCGCCGATGGTGGGGGCGTTGACGTAGCAGATGCCCGTGTCGATGCCGTCGACCGCTTGGAGGGCCCGGTTGATGTCCTGGGTGTAGACCGCGGCGGACAGGCCGTACTCCACCTGGTTGACGATGTCGACGGCGGTGTCGAGCGAATCCACTTCGATGACCGAGAGCAGCGGCCCGAAGGCCTCCTCCCGGGCGATGCGGTGGTCCGGCTCGACGCCGGCGAGCACGGTGGGCCGGAAGAAGGCGCCGCCCTCGCAGCCGTCCACCTCGGTGATGCCGCTGGCGCCGGCGATGGCGGCGCCCTCGGCCACGGCGGCGTCGAGCATCCCGGCGATGCGCTCGGCGCTCTGGCGGGTGATGACGGGGCCGACGTCGGTGGTGGGGTCGACAGGGTCGCCCAGCTTCAGCTCGGCGGCGCGGGCCACGACCCGCTCGACGAGCTCGGCGGCTACGCCCCGCTGGACGACGAGGCGCGAGGTCGAGGTGCAGCGCTGGCCCGAGCTGCCGAAGGCGCCGAAGAGGGCGCCGTCGGTGGCGAGGTCGAGGTCGGCGTCGTCGAGCACGATCATGGCGTTCTT
>CAYYDZ010000070.1:0-2609 GCA_964470715.1 uncultured Microthrixaceae bacterium | reverse complement strand
CGTCGGTGGCGAGGTCGAGGTCGGCGTCGTCGAGCACGATCATGGCGTTCTTGCCACCGAGCTCGAGCGAGACGAGGCGCGGCCCGGTCTCCATGGCGGCCGCGGCCACCTTGCGGCCGGTGGGCACCGAGCCGGTGAAGCTGACCGCGCCGACGCCCGGGTGGGTCGTGAGGGCGGCGCCGGTCTCACCGGTGCCGTGGACCACCTGGATGAGCCCTTCGGGCACGCCCGACTCGGCCAGCACCTCGATGAACGCCTCGCCGCAGACCGGGGCCAACTCGGACGGCTTGATGACGATGCCGTTGCCGGCCAGGAGGGCGGGGAAGCACTTCCACGACGGGATGGCGATGGGGAAGTTCCACGGCGTGATCATCCCCACCACGCCGACCGGGATGCGCGTCGTCCACGCCATCTTGTTGCGCAGTTCGGAGGGCACGACGTCGCCGAAGGCCGACCGGCCCTGCCCCGCGACGTAGGCGGCCATGTCGATGGCCTCCTGGACCTCGCCGCCACCCTCGATGAGCACCTTGCCGGCCTCGCGGCTGACCAGGACGGCCAGCTCGTCCTTGCGCGCGGCGAGCAGGCGGCCGGCCTCGGCGATGATGTCGGCCCGCAGCGGCACGGGCACCTTCGCCCAAGAGTGCTGGGCCTCTGCCGCGGCGGTGACGGCGGCATCGACGGCGGCGGCGTCGGCACTCGGGAACTCGCCGAGGACCTCGGCGGGCCGCGCGGGGTTGTACGACGAGACGGTGGTCATGACGCCATTGTCGCGGCTCTCGGGCGGCGGTGCGGCGGCCGGGTCCCAGGGCCGTACCGTGCATTCGGTGGCGGCCGCTGCCCGAGGCCGAGCCCGACCTCCTAAGGTGCGGGGCCGGAAGCTGCGAGAAAGGGCGCTGTTGCCGCCGGACCCCGACAACACATCGACTTCGGTGGCCGTCGCTGATCGCTCGCGACCCTCCACCCCGGAATGGCCCTTGTCCGCAGCGGCGACCGGCGCCGACCACGAACGCCACGGCGTGCTGTGGGTGCGCCTGCGGTCGGTGCTCCCGGGTCTGATCGGCCTGTCGCTCGTCGCCACGTTCATGGCGTGGCGGGGTCGCACGGGTCTCGCCGCCGTTCTCGTGTCCGTCGCCGTCGTGCTCGCGGTGTCCGGCCTGCTCACGCCCAAGGTCGGGCGAGCGCTGGAACGGGTGATCGAATGGGTGGGTCACTGGGTCGGGCGGGTGCTCACCGTGGTGCTGCTCGGGCTGCTCTGGCTCGTCGCGGTCGTGCCCGTGTCGCTGCTCAACCGGGTGCTCGGCATCGACCTGTTGGTGCCGGGATCCGCGAAGGTCGGCTGGCACGACCACGAGCCGGGCGCGGTGGATCGGCGCCAGTACGGGCGAGAGCCTCGACAACGCGGCCACATCGGCCGCCGTCTGGCCCGGGTCGCCGTGGTGCTCGTGGTGCTCGCCGCGGTGGCCGTTCCCGTCTATCACCGGTTCGTGCTCGCCCGCGGTTCCCGTTCCGACTTCACCGCCTTCGCCCCACGCGCCACGTCGTCGGCGGGGGGCGCCGGCGTCGCCACCGACGAGTGGGCCGTCACGGCCGAGGGCGTGCGCGTGTCGGAGCAGACGTTCCCCGGGGAGCCATGGGGCGCCGACGTCATCGAGGAGCAGACGAACCAGCTCCAAACCGGCGACGACCGCTACGGGCAGGTGAACGTCGACCGCCAGGGTCGCTACGTAAACGTGGTGGACGGGCACCGGGTGACCTACGAGGTCGACGATCCCGACCTGACGGTCTGGTTGTTCGGGGGGTCCACGGCGTACGGGCTGGGCCAGCGCGACGAGCGCACCATCGCCTCCAACCTCGTGCGCCAGGCGGAGAACGAGGGCCGCCGGATCGAGGTGGTCAACTTCGGGGTGTCGGGCTACGTGAACGCCCAGGAGGTCCAGGTCTTCGAGGATCGCCTCGTCGCGGGCGAGCGACCCGATGTGGCGGTCTTCCTCGACGGGGTGAACGACCTGGCCGTGGCCTACGAGCGCGAGCGCTACGGGCTGTTCGACACCTCGCAGCCCGAGAACCTCGCGGTGAGCGAGGAGCTGCAGGCCGAGAAGGCGCAGGACGCGCGCGACCGTGGCTACACCGAGACCCACGACCCCGAGCGTCAGGCCCGCCTCGCCGCCGAGCAGTACGGCCAGACCGCGGCGCGGGCGCGGGCACTGGGTGAGCAGTACGACGTCCCGACGCTGCTGTTCTGGCAGCCCCATGTGCAGACCATGGAGGCGGGGGCCCCCGGGCTCGCCACGGTGCTGAACAACCTGCAGTTCCCCGAGGACTTCCTTCCCACCTCGAACCGCATCGCCGACGAGGCCGCGGCGCAGTCGGGTGTCGAGCCCGTCGACCTCACCGACATCTTCGACGACGCCGATCAGCCCATCTTCTTCGACTGGAGCCACACCAACGAGGCCGGTGCCCGGATCGAGGCGGCGGCGATGTACGAGCACCTCCGTCCCCTGCTGGAGCAAGCCGTCGACGGCTGAGCGGGCACCAACCACGTTGAGGGGGCCGAGGCCGGCGCACCATGATGGTGCCCGTGAGGCGCGGATCCCGGTGAGGGTCGTCCA
>CAYYDZ010000069.1:2684-13882 GCA_964470715.1 uncultured Microthrixaceae bacterium | reverse complement strand
TCCAGACCCGCAACATCCCGCGGCGTTCCTGCACCATCACCGAGTGCAGGTAGGCGGTGCCGGTGAGCCAGGGCAGGAACGAGGCGTTCTCGACCGGGTCCCAGGCCCAGTAGCCGCCCCAACCCAGCACCTCGTAGGACCACCAGGCCCCGAGGACGATGCCGACGGTGAGGAATCCCCAGGCGAACAGCGTCCAGCGGCGGGTCTCCACCAGCCAGCCCTCCCCGAGGCGGCCGGTGACCAGTGCGGCGATGGCGAACGCGAACGGGACGGTGAACCCGACGTAGCCCAGGTAGAGCATCGGCGGGTGGAAGGCCATGAGGATGTGGTTCTGGAGCAGCGGGTTGGGGCCCGGCCCGTCGAAGCCCGGGGTGGGGTCGAAGGGCAGGAAGGGCTTGGCCACCGTGACCATGAGCCCGAAGAAGAAGATGCAGACCACGAACATGGTGAGGTTGGCCCAGCCCACCAGCGGGTCGGTCTGGCGACGGCGGAACTTGCGCATCATCGCCATGAGGTAACCGGTGAGGATGAGCGCCCACAGCAGGATCGAGCCCTCGAGAGCGGCCCACAGGGTGGCGAAGTTGTAGATCGCCGGCGTCTTCGAGCTGCCGTTCTCGGCCACGTAGGCCACGGTGAAGTCGCGGGTGATGAGGGCGCGCTCCATGACCGCGAAGGCGACGATGGCGCCGAGGAAGGCCAAGAACGCGTAGCTGCGGCCGAGCACGAGGAGCTTGGGCCGCTTCTTCACCAGGCCCACGGCGAGGGTGCCGGCGCCGAGGACGGACGCGCCGAGGCCGAAGAGCAGCGCGGCGGAGCCGAGGGCGACGTTCATGGGCGGGTCACGGGGTGCCGCTGTCGGTGCTGTCGCCCCCCGACGACGAGCTCGAACCCCCCGCGGACCCGGAACCCCCGTCCACCGTGCCGTCGTCGGCCGGCGCGTCGACCGGCTCGAGGCGGTCGGGGTTGTCCTCGGCGTACGAGGACGAGTGCTTCACCATGATGCGGTCGCTGGCGAAGTGGTCGCCGGCCCAGTTGCCCTCGAGCACGACGGGGATGTTCGGCTGGAAGAGCTCGGGCGGGTCGCCCTGGTGCACCACGTCGACCTCGGCCCCGTCGAAGAACACCACGAACTCGACGCGGTCGTCGGCCTCGCGGACCGAGCCTTCCTCGACCGTGCCCTGGAGCCGGAAGCGCCGGTCACCGAGCTCGTCCTTGTGCACGATGGCCTCGTCGGCGTTGTAGAAGAACATCGACGCCGAGCCGAGGCTCTGCACCGCGATGAAGATCAGGGCGCCGGCGACGAGCACCAGGGCCACGATCACGGGCAGTCGGCGCTTGCCCCGGGCGCGCCCCGCGCGGGGCGTGAGGTCGACCGGGGGGAGGTCCTCGTCGGACTCGTCGGCGGTGACCGACGGCGGCGGGGGTGGCGGGGTCAGAGCCATCGACGGTCCTCCGGGGGCACCTGGCGGCTGAGACGGCGGCCCTTGGCGATCACCCAGGCCGCGTAGGCGGCGGTGCTGCCGAGCACGAGCACGTAGGCCGCAGCGATGTAGCCGGCGTCGGTCATCGCTCGTCTCCGGTGCTCACGAGCGGGGTGGCCGAAGGAGCCGGCGGCGTCGAGGCGACCGTGGGAGCGGTGGCGCCGTTGGTGGCGACCGTGGCCTCGGCCCTGCGCTCGGCGAGGGCGACGTCGAGGCCCTGGTCCTCGACCTGGCTCTCGAGGTACGCGACCCGGAAGCGGTGCACCAGCAGCCACAGGTACACGAGCAGGAACACGACCATGCCGAGCATCAGGCTGAAGAGCATGAGGCCGTCGATCTGGGGATCCAGTCGGGTGATGGTCGGGCCCTGGTGCAGCGTGCGCCACCAGACGGTGGAGTAGTGGACGATGGGGACGTCGACGAAGGCGATCAGGCCGGCGATGGCGGCCCGCTTGGCCCGCACGTCGGGATCAGAGGGGATGCGGCGCACGGCGAGGTAGCCGAGGAAGAGCACGAGCAGCAGCGCCGTGGTGGTGAGGCGGGCGTCCCACACCCAGTAGACACCCCAGGTGGGCCGGCCCCAGAGCATGCCGGTGACGAGGGTGAGCGACGTGTAGATCACGCCGATCTCGGCGGACGCCCCAGCGGTGAGGTCCCAGAACTGCGACTTCTTCCAGAGGTACATCGCGCTGCCGAAGGCCGTCACCGCGAAGGCCAGGAAAGCGACGATGGACACCGGGACGTGGACGTACATGATGCGAACCGAGTCCCGCTGCACGACATCCGGAGCGCTCCACAGCAGGCCGAAGGCCAACAGGGCGGTGATGCCGACGAGGCAGAGGATGCCCAGCACCCGCGTGAAGGTCGACCCCGTGCCCGCGGGACCGGCGTCGGTGGCCGCCGGCGTCGGATCAGTGGTCATGACTCCTCCAGCAGGGGCCCGAAGGCGAGCACCCCGAACACGGTGTACACGGCGGCGAAGACGGCGAGCAGGGTGCACCACGACCAGCCTTCGCCCGTGGTGCCGGAGAACGCAGCCTCGAAAGCCCGCGTCGCCCCGATGAGGACGGGCGCTGCCACCGGGAGGAGCAGGAGCGGGAGCAGGGTCTCCCTCACCCGCAAGCCGGCGGCGAGCACGCCGTAGAGGCTACCCGTGGCCGCCAGCCCTGCGGTCGCGGCCACACAGGTCGCCGCAAGCAGGCCGAGGCCCGAGAGGTCGGCGTTGTAGAGGACGACGACGCCGACGAGCAGCAGCACCTCGAGGGCCAACAGCTCGGCGGCGATGGCGGCGGACTTACCGAGGAAGATGCCGGCGGGATCGAGGCCCGAGAGGCGCAGGGCGTCGCGGTTGCCGTCGGCGGCCTCGACCGAGAAGGCCCGTGACAGCGCCAGCAGGGCGGCGAACAGCACGGTGATCCAGTAGAGGCCGGCGGTGGCCCGCTCGAGGATGCCCCGGTCGGGGTCGAGGGCGAAGGCGAAGAGGATCAGGACGAGCACGGCGAAGGGCGCCACCTGGTTGGTGGCCACCCGCGAGCGCCACTCGAGGCGCAGGTCCTTGCCGGCCACGAGGGCGGCGTCACGGAGCACCGACGGCCTCCGTATGGTCGACGGGCGGCGCGGCCACCGCGGGCGCGGCCTGGTCGACGGTCACGCCGCCGCCGGCGATGTGCACGACCCGGGGGGCGAGGCCCTGGACCCGGTCGAGCTCGTGCGAGGCCATGATCACCGTGGCGCCGGCCGCGGTCGCCTCGCGGATGAGGCCGTCGAGCAGGTCGCGTCCATCCTGGTCGAGGCCGGCGTGGGGCTCGTCGAGCAGCCAGAGCTCCGGCCGGCGGGCCACCAGCACGGCGAGGGCCGTGCGCCGGCGCTGCCCCGCCGAGAGTCGCCCGACGGCCACGTCGGCGAGGCGACCGTCCAGCCCGAGGCGGGCCATTGCCCGCCGGGCGTCGTCGGCGTCGGCGCGCACGGCCTTGGCCCAGAAGGTGACGTTGTCGGCCACGGTGAGCTCGTCGTAGAGGTGGGTCTCGTGGCCGAGCAGGCCGACGTGGCGGCGCACGGCCTTGCGATCGCGGGTCAGGTCGTGGCCGAGGACGACCGCAGTGCCCGAGGTGACGGGGGCCAGGCCGGCGCACAGCCGGAGGAGGGTGGTCTTGCCCGCCCCGTTGGGCCCCTGCAACACGACGGTTTCGCCCCGCCCGACGTCGAGGTCGACGCCGGCAAGGGCGGGGAAGCGCCCGAGCAGCGACACCGCGGCACGGAGGTGGACGACGGGATCCATGGGGCCGAGCGAGAGGCTACGGAGGCTGTGCGCACACCAGCAAGCGCAGGGGCTGGGGTGCTGTGCGCACCGACGCGAGCAGAGATGGGACTTTTGCCCCTGCCCGGCCGGATCGCACCCTCGTACCGTCGCGCCATGGCTCGTGGGAACACGGAACGGGGAACGCAGGTGGGCGCGCCGCGAGTCTCCGGCGGGCCGACCACCTCGCGCACGGCGCCGGCGGCGCCCGGACCGACGGCGGTCGTCCGCCGCCGCGAGGGGCCGTGACCGGCACCCACCTCCACGTGCTGCTCGTCGGGGCGGACGCCGACGCCGTCGGCGAGGCGACGATCGCGCTGGCGCGCGCCGGCCACACCGTCAGCCACGTCACCGCCGAGAGCGGGGTCCCCTTCGAGTGGCCGACGGGCGACCCGCGCACCTTCGACCCCGACAGCGTCGACGTCGTGGTGTCCATCCCTGGCCACGCCCTCGCCGGGGTCCCCTGGTGCGAGGAGCGGGTCCTCAGCCTGACCGAGAGCGGCGTCCCCCTCGTGCTGGCGGGCACGCCTCTGGCCAGCCCGTACACGGCGTGGGCCACCAACTACGTCACCCCCGGCGCCGACCTCGTGCTGGTCTGCGAGCACGCCGTCCGCCAGCGCGCCGCCGAGGCGTCCACCTTGATCGACCACGACCACGGCGACCACATCACGAGCACCGTGTTCGATCCCATCGACTTCGAGCAGAGCGGTGGCGAGCGCCTGAGCCGGGCGCGGTGCCTGGCCCTGCTCGGCACTGCCAAGGTGGGGCGCATCGGCTTCACCGCCAGCGCCCTTCCCGTGGTGGTGCCCGTCGACTACCGCCTGTGGCGTGACCGGGTGGTGTTCCGCGCCGCCGAGGGCAGCCGCCTCCACACCGCCACCACCGACGCGGTCGTCGCCTTCGAGGTCGACGCCCTCGGCGCCGACGATCCCTGGGGCTGGAGCGTCTCGGTGACGGGCGTGGCCCGCGACGTCTCCGAACTGGTCGACGCCGCCGACGCCGCCCGCGCCGAGCTCGGCTTCGAGCCCGGCGGCTGGTGGGCCCACGGCGCCCGCGACCGCTACCTCGCCGTCCCCACCGACGTCGTGGCCGGCTGCCGCCTCGCTGCACGCAACCCTGCCGACCTGCCGGTCTGACCCCTACTGGGAGCTGGCCGGTGATGGCAGCTGGCCGACTGCCGGCGAGCTACGCCAACGGCACGTGCCACTCGGCGCGCGTGCCGCTCGGTGCCGCAGGCAGGACGAGGAAGCTGCCGCCGTGGCGCTCGGCGCGGTCGCGGAGGTTGCGCAGGCCGTGACCGGTGGGCTCGAGGCCCTCGGGGAGGCCGACGCCGTCGTCGATCACCTCGAGGGTGAGCACCTCGTCGAGCACGTGGAGGTGGATGTCGACCCGCGAGGCGTGGGCGTGGCGGGCGACGTTGCTCAGCGCCTCCCGCACCGCGGACAGCAGGTCGATGGCCACTGTGCCCTGCACGGTGGCGTCGATGGGGCCGTCGAAGGTGACCCGGGGCTCGAAGCCGAGGGGGCCGGCGGCCTCGCGGCACAGCGACACGACCTCGGCGCGGGTGCCGTTGACGGTGCGCCCGCGCGAGGACTCCAGTCCGAAGATGGCGGTCCGGATGTGCTTGACGGTGAGGTCGAGGTCCTCGACCGCGGCCTCGATGCGCTCGGCCACCTCGGGCACCTCGGCCCTGCGGATGGCGCCCTGCAACGACAGGCCGGTGGCGAAGAGGCGCTGGATGACCGTGTCGTGCAGGTCGCGGGCGATGCGCTCGCGGTCCTCGAAGATGGCGGCCTCCTGCACCCGGGTGTGCAGGCGGGCGTTCTCGATGGCCACGCCGGCGGCCACGGCCAGGCCCACCACGAGCAGCTCGTCCTCGGCCGTGAAAGGCTCCCCCGAAGACTTGTCGGTCAGGTAGAGGTTGCCGAAGACCTCGTCGCGCACCCGCAGCGGCACCCCGAGGAACGACGTCATGGGCGGGTGGTTCGACGGGAAGCCGTGGCTGTCGGGGTGCTGGTTGAGGTCGGCGAGGCGGAGGGGCTCCTTGTCCACGATGAGCAACCCGAGGATGCCGTGGCCCTTGGGCAGGTGGCCGATGGCCCGGACCTGCTGGTCGTCGAGGCCGACGGTGATGAACTCGGCCAGCTCGGTGCCGTTCTCGTCGAGCACCCCGAGGGCCGCGTAGCGGGCGTCGGCCAGCTGGGCGGCCGCCGCCACGATGCGGCGCAGCATCGCCGGAAGGTCGAGGTCGGTGCCCACCGCGGCGACCGCGTCGAGCAGCTGCTGCATGCTCGACGGCGCCGTGGGCCTGGACACGACCAGAGGTTACGACGGGCACATCGCCGGGCACGAAAGCGGGGAACGCTCGGAATCTGAACGCAGCGGGCAGACTGTGCACCATGACCGTTCGTGTCTTCTTGCTCGACGACCACGAGGTGGTGCGGCGGGGCCTCCGGGATCTCCTGGAGGCCGAGGATGACTTCGAGGTCGTCGGCGAGGCAGGCACCGCTGAGGAGGCGTACGGCCGCATCCCTGCCACCCGACCGGACGTCGCCGTGCTCGACGTGCGCCTGCCCGACGGCGACGGCATCGAGGTGTGCCGCGAGATCCGCTCGAAGCACCCTGAGATCCAGTGCCTCATGCTGACGTCGTTCGCCGACGACGAGGCGCTCTTCAGCGCCATCATGGCAGGTGCGGCCGGCTACCTGCTCAAGCAGGTGAAGGGCACCGACCTCGTCGGCGGCATCCGCCGGGTCGGAGCAGGGGAGTCCCTGCTCGACCCGTCACTCACCCAGAAGGTGCTCGAGCGCCTGCGCACCCCCGAGGACGACGAGCTCGCCGGCCTCACCACCCAGGAGCGCCGCATCCTCGACCTCATCGCCGAGGGCCTCACGAACCGCCAGATCGGCGAACGGATGTTCCTGGCCGAGAAGACGGTGAAGAACTACGTCAGCAACCTGCTCTCGAAGCTGGGCATGAGCCGCCGCACCGAGGCCGCCGTCTTCGCCGCCCGTCTGTCCGAGCGCCGCGATCGAGAGCACCGAGGCTGACGTGACCTTCGCCTTCGCGCGCGGCCGGGTTGCGGGCCGATGATGGGACGGTGAGCGAGCCGGTCGGCGCTCCCGCGGCCACCGCCTCACCCCCGCCGCCCGCGGCGGTGGCCGAGACCCACATCTCCACCGTGCTCTTCGACGGTGACCTGGCCATCAAGCGCTACAAGCCGGTGCGTACGGGCTTCCTCGACCACACGACGGTCGAGGGCCGCCGGCGGGACTGCGAGCGGGAGGTGGCCCTCAACCGCCGGCTGGCGCCCGATGTGTACCTCGGGGTGGCCGAGGTCCGCGGGCCCGACGGCGAGGTGTGCGACCACCTGGTGCTCATGCGCCGCCTCGACCCGTCCCGCCGCCTGGCCACCCTGGCCCGAGCCGGCGGGGGCCGCGACGAGGTGGTGGCGGTGGCCCAGGTGATGGCCGCGTTCCACGCCGCCGCCGACCGATCCCCCGTCATCGACGCAGTGGCCACCCCCGAGGCCCTCCACGCTCGCTGGGAGGCCGACCTCGCTGAGCTGGCGGGCACCACCCTCGGTGCCGACCATGGCGCGATGCTCGCCGAGGTCGCCGACCTGGCCGAGCGAAGCCTTCGGGCCCGCCGGCCGATGCTCCACGCCCGCATCGCCGGCGGCCACATCGTCGACGCCCAGGGCGACCTGCTGGCCGACGACATCTTCTGCCTGGAGGACGGGCCCCGCATCCTCGACTGCCTCGCCTTCGCCGACGAGCTCCGCTGGGGCGACGCCGCCGCGGACCTTGCCTTCCTGGCCATGGACCTCGAGCACCTCGGCCGGCCGGACCTGGCAGCCACCCTCTGGTCGTCCTACGGCGACGCCGCGGGCGACCACCCGCCACCGGCCCTCATCCACGTCAGCGTGGCGCAGCGAGCGGTGGTGCGCGCCAAGGTCCACGCCCTGCGCGGCGGCCAGCTCGTCGGGGACGACCTGGCCGGCGCTGACGAAGCGGCGGTGGTCGACGACTTCCTTGCCCTCGCCCTCGACCACCTGCGCCGGGCCGAGCCTCGGGTGGCGCTGGTCGGCGGCAGCCCGGGCACCGGCAAGTCCACCCTCGCCCGGGGGATCGCCAAGCTCAACGGTTGGGCCGTCGTGCGAACGGACGAGGTGCGACGGGAGCTGTTCGGACGGAGCCCCGAGGAGCACGAGATCGCCGCCGTCGAACACGGCGCGTACACCCCCGACCTCACCCGCCGGGTCTACGACGAGGTCGTGGCGCGCGGCCTCGCCGCCGTCGGCGCCGGCGGCTCGGTGGTGCTCGACGCCTCATGGAGGACCGTCGGGTCACGCCTGGACGCCATCGCGGCAGCCGAGTCGGTCGGCGCCCGCGTCACCGCGCTGCGCTGCGTGGCGCCCGCCGAGATGTGCCGGGAGCGGGTGGTCCGCCGCCTCGCCCGGGGCACCGATGCCTCCGAGGCGACCCCCGAGGTGGCCGACTGGATGACGGCCCAATTCGAGGACTGGCCCGAAGCGCTCGAAATCGACACGTCCGGCCCCGAGGACGCCAGCCTCGACGCGGCGATTTCGACCCTCGGACCGCCACCCTCCGACGTGAGGTGACGGCCCGAGGGCCGAGAACGGTGGGACCGGTGACGCCTACGCTGCCTTCCGGACCTCGTCGTAGGCCTTGCGGGCGGCGCTGCGCAGGTCGTGGGTGGCCTTCGTCAGACCCTCCTTCAGATCGCCGGCGGCGTCCGTGGCGACCTTCTGCACCTGCTCACCGCGGCCCTGGTTGCGGTCGATGGCCTTCTCCGCCTCGTTCTTCAGGGCGAGGTACGAGTTCTCGAGGCGCTGCAGGAGGTCCTTCATCTCGTCCCGCACGTCCAGGCGACCCAGGTCGGCCTGGACCACCAGCTCATCGATCCAGCCGCGCCACTTGGCCAGCTGGGCCTCCACCTGCGCTCGCAGGTCGTCCCCGTCGGCATCCACCGCCTCGCGCTCGAGATCCTCGAGCTCCGCGGCAAGCCCCTCGTTGTCTGTGGTCTCGGTCATGGGGTCAGGGTCGCGCCGGGCGACGACAAGGGGAAGGGCCGAAGGTCATCGGCAGCGGACTCAGGCCCGGCGCACGTCGATGACGGGGATGGTGGGCTCGAGGGAACGCACGGCATCGGCCACGCTCACCGCGACGGCATCGGCCTCCGGGCCGCTGAGGCCGTCGGGCAGGGTGATCTGGACCTTGAGCTCGTGGGCCGACCGGCGGGTGAGGACGTCGACGCCCTCGACGTCGTAGCCACGCTTGGCGAGGAACCGTCGGGCCTCGGCCCGGGCGGCATCGGACAGACGGGCGACGTCGGAGGCGGCGGCCTGCTCGCATGCCGCCACGAGGTCACGCTCGTCGACCGCCACCGTCGACCAACCCTCGAAGGGGTTCGGACCGGGTGGCGCGGCCACCACGAGGGGCACGTGGCGGCGCAAGGCGCAGACAACGCCGTCCTCGCGGGCGGTGGGCTGCGGCGGCGGACCGCTGCGGACGGTGAGGGCCACGTCGATGCCCCCCTCGATGGGGCACCCCCCGGGCTCGAGGCCGGCACAGGGGAAGGCGGGGCCGGCGTCGGCCCGACAACGCACCACCTCGTGGCCCGCCTCGATGAGCTGGCGGGTCGCGGGCAGGGCCGCTTCGGCGTGGGTCTCGGTCACGAGGATGCGCACGGATCTCCCCCTCGGTCGGCGAACCCTCCGAGAATGACCGAGCACGCGGGACCGGCCTAGGGCCGAACGTCCCATCCGCGCCCTCGCGTCGCCCGTGCCCGCAGGTAGCCTCGCCTGCCTATGGGCCGAGCGTGCAGGGTGGTGACCCCGTGAGGCTGGCCAAGGTCCTCTCGCGCATCGGGCGTGTGCTGATCACCGCGGGCGTGCTCATCTTGGCCTTCGTGGCCTTCCAGCTCTGGGGCACGGGCCTCCAGACCCGACAGGCTCAGAACGACGCCGAGACCGAGTTCGCCGAGCAGTCCGAGCAGTTCGCGGAGAGCGGCACCCTGGCCGGCGGCGACGAGGAGCCCGGCGCGACCACGACCACCGCGGCGGTCGGCGCCACCACCACGACCACGGCGCCCACCACCGGCACCACCGACACCACCGACGCCACGGACCCTGGCGGAAGCGGGGACGCCGGGGGCGAGCAGATCATCCCCGCGCCGCCCGGCCAAGGCGGCCTGGTGGGCCGCATCCAGATCCCCTCGATCGGCGCCGACTGGTACTTCTACGAGGGCGTCGACCTCAGCATCTTGAAAGACGGCCCGGGTCACTACATGGGCACCCCGCTTCCCGGTCAGCCGGGCAACGCCGCGATCGCCGGCCACCGCACCACCTACGGCGCCCCGTTCAACCGCGTCGACGAACTGAAGTCGGGCGACGAGATCACCATCACCTACGTCACCGGCGCCGAGTTCACCTACAGCTACCGCACCACCGAGATCGTGACGCCCGACCGCACCGACGTGCTCCAGGCCAAGGACTTCGACGGCGACGGCGAGACGGACAACATGCTCACCCTCACGGCCTGCCACCCCAAGTACAGCGCACGCGAACGCATCATCATCCGTGCCCGCCTGGAAGAGGCACCGATCCCCATCCCGCAGGGCCAGCGACCGACCCGCCAGGAGGAGGTGTCGCTCGATGACGCGGAGCAGACCGAGCCCGTGTCCAAGGCGCCCGCCGTCCTCTGGGGTCTCGCCGCCGCGGCCATCTGGCTCGCCGCCTACTTCGTGGGTCGGGCGTGGCGGAAGTGGCCGGCATACCTCATCGGCTTCCCCTTCTTCGCGGTCACCCTCTACGTGTTCTTCGAGAACTTCTACAAACTGCTCCCGGCGGGGTTCTGAGCGTGCGCCGCCCCGCCCCCTTCCTCGCCCTGAGCGGCCTCGCGCTCATCGTCGCGACCGCCGCGGGCGCCTGCGCCGACGCGGACCCACCCGGCTGGCTCGAGGAGCTCGGCGCCCCCACCACGACGACGACCGCGACGCCCACGTCCACCACGACCGCGGCGGCGGGCACCGCCGGCACCACCACCACGGTGGCGGCCGCCACCCCCGTGACCGACCTGGTGGCCGGCGACTGCGTCAACGGCTCGGCCTTCTCCGCGCAGGCGACGGGCCAGGCCACCGAGGCGCAGGTCACCGACTGCGCCGCCTCCCACGACGGCGAGGTGGTCGGCGTCATCACCTACACCGAGGGCCCCGAGGCGGCCTACCCCGGCGAGGACCAGGTCGCCGCCTACGCCGAGCAGCAGTGCGCCATCGCCTTCGAGGCCTACGTCGGCGTGGCCTACGGCACCTCTCCCCTCTCGATGGTCTCCCTCTGGCCCACCGAGGACTCCTGGCCCAGCGGCGACCGCGAAGCCGTCTGCGTCGCCTTCGACCCC
>CAYYDZ010000069.1:0-2584 GCA_964470715.1 uncultured Microthrixaceae bacterium | reverse complement strand
ACGTCGCCCTCGTGGATCTGGTCGTCGGGCGCCACCCGGATCTCGGTGACCGTCCCGGCACAGGGCGCCAGCACCGGGATCTCCATCTTCATCGACTCCAGGATGACGAGCTCGTCGCCCTCGGCGACGACCGCCCCGATCTCCGTCCGCACCTGCCACACGTTGGCGGTGATCTCGGCCTCGACCTCGGTCATGGAGCGACTCCCGTTCGTGGGTGCGGTCCCATTAGTGTGCTCGGACCGTCCGTCACCCGCTGTCTACCAGCTGGTCACCTGCCTCCGGGGGAACCATCCGACATGGCCTCGCGCCGACCCGTCCGCGCCCTCTTGCTCGCCGTCGTCGCCCTCCTGGCGGTCGCGCTCCCTGCGTGCAGCAGCGACGGCGGCGGTGACGATGCCGCCCCCGAGACCGTCGACCTCGACGGCGCCACCACCGCCGACTTCGACGTCGTGGGCAACGTGCAGGCCGTCACCGTCACCGGGGCCGAGCCGGGCGCCGAGCTGCAGCTGGTGAACCCCGACGGCGAGGTCCAGACCGCACTGTTCAGCCCCGACGGCCTGTCCGACGCCAAGGGCACCGTGGACGACGAAGGCAACCTCGTGTTCGCCCGCGTCGACCCTGGGGAGGGCTACCGGGTCGTCGAGGCGACCGACGACGAGGTTTCGGCCAGCGAGCCCGTGACCGTCGGCGACGTGTACGACCACCCGGACCAGTCGCTCTACGAGGACCAGACCCTCGTGCCCGGCCTGAACTACATCGAGACCCGGGACGGCACCACCCTCGTGGCCATGGTGCGGATGCCGGGCGACCCCGACGACGGGCCCTACCCGACGGTCATCAACTACTCGGGCTACGACTCGGCCAACCCCGCCGGCTCGGGCAGCAGCATCGCCCAGTTCGCCGACATCTACGGCTACGCCACCGTCTCGGTGAACGTGCGGGGCACCGGGTGTTCCGGTGGCACCTTCAGCTTCTTCGAGCCCAGCCAGGTGGCCGACGGCTACGACGTGGTCGAGACCGTCGCCGCCCAGGACTGGGTGGCCCATCACAAGCCCGGCATGATCGGCATCAGCTACGCCGGAAACAGCCAGGTCTACGTGGCTGCCACCCAGCCGCCCCACCTCGCCGCCATCAGCCCGATGTCCACCCTCGACAGCATCTGGCCCGCGGTCCTCTACCCCGGCGGGATGTACAACGACGGCTTCGCCCGCCAGTGGATCCTCAACGTGCAGGACGGCGCCAAGCCCTACGGCCAGGGCTGGGAGCAGGGCGTGGTCGACGAGGGCGGCCCCATCGGCGAGCAGTGCGCCGCCAACCAGGGCCTGCGCAGCCAGAACCCCGACATCGAGCGCCTGGCGCGGGCCTACCCGCACTACGACCCCGTGATCAGCCCCCCGCTCACCGCCACCACCTTCGCCGACCGCATCAACGTCCCCGTGTTCCTCACCGGATCCTGGCAGGACGAGCAGACCGGCGGCCACTTCCCCGCGCTCATCGAGCACCTCACCGGCGTCCCCGACCTGCACGTCTCGATGCAGAACGGCACCCACGGTGACGCGTTGATACCCGAGAACACCCAGCGGTGGTTCGAGTTCCTGGACTTCTACGTGGCCAAGGAGATCCCCGAGATCCCGCCGCTGATCCGGGTGGGGGCGCCGGCCGCCTTCGCACCGCAATTCGGTGAGGGCGACTACCCGATCCCCGCGGATCGCTTCACCGACTACGAGTCCTACGACGAGGCGCTGGCCGCCTACCAGGCCGAGGACGACATCCGCATCCTGTACGAGAACGGAGCGGGCACCGACCGGCCCCGGATCCCGGGGTCGACCTTCGAGGAGACCTACACCTCGTGGCCGCCCTCCGAGGTCGAACCCACCCGGCTGTTCCTCCAGCCCGACGGCACGTTGGCCGAGGACGAGCCCACGATCGAAGACGGCGAGCCGACGAGTGCGGCGTCGTTCGAGTACCACCCCGAGTACGGCGACGATCGCACCGCCGACGGCTTCAGCTTCAGCGCCGACCAGGAGTTCGACTGGCGGCCGCTGCTCGAGGGCGATGCGGTCAGCTACCTCAGCGATCCCTTCGAGGACGCCACTCTGCTGGCGGGCCCGGCCAGCGCCGATCTCTACGTCAAGTCCACCGCGCTCGACACCGACCTCGAGGTGACCCTCACCGAGGTGCGCCCGAACGGCGACGAGCTGTACCTCCAGAACGGGTGGCTTCGGGCCAGCCACCGCAAGCTGGACGAGGAGGTGTCGACCGAGCTGCGGCCCCAGTCCACCCACCTCGACACCGACGACGAGCGCCTCCCGGAGGACGAGTTCACCCTCGTCCGGGTGGAGATCTTCCCCTTCGCCCACGCCATCCACGAGGGCTCACGGTTGCGTTTCACGGTCGACTCACCCGGCGGCGACCGGCCCGAGTGGGAGTTCGACTCGCTGAGCGCACAGGACGCCACCAACACGGTGGCTCAGTCGGCCGACTTCCCCTCGTCGATCGTGCTGCCCGTCCTCGGCGGCGACCACGACATCCCCGACGAGGTTCCCGCCTGCAACGCCTACCGGGGCGAGCCCTGCCGCGACTA
>CAYYDZ010000068.1:0-13978 GCA_964470715.1 uncultured Microthrixaceae bacterium | reverse complement strand
GCGGGGAGCACGACGTCGTCGGCGATGAGCTTCGGCCGCTCCTTGCGGGCGGCGCGTTGCCCGTTCCCGTCGCCGTTGCCAACGGTCTCGGCGCCCACGCCGGCCAGCACCTCGACGTTCGGGGCCTCCTCCCCGAGGTGGTACGGCACGACGGTGACGTTGCAGTGCGGCAGGGTCGAGAGGACCTGGACGATCGCGTCCGACGTGCGGTCGTGGAGGAGGCGGTGCCACAGGCGGGTGTACTCCCGCCGGGGGATGAGCACGCTCACCTCGGTCTGCCCGTCGGCCAGCGAGCGGGCCACCACCTCCGCCACCGAGCGGGTGACCCGCCGGTCGGGGCACTCGACCACGTCGAGCGCCAGTCGGGTGAGGCCGAGGCGCCGCCACTCGTCGGCGAGCACCGCGCTGCGGATGGGGTCGAGCTCGCAGTGCACAGCGCGCAGCTCGTCGGGCGCCATCGTGCGGGCGAGCTGGATGGCCCGTGCGGCGGCGACGTCGAGCTGGTCGACCAACACCAGTACCTCGTGGCGGTTGCGGATGGGCGCCTCGGCTGCCTTCGGGGCGTCGCGTTCGAGCTCCTCGGCCTCGGCCTCGTACTGGCGGTTCAGGCGCACGAGGGCCCACACCATGATGGGGACCAGGACGATGATGACCCAGGCGCCGTGCATGAACTTGGTGACCGCGATGACCAGGCAGACCACGGCGGTCATCACCGCACCGGTCCCGTTGACGAAGAACCCGAACCTCCACCCGGGCTCCTTGAGGCGGAGGTGGTGCTTGGCCATGCCTGCCTGCGAGAGGGTGAAGCTGGTGAACACGCCGATGGCGTAGAGGGGGATCAGGCGGTCGACCTTGGCGCCGGTGACGATCACCAGGACGATGGCGGAGATCGACAGGGCGATGATCCCGTTCGAGAACACCAGACGGTGGCCCCGCTTGGTCAGCTGGCGAGGCATGAAGTTGTCGCCCGCGTGGAAGCTGGCCAGGCGGGGGAAGTCGGCGAAGCTGGTGTTGGCGGCCAGCACGAGGATGAGCATCGTGCCCGCCTGGAGGGCGTAGAAGAGCACGTGGCCGAACGTCGACGTGCCGTACACGAGCTCGCCCACCTGGGAGATCACGGTCGGCGTGCCCTCCTCGAAGGGGACGGCGTGCACCTTGGAGGCCAGCACCGAGAGGCCGAGGAACATGATCCCGAGGGCCACGCCCATGACCACCAGCGTGCTCCGGGCGTTCTTCCAGGCGGGCTCCTTGAACGCCGGCACCCCGTTGGAGATGGCCTCGACGCCGGTGACCGCCGCACCGCCGGAGGCGAAGGCGTGAAGGACGACGAAGAGGGTGGCGCCGTAGAAGATGCCGCTGCCGGCGGAACCCGGTTGGAGCATCCCCGGTTGGCCCAGGGTCTCCTGGCTCAAGCCGCCCACGGTCATCTTGTAGAACCCGACGCCGAGGAGCACTGCCATGTTGGCGATGAAGAAGTAGGTGGGGACCGAGAAGACCTTGCCGGACTCGCGGACGCCGCGCAGGTTGCCGAAGGCGATGAGCACGATGAAGCTCACCGAGATGGGCACGGCGTAGGGCGCCAGCGCGGGGAAGGCCGACGAGAGGGCGGCGGTGCCGGCGGCCACGGACACCGCCACGGTGAGGATGTAGTCCGTGAGTAGGGCGACGCCGGCCACCTGGGCGGGCATCAGGCCGAAGTTGTCCCGGGTGACGATGTAGGCGCCGCCGGCGCTCGGATAGGCCTTGATGGTCTGGCGGTAGCTGAGGATCAGGAACCCGAGGACCACGAGCATGGCGACGGTCAGCGGCACGACCAACGAGAAGGCCGCGATGCCGATGACCGGGATCAGGACCCGCAGGATCTCCTCGGTGGCGTAGGCCGACGACGACAGGTTGTCGGACGCGAACACCGCCAGCGCCGTCGGCTTGCCGAGGCGCTCGTGGGCCAGCCGCTCGTTGTGCAGCGGCGGACCAAGGATGCGGTTCTTCAGGCGGTAGCCCAGGGGCTCCGCGAGCTCCACGGTCGGGGGCAGGGCCTGGGGAGCCAACGAGGATCGCGTGGTGGGCGTGCTCGCCTCAGTGGTCGTCACCCCGCAGTGCTAACGCCGCCATCGACCGTTCGGGTCGGTCTTGACGCGATCTTGACGCGCGAGGTCCGAACCTTGACGGCCCCCTGACCACTAGCGTCCGTCCATGGCCAAGAGCGTCGAAGAGCTGCACCAGAAGCTGATGGACGAGTACGGGCAGGTGCGCCGGAAGTTCGACCAGATCCACACTGCGTTCGACCGCGTCGTCACCGCCGGCCCCGAGGACGACCTCCACGACCGCCTGCTCCACCTGGAGAAGGTCGTGAAGGAGGTCCGTGACGGTGGCATCGTCGGCTCCGGGGCCAACGGGCACCGGCGGGCGCTGAAGGAGTACCAGGAGGCCGTCGAGTCGCAGGGCGCCCCCGACAAGGCGGGACCGACGCAGGGCTAGCGTCCGTGCCGGTGGGGCGCCTGCGGGTCAGGCGCCCCACATGTTCTTGCGCACGAAGTCGTAGACGTTGGCGAAGTTGGCGTTGACCTCTTCGGGGATGGGCACCAGTTCGCCCAGGGCGCGGGCACCCCACACGATGTGGGCGTTGTGCTCGACCACGAGGGCGGCGTGCAGGGCGTCGTGGACGTCCTTGCCGACGGTGACCATCCCGTGGTTGGCCATCAGGGTGGCGCTGCGGTCGCCGAGGCCGGCGGCAACCACTTCGGCCAGTTCGTCGGTGCCGGTGGTGCGGTAGTCGCACACTCGCACCTCGCCGCCGATGAAGACCACGAACTCCTCGACCGCGGCGGGGATGGGCTGGTGCACGAGGGCGAACATCGAGGCGTGCTTGGGGTGGGCGTGGATCACGCCCTTCACCTCGGGGTAGGCCCGGTAGCAGGCCAGGTGCAGCGACTTCTCGGTGGTGGCGCTGCGTTCGCCCGACACCCGCTCATCGGCAACCGCCTCGCCGTCGAGGTCCACCACGACGAGGTCATCGAGGACCATCGGGTCGTAGGCGAGCGACGACGGCGTCATGACCACGTTGCCGTCCGACAGTCGGCCGGAGACGTTGCCGGACGTGCCCTCGACCAGGCCCTTCGCGTACATGGTCTTGGCCGCCGCCAGCACGGCGGCGAACACTTCCTCGTCGGTGCTCGGCATCAGGGAAGGACCTCCTGTGCGTTCCCCGGCCACGCAGGCCGCGGCGTCGGGTCGTTGGCGGGGCTCACGGCAGCACCTCAGGGTTGGCGATGTGGATGGGGCGTTCGCCGGCGAGGAGGCGGACCAGGTCGTCGGCGATGAGGCGGGAGTGGTTGGCCTCGGTGTCGTAGGTCGCCCCGCCGATGTGGGGCGTGAGGACCACGTTGGACATCGAGCACAGCGGGTGGTCGGTGGCGAGGACCTCGCCCTCGAAGTGGTCGAGGCCGGCGCCCGCGAGCCGACCTGACGCCAGGGCCTCGGTGAGGGCGTCCAGGTCGTGCAGCGCGGCCCGGGCGGAGTTCACGTAGATCGCGCCCTCCCGCATCGCCGCGAACTGCTCGGTGCCCATCATCCCGAGCGTGTCCGGGCTGACCGCGGCGTGCATCGACACGACGTCGGCCTCGGCGAGCAGTCCGTCGAGCGAGTGGGTGGCCTCGTCGTTGAACGGGTCGTGGGCGATGACGCGCATGCCGAGGCCCTCGAGGCGCCAACGGGTGGCACGGCCGACGGCGCCGAGGCCGACGATCCCGGCGGTGCGGCCGGCGAGCTGCCACGCCCGGAAGCGCTGGTAGGGGATGGTGCCGTCCTTGAACACGGCGCCCGCTCGGACGTCGGCGTCGGCCGGCAGCAGGTGGCGGTTGACCGCCAGCAGCAGGGCCAGAGCCAGCTCGGCCACGCCGTCGGCGTTGCGGCCGGGGGCGTGCAGCACGGGGATGCCCTTGGCCGTGGCGCCGGGGACGTCCACGTTGGTCGGGTCACCTCGGGTCGAGCCGATGGCGAGGAGGGGCAGGTCCAGCACGGGCCCCGTGCAGAAGTCCGCCTCGCAGACCACGATGCTCGCGCCTTCCGCCTCGATGCGGGCGGCCAGTGCCTTGTCGTCGTACAGGCGCAGGGGCCGATGCTCGATCCAGGGGTCGTAGACCACCTCGGCGATCGACTGCAGGGTCTCGAGACCCTCCCCGCGGAACGGCGCGGTGACCAGGGCGCGAGGCTTGGTGTCATCCCCCATGTCGGCATCCTCGCGCGCCCAGGGCGGCGGTTGTGCCGTGGGGCCGGGGCTGGCACAGACTGAAGCGGTGCACCCCTTGCGCATCGCCGTGCTCGTCAAGCAGATCCCGAAGGTCGAGGGCCTGGTCCTGGGCCCCGACGGCCGGCTCGTGCGCGAGGGCCTCGAGCTCGAGATGAACGCCTACTGCCGCCGGGCCGTGGCCATCGGCGCCGAGCTGGCCGCCGCCTCCGGGGGCACGGTCGTGGTGTTCAGCCTGGGCCCGCCGTCGGCGGAGGACGCGCTGCGCGAGGCCATCGCGTGGACCCAGGATCGGGGGGTCACCGTCGATGGCGTCCTGATCTCGGACCCTGCCTTCGCCGGATCGGACACTCTGGCCACGGCGCGGGCGCTCGCCGCCGCGGTGGGCCGTTTCGATCCCTTCGACCTGGTCCTGGCCGGTCGCAACTCCGTCGACGCCGACACCGGCCAGGTCGGCCCCGAGCTGGCCCAGCTGCTCGATCTCGCCTTCGTCGCCGGCGTACGCGAGCTGGCCCTCGCCGACGGCGCGGTGAGCGTGCGCCTCGAGCACGACGACGAGTGGGTCGAGGCCACCGTCACCCTCCCGGCGGTGCTGTCCGTGGCCGAGCGCCTCACCGACCCGGCCAAGGTCCCCCCGGAGGGTCGGGCCGCGGTGGCCGCCGATCGCATCAGCAGCGTGACCGCTGCGGAGCTCGGTGCCGGTCCCTGGGGTGTGGCCGCCAGCCCGACCTCGGTCGGCGCCGTGCGCGTCCTCGAGGTCGAGCGCCTGCGCCGCCGCCTGGCGGGCAGCGTCGAGGAGCAGGTGGCGGAGGCCGTCGCCGTCCTCGTGGACCGGGGCGCGCTCGACCAGGACGCGAGCGGTCCTGACGGCGAGGTGCCCGGGCCCACCGGGGGCACCGGGCCGCGCGTCGCGGTGGTGGTCGAGCCCGACCGCACCCGCCTGACCCGCGAGCTCCTCGGCGGCGCGGCCCGCCTGGCCGCCGAGCTCGAAGGTCGGGTCGTGGCCATCGGTCCTGATCTCCCGCCCGCCGCCGACCTCGGCACCTGGGGGGTCGACGAGGCGGTCGCGGTGGAGGGGGCGCTCGTCGAAGAGGACGTGGCCGCGGCGCTGGTCGAGTGGGTCGCGTCCCACGAGCCTTGGGCGGTCATCACCCCGAGCACGGCGTGGGGCCGCGAGGTCGCCTCCCGCACCGCCGCCGCCTTGGGCGCCGGTCTCACCGGCGATGCCGTCGGGCTCAGCGTGGAGGTGGGGGAGGGGGCCGACCCCGGAGCGCCGCGCCTCGTGGGGTGGAAGCCGGCCTTCGGCGGGCTGCTCGTCGCCGCGGTGCGCTCGTCCTCCCCCGTGCAGCTCGTCACGGTCCGCGCCGGGGTCCTGCCCTTCCTCGCGCCCCGTCCCGCGGGTTCCGTCGAGACGAGCGTCGTCACCACGGTCCCACGCGGCCGGGTGCAGGTCCACGGCCGCCACCGCGAGGACGACGCCGATGCGCTGGCGGGAGCCGATGCCGTCATCGGCGTGGGACAGGGCATCGACCCGGCCCACTACGGCGAGCTCGAGCCGCTGCGGGCGGTGCTGGGCGCCGAGCTGGCCGCCACCCGCAAGGTCACCGACAAGGGCTGGCTGCCCCGGGCCCGGCAGCTCGGCATCACCGGCCACAGCATCGCGCCCCGCCTCTACGTGGCCCTCGGCCTCAGCGGGAAGTTCAACCACACCATGGGGGTGCGCAGCTCAGGCACCATCCTGGCCGTCAACCCCGACCCGCGGGCGCCCATCTTCGACTGGGCCGACGTCGCCATCGTGGGGGACTGGCGGGACGTGGTGCCACTGCTCGTGGAGCGATTGGACGATGCGGGCCGGCGTCGGGACGTCGACGAAGGGACCTGAGGATGCCGACGACGGCGCCAACCCCCAGGTGCGGGTCTCGCTACGCTTGAGGGGAGTGACGACTGTCACACCCGGTGAAGGAACCGCCGAGCGCCCCACGGGCGTCTGAGGCGCACAACAACCCCTGAGCACGCCCCGAGGAGCTCCCATGTCACACAAGCGCACCCGGTCACTGGCACTCACGTCGATCGTCGTCCTCCTCCTCGGCCTCGGCCTGGCGGCATGCGGTGGCGGCGACGATGACGCGGCCACGACCACGACCACGACCGCAGCACCCGAGACCACCACGACCACCGCGGTGGCCTTCGATCCCGGCGAGGGAACCGACACCACGTCCGCCGAGGGCGACCAGCGGGCGGCGATCGAGGACTTCATGAGCAGCGTCCAGAGCGACACCGGCGCCGCCTCCGGTGAGGCCTACACGTACACCTCCATCAGCGACGACACCGGCCAGCTCACGGTCGACGCTCCCGCCGAGTGGTCGGACGTCGACGGCGCTATCAACGAGAACTTCACGCCGCCGATCCCCGACGTGCGGGCATCCACCGACCTGGAGGCCTACAACGCCAACTACACCGTGCCCGGGTTCCAGTTCACCGCCACCGCGAGCTCGACGACCGGTGACCCGGACGCGGTGATGGACGAGTTCGCCGCCCGCACCGGCCAGGACTGCGACAGCCAGGGCCGCCAGTCCTACGCCGACCCGCTGTACACGGGTGTCTCGGAGATCTTCACGAGCTGTGGCGGCGACCCCAACGCCAGCTTCGTGTGGACGGTGGTCGAGCCCATCGACACGAGCGACGGTGACTACGTCGCCTCCGTCGGCGTGCAGATCCTCAGTGACGCCGACATCGAGGCCCTGGGCCACATCCTCGACACGTTCGTGGTGACGCCCGCCTGACCGTCCGGCCGCTCCGACGGCGGCGCAGCAGTTCCACCCGCACCCCCGGCCCTCGGGCCGGGGGTGCGGCGCGTCTTCTGTAGGGTGCGCGTCACGGAGCGGCGGGGGGTCCGCTGCCGACACCGCAGGCCGAGGAGGATGCCGTGCGCACCGAAGACCTGATCCTGGTCAGCGTGGACGACCACGTGGTCGAGCCGCCCGACCTGTTCGAGGGCCGCCTGGCGACCAAGTACGCGGACCTCGCGCCGCGGGTGATCACCAAGGACGACGGCACCGACGTCTGGACCTACGAGGGCCAGGAACTGCCCAACATCGGCCTCAACGCCGTCGCGGGTCGGCCGCCGGCGGAGTACGGCATCGAGCCGACCGCGTTCGCCGACATGCGGTCCGGTTGCTACGACATCCACCAGCGGGTGGCCGACATGAACGCCAACGGCGTGCTGGGCTCGATGTGCTTCCCGTCCTTCCCCCAGTTCTGCGGCCAGCTCTTCGCCCGCACCGAGGACAAGGACGTGGCCCTGGCCATGCTCCAGGCCTACAACGACTGGCACATCGACGACTGGTGCGGCGCCTACCCAGGCCGTTTCATCCCCCTCGCGCTTCCCGCGATCTGGGACCCCGAGCTCATGGCCGCCGAGGTGCGTCGCGTGGCGGCCAAGGGCTGCCGGGCCATCACGTTCTCCGAGAACCCCGAGAAGCTGGGCTGGCCCAGCTTCCACTCTCCCCACTGGGATCCCTTCTGGCAGGCCTGCACCGACGAGGGGACCGTCGTGTGCCTCCACATCGGCTCGTCCTCGCAGATGGTGGTGACCTCTATGGAGGCCCCCATCAACGTGATGATCACCCTCCAGCCCATGAACATGGTGCAGGCTGCCGCCGACCTGCTCTGGTCACGGGTGCTGACGAAGTTCCCCAAGGTGCGCTTCGCCCTGTCCGAGGGCGGCATCGGGTGGATCCCGTACTTCCTCGAGCGGGCCGACTACGTCTACAAGCACCACAAGGCGTGGACGGGCAGCGACTTCGGCGACCACCTGCCGAGCGAGGTCTTCCTCGACCGGGTCATCACGTGCTTCATCGACGACCAGTTCGGGCTGAAGAACCGCCACGACATCGGCGTCGAGCACATCTGCTGGGAGTGCGACTACCCCCACTCCGACTCCACCTGGCCGCAGTCACCGGAATTGCTCGCGGCCACGCTCGAGGGCATCCCCGACGACGAGATCGATCTCATGACCCACCTGAACGCGGTGCGCGAGTTCCACTACGACCCCTTCGCCCACCGCCCTCGCGAGCAGTGCACCGTCGGCGCCCTGCGGGCCGAGGCCGCCGGGGTCGACGTGAGCGAGCGCTCGTCGGGCAAGCCCGTGGTCGCCCCGGAGTCGCCCATCACCATCGCCTCCATCATCGAGGCCGCGGCGGGGGCGTCGGGCAGGCGCTGAGCGCGGGCTACGGTCCGCGGCATGGACACGACGACGACCGTGTGGGGCGAGATCCAGGGCCGGGAGATCACCTTCCCGATGGAGGTGGCCGAGATGAACGCAGCCACCCTGTTGTTCACGGTGCCCGCCGATGTCGCGACGGCGCTGCTCCCCGGGGACGCCTTCGAGGTGGTCGAGGTGGCCCCTGGCCAGGCCCAGTTGATCATCGCCGCCTGCGACTACCGCCAGAACCCCTGGGGTGACTACAACGAGCTGAACCTCGGGTTCCTCGCCCGACCCGTCGGCGCCCCCGACGACGTCATCGGCTCGTTCGTCTACCGGATGCCGGTGGACCAGGACTTCACCTCCGAGGCCGGCAGGTTGGTCATGGGCTTCCCCAAGACGGTGGAGGTGCTCGACGTCGACTACACCGAGACCACGGTGTCGTTCCGTCTGACCATGGGCGGCCACTTCGCGATCGCGCTGACCCTGCCCCGCGCCGAGGCGCTCGACGAGCCCGAGCGCCTCGAGGCCGACAGCTACTCGTACGTCGACGGGGTGGCCTACGCCACGCCGCTGTCCATGGACATGGGCACGGGCTTCGTCGACGCGGCCGAGGTGACCCTCGAGTTGGGCGACGGCCCCTTGGCCGACGAACTGCGCTCCCTCGGCCTGCCCAAGGCGCCCGACCTGGCCACCTGGGGTGAGGGCCTCTCGGCCACCTTCCTCCTCGGCCAACCCGTGTGACCCGCGCCGCTTCCTCCGGAGACGATCCGGTCGACGCCGGCGGGCGGCTCGTTCCGCTGACGGGCTACCTCCGGCGGCTGGCCGCCGGGTTCGCCCTGGTGGCGCTGGTGGTGGTGCCCGAGCGCGTCCTGCTGTGGTCGCGGCGCGATCCGGACGACCGGATCGCTGCCGGTGTCCTCGTGGTGCAGCTCGTGGCTCTGCCCGTGGTGGCCGCCGTTGCCGCGGCCCTCGGCGGATGGCTGCGGGACCGCAAGCGCACGTTCATCTACACCGGCCTGCCCGACGTCACCCACGAGGACCCCGAGGACGTCGAAGTGGTCGACGACGCCGACGCGCTGAACGCCATCGTGCGGCGGGTGGTGCTCTGGGTGTTCCTCCTCTGGTTCGTGGCGGGGCTGGTGGTGCCCTTCATGGCCTCGTCCATCACGGCCCTGGCGGTCTACGCGTTGGTGGTGGCCCGCTGGGAGGCCCGAGCGACGGACCGTGACGGCAAGGAGCTGCTCACCCGCCCCCGCTGGTTCATCTGGCTCCCCATCGCCTGGCGCACCCTCCCCTGATGGACTACTGCGCCTCGCTGACGCTCGACATGTTGAAGTCGGGGACGAGCAGCGGCGGTGTGGCCGTGCGGGGGAAGTAGTCGCCCCACTCGCGGGAGAACGACGGCACGGTGGCGCCGGCCGCGGTGAAGCGGTCGAGCAGGGCGACGGGGCTCTCGTTGAAGCGGAAGTTGTTGACCGCGCCGGTGATCTCGCCGCCCTCGACCCGGTACACGCCGTCGCGGGTGAGGCCGGTGAGCAGGAGGGTCTGGGGGTCGACCTCGCGGATGTACCAGAGGCAGGTGAGGAGCAGGCCGTCGTCGAGGCCGGCCACGAGGTCGTCGACCCCGCCGGTGGTGCCGTCGACCGACACCAGCAGGTTGTCGATGCCAGGGGTGAGGGGCAGGCCGGTGAGCCCGGCCGAGTGGCGGGTCTGGATCAGGGCCTGGAGGGTGCCGTCGGCCACCCAGTCGGTGCGACCCAGCGCGAGGCCGTTGTCGAACACGCTGGCCTCGCTGCTCGACGACGAGGCCAGGGAGAACGGGGCGCACTCGAGGCCGGGCGCAGTGGGGTCCGAGGAGATGCGCACGGGCCGCTGCGAGAGCCGCTCACCGACCCGGGTGCCACCGCCGGGCTTGGCGAACACCGTCTGGCCCTCGTGGGCGTCGCGGCCGCCGGCCACCCAGTAGGCGTAGATCATGAGGTCGGCCACCGCGGCCGGCGGGAGGATGGTCGGGTAGCGGCCGGCGGGCAGGTCGATGCTGCGCTCGGCCCAGCCGAGGCGGCGGGCGAGCTCGGCGTCGAGCGCCAGCGCGTCGACGTCGGCGAAGTCGCGGGTGGACTGGCCGACCCAGGCCGAACGGGTGAGGTCGGACGACTTGCCGGTGACGCCGACGTGGCCCGTGGGCTGCACGTGGCGCCGCCGCAGTCCCGTGGTCGAGCCGAGGTAGACGGTGTCGACGGTGTGCTCGACGTAGCCGTAGAGCACCCGGCCGGCGGCGCCGGCCCGGCCGAAGGCCTCGCCGAGCGCAGGGGCGAACGTGTCGAAGACGCCGATCGAGGTCGTGGCGGGTGGATCGGCCCAGTCGGCGGCGGCCTCGCCCTCGACGAGGGGGGCGGCGTCCTCCGCGGGTTCGCTGGCCCGTGCGGCGGCGTCGGCCGCGGCCACCACCTCCCGCACGGTGTCGATCGTCGTCCCGCTGCGCGAGACCGAGGCTGTGGCGGTGCCCTCGGCGCCGACGACGAACGAGATGGCGGTGACGTCGCCGCCGTGCATCAGCCCGTTGGTGGTGAGGGTGTTGTTGGCCCAGCGCAGGTTGGCGCTGGCGGAGACCTCGACCAGCACGATGCAGGCGTCGGCGGTGGAGGCCGCGAGGCCGGCCTCGACGAGGTCCTGCGGCGAGGGGGTCGAGGACGAGGTCATCGGCCCGCCTCCTGCTCGGTGTTGAGTATCCGGACCTGGCGGAACCGCGCCGACGGGCATCCGTGGCTGACGGGGGCGACCTGGCCGGGCTGGGCCTTGCCGCAGTTGAAGGCGCCGCCCAGCACCCACGTCTGCGGTCCGCCGACCGCGTCCATCGAGCCCCAGAAGTCGGTGGTGGTGGCCTGGTAGGCGGCGTCGCGCACCTGGCCGGCCAGCCGGCCGTCGCGGATCCGGAAGAAGCGCTGGCCGGTGAACTGGAAGTTGAAGCGCTGCATGTCGATCGACCAGGACCGGTCGCCGACGATGTAGAGGCCGTCCTCCACATCGGCGATGAGCCCGGCGGTGTCCGGACCGTCGGCGGCCGGCTGCAGCGACACGTTGGCCATGCGCTGGATCGGGATGTGCCCCGGCGAGTCGGCGTAGGCGCAGCCGTTGGAACGCCCGAGGCCCTGGAGGTGCGCCATGCGCCGATCGATCTGGTAGCCGACGAGGGTGCCGTCGCGGACGAGGTCCCACGATCGGGTGGCCACGCCCTCGTCGTCGTAGCCGATGGTGGCGAGGCCGTGCTCGACCGTCCGGTCGCCGGTGACGTGCATGATGGGCGACCCGTACTCGAGGGTGTTCAGCTTGTCCCAGGTGGCGAACGAGGTGCCGGCGTAGTTGGCCTCATAGCCCAGGGCCCGGTCGAGCTCGGTGGCGTGGCCGATGGACTCGTGGATCGTGAGCCAGAGGTTGGACGGGTCGATGACGAGGTCGTAGGTGCCGGCTTCCACCGACGGCGCCGCCAGCTTCTCGGCGAGCAGGGTGGGGAGCTCGGCCAGCTCGGTGTTCCAGTCCCACACCGCCGGCGTGCCACCGGGACCGCCGGCCAGGTACTCCCAACCGCGGCCGACCGGAGCGGCGATGGTGCGCATCGAGTCGAAGCGCCCGGTGGCCTCGTCATGGCCGTGCGCCTCGAGCACGGGGTGCAGGCGCACTCGCTGCTGGGTGGTCACCGTGCCGGCCAGGTCGGCGTAGAACTTGTTCTCCACCACCTGCTCGACCCCGGCGCTCACGTGGTCGACGGCGTCGGCGGCCAGGAGACGCCGGCTCCAGTCCCCGAGCAGGGCCACCTTCTCGGCCAGCGGGACCGAGCGTGGGTCGATCGAGTAGCTCGACACCCACGTGACGTCGGCGTGCACGGGCTCGTCGGCCAACTCGATGCGCTCGGTGCTGATGGCGGCCGAGACCCTGGCCACGGCGACGGCCTCCTCGGCCGCCCGGGCGGCGGCCTCCGGGGTCAGCTCGATGGTGGCGGCGAAGCCCCACGTGCCGTCGGCCACGACCCGCACGGCGAACCCGAGCTCCTCGCTGTCCTGGGCGCCCTGGAGGTTGCCGTCACGCAGGCGGATGCTCTGGCCCACCAACCGTTCGAGGCGGAAGTCGGCGTGCTCCACCCCCAGCTCGCGTGCCCGTTGGAGGGCGGCGTCGGCGAGGGCGCGGAGGGGGAGGTCGAGGAACGCAGGGTCCATCTGATGCGACATGGCGGGCAGGTTATGCGTCGAGCGGTGCGGGTCGTCGGGCTACGTTGCGCAGCGGAGCGGAGCAGCGCTGAGGTCGAACCGGATGCCGAAGGCGCTCCGACGAAGGAGGAGCCAATGTTGGGCGAAGCGGTGATCGTCGACACGGTGCGCACGCCCATCGGCAAGCGAAAGGGGGCGCTGGCCACCTGGCACCCCGCCGACCTGCTCGGGTTCACCCTGAAGGCGCTGCTCGACCGCAATCAGGTCGACCCCGGCCGCATCGACGACGTCGTCGGCGGCTGTGTGAACCAGGTGGGGGAGCAGAGCAACAACATCGCCCGCAACGCCTGGATCGGCGCCGGCCTGCCCTGGCACGTCCCCGCCACCAGCGTCGACCGCCAGTGCGGCTCATCGCAGCAGGCGGTGCACTTCGTGGCCCAGGCGGTCATGGCCGGCTCGTACGACGTGGCCATCGCCTGCGGCGTCGAGTCCATGAGCCGCGTGCCCATGGGCTCCAACGCCAAGGGCGGCGTCGGGCCCTTCAGCGCCGACTGGATCGCCGCCGTGGGCGGTCGCTTCCACCCGACCCAGTTCGAGGTGAGCCAGATCCTCGCCGAGAAGTTCGGCGTCACCCGGGACGACATGGATGCCTTCGCGGTGGAGAGCCACCGCCGGGCGTGGGAGAACACCGAGAACGGCTGGTTCGCCGACGAGCTCGTGCCGGTCCCCCTGAAGGACGAGGAGGGCAACCTCACCGGGGAGGTGCTCGATCGCGATCAGGGCATCCGCCCCGAGAGCACGATGGAGAGCCTGGCCAAGCTGCCGAGCGCCATGAGCTGGGATCCCGACACCGCCCCGGACATCACCGCCGGCAACGCCTCGCAGATCTCCGACGGCGCCGCGGCCATGCTCATCGCCAGCCGGGAGTTCGCCGAGGCCAACGGCCTGCCCATCCGGGCCGCGTTCCGCCACCTCGTGGTGGCCGCCGAGGACCCGTACCTCGTGCTGTCGGCGCCCAACCCCGCCACCCGCAAGCTGCTGGAGCGGTCGGGGATGTCCATCTCGGACTTCGACTCCATGGAGTGCAACGAGGCCTTCGCCGCCATCGCCCTCATGTGGGCCAGCGAGTTCCAGCCCGACCCCGAGCGCTACAACCCGCGCGGCGGCGCGATCGCCATCGGCCATCCCCTCGGCGCCAGCGGCGTGCGCATCATGACCACCCTGCTGCACGACCTCGAGTCGACCGGTGGTCGCTACGGCTTCCAGACCATGTGCGAGGGCGGCGGCCAGGCCAACGCCACCGTGATCGAGCGCTTGGGCTGA
>CAYYDZ010000067.1:10794-14095 GCA_964470715.1 uncultured Microthrixaceae bacterium | reverse complement strand
GGCGAGCCCGGTCAGGTCATCGCGGTCGGTGCCACTGCCCCGAGTGAGGAGTTCGAGGGCGCGCTTCGCACCGACCTGCTGTACCACTCGACCGATCGAACCGGCGCCGACCGGCCAGTGAGCGGCACCCTGATCGTCCCCGCCGGCGACCCTCCCGAGGGCGGTTGGCCCGTGCTCTCGTGGGCGCACGGCACCTCCGGGGTGGCCGACCCTTGCGCTCCGTCACTCCACCCCAACCTCTTCTACAACGAGTATGCGCAGCAGGTGCGCTGGTTCCTCGAGGCCGGCTACGCCGTCGCCGCCTCGGACTTCGTCGGCCTGGGCACACCCGGGATGCACTCGTACTCCGTGGGCGAGGACCTCGGGAACGCCGTGGCCGACATCGTGCCCGCCGCCCGCTCGCTGAACGCCGACCTCGCGCCGACATGGTTCGCGGTCGGCCACTCCGAGGGCGGGCAGGCGGCGCTCTTCGCCACCCGGGCCGCCGCCCGCCATCCCGACCTCGACCTCGCCGCCACCGTGGCCATCGCACCGTCGAGCAACCTGCAGCTCGCCCTGCCCGGCATCGCCCTCGGCGCCGTCCCCGCCGACGTCGCCTACGGCGTCTACTTCCTGGCCGGTCTCAGCACGGTGGACGAGTCCATCGACGTCGGCGCCCTCCTCGGTCCGGCCGCTCGCCCCCACCTGGACCTGCTCCTCGAGTCGGGCTGCCTCCTCGATGCCCTCGACGTCTTGCGCGACGAGCCCGCCGGCGACCTCTTCGCCATGCCCGACGCCGAGATGCAGCGCCTGTCCCGCCTGCTCGCCGAGGTGGGGGACCCCGACCTGGAGCCCCGCGAGGGGCCGCTCCTCGTCGTCCAGGGCAGCGAGGACCAGGACGTCCCGCAGTTCCTCACCGACGACCTGGTGGCGAGCCTCGAGGACCAAGGCGTGGACCTGACCTACCGGCTCTACGCCGGCGAGGGGCACGACACGGTGCTCGGCCCCAGCGTGTGCGAAACCCTCGCCTGGCTCGCCGAACAGGGCGGCCCCGAGCCAACCGCCTGCGTGCCCGCCGCCACCGACCTCAGCTGAACGGGCGGCGTCAGGCGCCGGCGGTGAGGCGCTCGCGGGCCCGTTGGAGGAGCAGGACCATGGTCTCGACCTCCTGGGCGCCGGGGATGGAGAGCCGGTCCTCGATGACGAAGTTGGGCACGCCGTGGATGTCGCGATCGCGGGCGGCATCGAGGTCGGCCTGCACCTCGCCGGCGAACGCCCCGGTGGCGAGCACCTCGGCGGCGGCGGCGGCGTCGAGGCCGGCGTCGGCGGCCAGTCGCACGAGGGTCTCGTGGTCGGCCACGTTGGCCCCCTCGGTGAAGTAGGCGAGGAACAGACGCTCGTACAGGGCGTCCTGCTCGGCCACGCCGGCGGTGTGGGCCCACGAGAGCAGGCGGTGGGCGTCGAGGGTGTTGACCCGCAGGGCGAGGTCGAAGCGGTAGTCGATGCCCTCGGGCACGCCCAGCGCCGTGAGGCGCTTGGTCATGCCGTCGAAGGAGCCGGGGCCGTACTTGCGGTTGATGGCTTCACGCAGGTCGCCGGGCTCGCGGGAGGCCGAGGGGTCGAGCTGGTAGGCGCGCCAGTGGACCTGCACCTCGTCCTGCCAGCCGAGCTGCTCGACGGCCCGGTGCAGGCGGCGGGCACCCAGGTAGCACCAGGGGCAGATGACGTCGGACCACACATCGATGCGCACGGCGGGTCCAACCCGGAGCGGTTCCGCGGGATTCCCGGCTCGAGGGAAGCGGCAGGCACCCGAGCGCCGTCGTAGGGTGGCGCCCGCCCGATGACCCGAGGAGCCCGCCATGTCGACCCAGCCACTCGAACAAGCCATCGCCACCACCCGGTCGGTGCTGGCCGGCGTCGGCCCGGACCAGCTCGACGCACCCTCGCCGTGCGCCCAGTGGAAGGTGCGCGACGTGGTGAACCACATCGTCGGCGGCCAGAAGTTCTTCAGCACGGCTCTTCGTGGTGAGCAGCCCGGTGGCGATGAGGTCGACTACGCGTCCGGCGACTTCGTGGCCAGCTTCGACGACGAGTCCCGCCAGTGCGTCGAGGCCTTCCAGGCCGACGGCGCCCTCCAGAAGATGGTTTCGCTGCCCTTCGGCGACATGCCGGGCGCCGCGGTGATGGGCCTCGCCATGACCGACACCTTCACCCACGCGTGGGACGTGGCCAAGGCCACCGGCCAGGACACCGACCTGGCGCCCGAGCTCGCCGCCCAGCTGCTGGAAGCGTCCAAGATGATGATCCAACCGGCCTTCCGCTCTGAGGAAGGCACGGTGTTCGGCCCCGAGCAGCCGGCGCCCGAGGGGGCGAGCACCGCGGACCAGCTCGCCGCCTTCCTGGGCCGGAAGGTCTGAGCTGACCTCCCCGTCCACCGCAAGGCCGGTCGGGGCGTCCCCGACCGACTGGGTCGAACTGAGCCGACGTGCGGGAAAGGCGTCGCACCGCCTGGTCGGATGGATCTACTGGGAGCCCGAGGCCATCGCCGCCTACGCAGCGCTCGGCGTGCCCGACGGGCTGGGCTACTACATCGCCTCCCGCGGGGCGCCGCTCGGGGCGGCGGGCAACGACGTGGTGACGGCCGCCTTCTACTCCATCCATCCCGCGTTCGTGGCCGTCTCGCTCGACCTCTGCCGCGAGCGCACGACCTTCGCCGAGGCCGCCCGCGTACGCGACGAGGCCGTCGTCGCCGGGCTGCGCCGCTACGTGCCTGAGCTCTGCGACGGCCTCGGCGAGCTGGCCGAACCGCTCTGGGCCGCCGCCGACGCCCTCCCGGTCGCCGGACGGGTTCTCTTCGCCGCGCACCGCGCCTGGCCCCGCACCGCCGACGACCCGCTGCTGTCGGCCTGGCTGGCGGTCAACTGCATCCGTGAGTGGCGGGGCGACACCCACTGGGCCATCCAGATCGCCGAAGACCTGACCGGCGACATGGCCGGCGTGCTCGACGGCGCGTGGCGGGCCTACGACGACCACTGGGTCGCCCGCAGCCGCGGTGCCGACGACGCCGCCCTCACCGTGGCCCTGGCCGAGCTCGAACGCCGGGGCCTCGCCCAGGACGCGGTGGTCACCACCGCCGGGATTGCCTACCGCCAGGGCCTCGAGGACCGCCTCGACTCGCTGTGCGCGGCGGCGTGGGAACATCTCGGCGAGGACCGCACCCGGGCCTTCCTCGATCTCGTCGAGCCCGCCGGCCCCACTCTCATGGCCCGCATCGACGCCACCGCCGGCCCCAACTGGATGCCCGCCGGCCGCGACCGCCGCG
>CAYYDZ010000067.1:9527-10694 GCA_964470715.1 uncultured Microthrixaceae bacterium | reverse complement strand
CCGAGCTCGTCGGCGTCGCCGTACGCCTTCTCCCAGCCGAACTGCACCAGTGTCCCCAGCAGGGCGAGGGGGAGCTGCCGCGACCACCAGTCGTCGGTGGCCACGCCGGCGGCCTCGAGGGCGGAGCGGAACTCCTCGATGACGTCCTCCTTGGACCGGCTCGCCGGGATCAGGTCCCGGTTGAGGGCGAGATACCAGCCGAGCTCGTGGCAGGCCGGGCCGGCGCCCAGGTACACCCAGTCGATGAGCACGACCCGGCCGTCGGCGCCGAGCCCGATGTTGCCGTTCTTCCAATCGCCGTGCAGGAAGCACGACGGGGTGGCCGCGAGGGCATCGGCGAGGGGGCCGACGTCGCTCCACAGCGCCCGCACCCCCTCGGCGACCGGCGCCGGCGCGGCGGCGAAGAAGCGTCGCCAGCCCTCGTCGGCGATCTCGGGCACCCGCTCGGGCCACCCGAGGGCCTGCTCGCCGACGAGGGTCGCCTCGGCGAAGAACTCCCAGCGACGGGGGTAGGCCAGCAGGTCGAGGTCGTCCTCCCACCCCCACGTCGCCGCGCACATCGCCGCCATCGCCCCGAGGAAGGCCACGTGCTCGTCCTCGGTGAAGGGACGATCGCCGGTGGAGGCCAACGATGCGGACAGGTCGCGCATGAGCAGCGCCGTCCCCCAGCCGTTGCGGCCGTCGCCGGCGGCGACGCCCACCACGCCGTGGTCGATGTGGTCGGGCGCCACGTCGTAGAGGCCCGCCTCCCACGCCCGCAACGGTCGACAGCCGATGTCGCCGGTGGTGCGGCCGATGAAGTCGTCGTCGAGGTGCAGGTGCTTCAGCAGGAAGGGCTCGCCGTCGATCACCACCCGCTCGAACGCCGTGGTCGAGCGCGACGCCGCCGGCGCCCACGGCTCACGCCGGCTCGCCCCCGCGACCAATTCGTCCACCGACCCCGCCACCGGGCGGGGCGTCAGCACGACCCCCACCCCGTCAGCATGCGCCCCTCCAGCCGATCCCGCCAGCGCGACCCCGGTGCGCTCACCATCGGAACCACCCGTTCTGGCTGCCGATTCGATCGCTCTGGCGGTCGGATCGGGAGCCAGTTCCGGGTCAGCGCAAGCCGAGCCACAGGGTGTGGCGCTGGAGCGGCAGGTAGCCCAGGCCGTCGTAGACGCCGCG
>CAYYDZ010000067.1:7315-9427 GCA_964470715.1 uncultured Microthrixaceae bacterium | reverse complement strand
GCCACAGGGTGTGGCGCTGGAGCGGCAGGTAGCCCAGGCCGTCGTAGACGCCGCGGCCGTCGTCGCTGGCGATGAGCATGGCGGGCCGATCGGGCGCCACCACGCTGGCCGCGGCGGTGAGGGCGGCGCCGTAGCCCCGCCCGCGCACCTCGGGACGGGTCGACACGAGCTCAATCAGGGTGATCGCCGGCGACACGTACCCCGCCGCGGTCGCGACTGCTTCGTCACCCTCGTAGCCCACGAAGAAGCGCCAGTTGCTGTCGAGGACCCCGGGCGCCAACATCGCCCCGCGCTGCCAGGGCTGCATCTCGGGGGTGGGGTAGGCCTCGATCAGCGTGCGCTCGAAGTCGGCGAGGGTGTCCTCGTCGGCGACCTGCACCACCCGGAGACCCTCGGCCGTGGTCCTGGCCTCGCCGACCGGTCGGAACATGAGCGGGGGGTGGCCCACCCGCACGAAGCCCGAGGCCGACCAGTCCGTGGTGCGCCACGGCGAGAACACCAGGAACGGGCCGCCGGGGTGGCCGTCGTAGAACGAGCGCAGGCGTTCGATCACGGCGGGCGTGTCGGCGTCGGCGACCGGCCGGGTGAGCATGGCGACGTTGCCGAAGGGGGTGCCCACACCCATGTCCCGCAGGTGCAGGCCGGCCTCGTCGTCGTCGAGCAGGCGACCGCCCGCCGCCGCGGTCATGGCCCCGAAGGCGGCGGCCTCGGCGCGGGCGTAGTCGAGGACCAGGTTGTCGCCGTCGGGGGTGGCGGCGCGACGACCGTCTTCCAGGTCCTCCTCAGGGGAGGCTGCGAGCTCGGCCACGGCGGAACCTCCTTGCCGGTCGGGTGGCGAAACCTGCGCCGACCATCTTCCGCCCATTCTCCGCTCGGCGCACCGCCGGATCAGCGGGGGGCGACGTAGCCCGAGCGCCGCTCAGACCTCGACCACGCGCTCGAAGAGGAACTCGTGCTGGAGGTAGCTGGTGCGGCGCTCGGCCCCGGGCGCCGGCGGTTGCAGCGGCGACGCCTGGAAGAGACGCCAGCCGTCGCGCAGGGCGTCGACGCCGGTCGCATAGGGCGGACTGGGCTTGTCGGACACGGGCGGGGTGGGCCCGGGCTGGTCGCCGTCGTAGCGGGCCCAACCGACCACGGCGCCGTCCAACGCACTCGAGGCGAGGTAGAGGACGAGGACCTGCTGGCGGGTGCTCATCGGCCCGCCCCTCCCTCGGCGCCGGGTACTCCGACCCCCGCCGTGGCGGCGTCGATGCCCTGACGGCCGCTCGTGCGGGTCAGGTACCAGTCCGAGTCGAACTGGTCGTCGCCGGTGAGGTAGCGCCACAGCCGCGAGCGGTTGACGGTCTCGAGGCGACTGGCCCCGTGCTCGAACCACGGCTGGGGCGCCCGGAACAGCGCCGCCGCGGTGCTGTCCTGGTAGGTGGCGAAGATGTGGTCGTGGGGGTGGCCGTTCACCTCGTCGAAGTCGGCGAGGTCCCAGTGGCGCACCTGGGGCTGGGTGGGGTTCAGGCGGATCTTGTACATCCACCGCTGCGCGTCGCCGGCGTTGGCCCGCCCCCGGTGCCAGAGGCCCTGGTGGAAGACCGCGACCGTGCCCGCCGGACCGACGACGTCGCGCTGGCCCACGAGGTTCTGGTAGCGGGCGACGTCGAACTCGTTCACCACCCGCAGGTGGGAGCCCGGGATGTAGCCGGTGCCGCCCTCCCCCGGACGCACCTCGTGGGGGAACCAGAAGAGCTGGACGTCGAAGGCCAGCGTGGTGTCGATGATGGCGTCCTGGTGGAGGTGCTGGTCGACGAGGTCGCCGGGCAGACGCACGTGCACCCAGTCGTGGTCGTACCGCGGGTCGGGCCCGACGAGGCTGGTGATGATCCCCTGGATCTGGGGGAGGCGGAGCATGGCCCCGATGGGCGACGGGTCCGGGTACAGCTCGGCCAGGGGGGTGCCGCTGTTCGGCTTGGGCCGGAACATGTCGGCCATGCCGGTCTGGCTGAACAGCTCCAGGGCGGCCTGGTTGATCTCGTCGGGCACGAGGGCCTCGAAGCGGAGCATCCCCGCGGCCACGAACCGGGCCATCTCCGCGGTGGTCAGCAGGTGCGAACGCTCGTCGGG
>CAYYDZ010000067.1:4396-7215 GCA_964470715.1 uncultured Microthrixaceae bacterium | reverse complement strand
CGGCCACGAACCGGGCCATCTCCGCGGTGGTCAGCAGGTGCGAACGCTCGTCGGGCACGACCAGACGCTAATCACGACGGCAGGGGGCCGCGGCCCGATCACCCCGAGGCCAGCAGGGCGTCGGCCAGCACCTCGGCGCCCTCGGGCGCGCGGTCGAGGAAGAGGTCGGGCTCGATCAGCTCGAGCTCCATGAGGCGCAGCTCGCCGTCGTACCGGACCAGGTCCACCCGGGCGTACGTCGGCACGTCATCGAGGGCGGCGAGCACCCGACGGGCGGCGGCGGCCAGCTCGTCGTCCAGCCCGATGCGCTCGTCGGTGCCACCGAAGTTGATCTGCACCCGCCAATCGCCGTCCTTCGCCCGCTTGCGCACGGCGTGGGTGGGCGTCCCCGCCGCCGCCATGACCGACACCTCGCCATCGGTGACCACCGATGCCACGAAGGGCTGCACCAGCACGTCCTCCTCCGCCACGAGTGCGGCGAGGTGGGCGGCGGTCGCCTCCCGCCCCTCGCGTGCCTCCTGCACGGTCAGGCGAGCGGTCGCCCCGATGGCGGGTTTCACCACGACGTCGTCCCAGCCGGTGGCGCGACGAACGTCGTCGAGGGTGACCGGGCTCGACCGGGCGAGCAGGCGGGTGGGGACGATGGGGACGCCCCGGGCCTCGAGATCGGCCAGGTAGCGCTTGTGCATGTTCCAGCGCACGGTCCGCGTGGGGTTCGCCACGGTGGCGCCCTGTTCGTCGAGGTGGTCGAGCCAGCGGGCGAAGCGCTCGGGCTGGTCGACGTAGTCCCAGGTGGCACGGAGCACCACCGAGGCGCCACGCGGCACGGGCCCACCCCAAACCACGGGCACCACCGACCGCCCTCGGCGCTCGACCGCGTCGCGCAGGACCTCGTCCGAGGGCGAGAGGCCGCCGGGAAAGTAGCCGTGGGCGCGGTCGCTGGTGGCGAAGAGGAGCTCGGCGGCCACGACGGCGGAGGGTGGCCTAACGCTCGGTGTTGTAGAGCCGCATGGTGATCGGCGCGAACACCAGCACCAGGCCGGCGCTCCACAGCAGCACCCACCCGACCTCGGCGCCCACCGGCAGCCCGTGCATCAGGCCGCGGGAGGCGGTGGTGAGGTGGGTGACGGGGTTCACCCGCACGAAGGCCTGCACCCAACCCGGCATGGTGTCGACGGCCACGAACACGTTGCTGGCGAAGGTCAGCGGGAAGAGCACCGTCATGCTCACCTGGAGCACGGTGTCGGGCTTCTGCACCTTCAGCCCGACGACCGTCCACACCCACGAGAGGGCGAACGAGAACACCAGGAGAAGGAGCACGGCGGCGGCGACGCCCAGCGGGCCACCGTCGGGACGGAAGCCCAGGATGACGCCCACGGTGATGACCACGACCGAGGCGATCGTGTAGCGGACGGTGTCGGCGAGGAGCATCCCCACCAGCACCGCCGGCCGCCACATGGGCAGCGAGCGGAACCGGTCGAACACGCCCTTCGAGATGTCCGTGTTGAGCGCCTGGCCGGTGTACATCGTGATCCAGGTGACGGTCATCACGAGGATGCCCGGCAGCAGCAGCTGGAGGTAGGCGCTGGGCGAGCCCGCCAGCGCCCCACCGAACAGGTACGTGTAGAGCAGCACGAACATGATCGGGAAGGCGGTCACGTCGAACAGCTGCATGGGGACGTGCTTGATCTTGCGCATGGCCCGCCAGGCGAAGGTGAGCGATGCGGAGAGCGCGCCGGGCTGGGGCGGGCGAGGGGCCGTCGAGACGGCCGAGCGCAGCGCCGACTCCTCGAGCGGCGTGTCGGTGTCGAGCACGGTCATGCCGCCACCTCCTCGGTGGACTCGGCCGGATGGCCGGTGAGGGTCAGGAACACCTCGTCGAGGCTCGGCTGGCCGAGGGAGAACTCGTCGAGGGCGACGCCGGCGTGGGACAGGTCGCTCAGGGCGTGGGCCACCCGGTCCGGGTCGGCGACCCGGGCGGTGAGGACGGTGGGGTCGCCGCCGTCGACGATGGGCGCGTCGAGCGCTGCCGCCAGCACCCGGGACGCCTCGTCGCGCTGCGCGGCGTCGTGGAGGCGGACGCGCAGGCTGCCCGTGCCGACCAGCTTCTTGAGCTCACCACTGGTGCCCTCGGCGATGACCTGACCGCGGTCGATGATGGCGATGCGCTCGGCGAGCTGATCGGCCTCTTCGAGGTGCTGGGTGGTGAGCAGCACGGTGGTGCCCTCCCCGACCAGCACCCGAACGATCTCCCACACCTGGTTGCGGCTGCGGGGGTCGAGCCCAGTGGTGGGCTCGTCGAGGAACAGCAGCTCGGGGGTGACCACGATGCTGGCGGCGATGTCGAGACGCCGGCGCATGCCGCCCGAGTACTCGCTGGCGAGGCGGTCGCCGGCCTCGGCCAACCCGAAGGCGTCGAGCAGCTCGTCGGCCCGGTCGCTGGTGGCGGCCTTCGACAGGCCGAGCACCCGCCCGAGCAGGACGAGGTTCTCCCGGCCGGTCAGCTCCTCGTCCACGGAGGCGAACTGGCCGGTCAGGCTGACCGAGCGGCGCACCGCCTCGGCCTCGCTGACGACGTCGTGGCCGAGCACCCGCGCCCGCCCCGAGGTGGGCTGGAGCAGGGTGGCCAGCATGCGGATGGTGGTCGTCTTGCCGGCGCCGTTCGGGCCGAGCACGCCGAACACCGTGCCCCGCTCGACGCGCAGGTCGATCCCCGCGACAGCGTGGGTGTCACCGAAGCGCTTGGTCAGCGCCTCGGTCTCGATGGCAAGGGGGTCGCTCATGGACATGACGACCCCATACAAGCCCAAGACTCATCG
>CAYYDZ010000067.1:0-4296 GCA_964470715.1 uncultured Microthrixaceae bacterium | reverse complement strand
GCGTTGCGGTCGAGGCCGGCGAGGCGCTGCGCCACCTCGAGCGCCGCCGGGAGGAGCTCGTCGGCGGGCACCACCCGCTCGACGATGCCGGCGGCGACCACGTCGTCGGGGCCGAACACCTCGGCGAGGGGGATGGCCCGGGCGAACGCCGCCGGACTGAGGCGCTGGCGGCAGATCTCGACCGCGGCGGTGGGGATGGGCAGGCCGATGGCCACCTCGTTGGCGGTGAACTTGTACGGGCCGTCGGCGGCGAGGCGGTAGTCCCCCGAGAGCAGCAGGAAGAGCCCGCCGGCGATGGCGTGACCGGTGGCGGCGATCACGACGGGGTGGGGGAAGGCCAAGAGGCGCTCGCACAGCTCGAAGCCGGTGCGCACCTGGTCGACGAAAGCCTCGGGGTCGCCGCTCAGCGACAGGTCGTACCCGGCCGAGAAGCGGCCCTCGCGTCCGACGAGCAGCACGGCGTCGCCCGCCTCTTCGGCCACGTCGAGGCCGGCGTGGACCGCCGCCTGCATGGCCGGCGACAGGGCGTTCACCTTGCCGTCGTCCAGCGTGACGGTGGTGACCCCGCCCTCGCTCATGGTGCGGACCAGGTCGTTCGCTGCCTCAGTCACGGCGGCGAACCTACCGGACCCCTGGTTCTCCTGAGGCCACCGGGTCTGACACGGCAGCCCGAGGACCGTTCTCCGCAGGCACCGCACGCCGATCCTGGGGGACCTCCATGTCGTGGCCCAGGAACCCGGGCCCGCGCCCACACCGATCGGGCAGAATCTCCGTGTGATCCGGACGCCGGACCAGCGCCTGCGGGTCTTCGTCAGCTCCACCCTTCAGGAGCTCGCACCCGAGCGCGCCGCCGCCCGCGCCGCCATCGACCGCCTGCGCCTGGTGCCGGTGATGTTCGAGCTGGGCGCCCGTCCCCATCCCCCCGCCGAGCTGTACCGCGCGTACCTCGAGCAGAGCCACGTCTTCGTGGGGCTGTACTGGCAGCGCTACGGCTGGGTGGCCCCGGACATGGAGGTGTCGGGCCTCGAGGACGAGTGGAACCTCGCCGCCGACCACCCGAAGCTCGTCTACCTGAAGCACCCGGCCCCGGACCGTGAAGGGCGCCTGGACGAACTCCTCGGACGCATCCGTGACGACGGGTCGACGTCGTACCGCGCGTTCTCGACGACCGAGGAGCTGCGGGAGCTGCTGGAGACGGACCTCGCCGTCCTGTTGAGCGAGCGATTCGAGGAGGCCGGGGCCCACGACGGAACTGGGTCCGAATCCACGGGCCGGGCGGACCCGGCCACCGTCCCCGCCGCCCACGTCCTGCCCAGCCCGCCGACCCGGCTCATCGGCCGCGACGTCGAGCTGGCCACGCTGCGCGACCTCATCACCGAGCCCGATGCCCGCCTCGTCACCATCACCGGGCCGGGGGGAAGCGGCAAGACCCGTCTGGCGGTGGAGCTGGGCACGAGGCTCCGCGACGACCTCGGTTGGCACGTCGCCCTCGCCGACCTCACGGGTCTGCGCGCCGCGGCGCTCGTGCTGCCCACCATCGCCGCCGCCCTGGGCGTGAAGGAGGGCGGTGACCGCTCCCTCGCCGAGGCCACCGCGGTCGTGCTGGGAGACCGCGAGGTCATCGCCGTGGTCGACAACTTCGAGCACGTGATCGACACCGCCGCAGGACTCGCCGACCTGCTGGCGGCGGCGCCGGGTCTCCGTCTGATCGTCACGAGCCGCCAGGCCCTCCGCCTGCGCTGGGAGCGCGAGTACCCGCTCTCACCCCTCGAGCTCCCGGCCGGCGACGGCCCCGGGACCGCGGAGACCATCGGAGCGGCCCCGGCCGTCGAGCTGCTCGTCGACCGGATCCGGCGCGTCCGACCGGGCTTCTCCCTCGACGACGACAACGCCGCCGCCCTCGGCGAGATCTGCCGGCGCCTCGACGGTCTGCCCCTCGCCATCGAGCTCGCCGCAGCACGCCTCCGGGTGCTCTCACCCCAGGACCTGCTGCACCGCCTCGAGCACCGCCTCGACTCGTTGGCCGCGGCCTCGCCGGATGCCCCCGACCGCCACCGCACCCTGCGGGCGACCATCGCGTGGAGCCACGACCACCTCTCGCCCGACGAGCAGCGGGTGTTCCGCCGCCTCGGCGTCTTCGCCGGGGGTGCCGGCCTGGAGGCGGTCGAGGCGGTCTGTTCCGACGACGACGGGGTCGATTCCGCAACCGTGCTCGACCTCGTGGCCGGACTCGTCGACAAGTCCCTGGTGGTCACCGGCGTCGACGCCGCCGGCCGCACCCGCTTTCGGCTGCTCGAGACCATCCGGGAGTTCGCGGTGGAGGCGCTGTTCGAGGCCGGCGAGGTGGAGGCGACCTGGGACCGGCACCTGGCCTGGCACCTGGGCCTGGCCGAGCGGGCGTGGGACGGGTTCTGGACCGCGGCGATGCGCGACTGGCTGCTCACGGTCGAGACCGAGATCGACAACCTGCGGTCGGCCCTCGACCACGCCGCCGGCGCGGGCGACCCCCGGATGGGCCTCCGCATCGGCGCCGCCCTCTGGCCGTTCTGGGACGTGCGGGGCCACTACCGGGAGGGCGCCCACCGGCTGGCGCACCTGCTCGAGCGGGCGCCGGCGGCGCCGTCCCCGGAACGGGGGCGCGCCCTCAGCGCGCAGGGTTGGCTGGTCGCACTGCTCGGCGACTTCGAGTCCGCCATGGCGCTCATCGACGAGGGGCTCCCCCAGGTCCGTGCCGGGGGCACGGCCCAACAGCTCGCGTGGACGCTGGCCGAGCAGGCCAACGTCGCCTTCAGCCTCGGCGACGCCGACCGCTCACGGGACCTGTTCGCGGAGAGCCTCGCCATCGCACGCGAGATGGGTGACGGTTTCCTCACCGGCATGGGCCTTTTCGGCGCGGCGTTCGTGGCCTTCCTCGACGGCGACATCGACGCCATGGAGGAGAAGCTCAACGAGTCCCTGGAGCTCACCCGGGTGGTGATCCAGCCGTGGGGCATCGCCTGGGCGGAGTTCAGCCTCGGCGTGGTCGCCACCATGCGGGCCGAGACCGACGCCGCGGTCGAGCACCTGACGTGCAGCCTCGAGTTGCGGTGGTCGATCCGCGACGCCCGTGGCCTCGCCGAGAGCCTCCAGTTGCTGGCCAGCCTCGAGAGCGAGAAGGGCGAGCACGAGTGGTCGGCGCTCCTGCACGGCGCGGCCGAGATGCAGCGCGACGCCAACGGCCTCGCCATCCTCCCGTTCCTGGAGCCGCTCCACGAGCAGAGCGTCCAACGGATCACCGACGCCCTCGGCGCCGACGCGACGGCACGCGCCTGGCGCCTCGGCCGTTCGATGCCGATGGAGAAGGTGGTGGCCGAGGCGCTCAGCCGGTCGGGTCCGAGAGCGTGCTGATCGCCGTCGCCGGCGGGTCCCTCGTCAGTCGGACACGAACCGGTCGAGGATCTCGACCAGGGCGTCGGGGACGTCCTCCTGGATGAAGTGGTTGGCGCCCTCGATGACCTGGTGGGGCTGGCCGGCGGCCCCCGGCACCAAGCGCTGGAACTTCCGGTGGGCGCCGGGCTTGTAGGAGATGGCGTCCTCCGAGCCGAACACGGTGAGGAAGGGCTTCGTCCAGGTCTCGAGGAACGCCCACGTCTCCACGCACATCGGCACGCCCGGATTGTCGGGCTGCAACGGGATGAGCAGGGGGAACTGGAGGGCCGCCGCCTGGTAGGTCCCGTCCGGGAACGGCGCGTCGTAGGCGGCCTGCTCGGCGGGGGTGAGGGCCCGAGTCGTGCCGCCGTCCAGCAGCGAGCCGATGGGCAGCTCGTCGACGCCCTGGCTGAAGTCGAGCCACTGCTGCATGAAGGCGTTCACGCCCTCACCGACGGGGATGCCGGTGTTGGAGGCGAGCACCCGGTCGAAGCGGTCGGGGTGGAGGCGCAGGGCGTTCAGGCCGATGATCCCGCCCCAGTCCTGGCAGAACAGGGTGGCGCCGGTCAGGTTCTCGCCGGTCAACCACTGGCCGACCCAGTCGACGTGGGCGGCCAGGGTGTAGTCGCTGCGGGCCATGGGCTTGTCGGACCGGCCCATGCCCATGAGGTCGAGGGCGAGCACCCGGTGGCCCCGGTCGGCGAGGCCGCGGATCATGTGGCGATACAGGTAGGACCACGACGGGTTGCCGTGCAGGAGCAGGATCGGAGCGGCGTCACGCGGGCCCTCGTCGACGAAGTGGAAGCGCAGCTCGGTGCCGTCGGCGGCGGTGACCGTGCGGTACTTGGGCTCGTAGTCCCAGTCGGGCAGGTCGGCGAAGCGCTCGTC